>PLEC01000077.1 GCA_003136935.1 Gammaproteobacteria bacterium
AAGGCGTGACTTTGGCCGGCTGCGGCCGTGACCATACTGTTTCGCGGCAGCCGCCGCGCCTGCCCATCCACCAGCGCCACAGCGAACGCCAGCCGTCAGCACGATCGACCACGCCGGCAAAAGACGTGGCTCTTGCCGGCGCTTAACGGGCGATCAGTTAGTCGTCGCCGGCGCGGCCGTTGCCGCCGCACCATCACCGTGGCCACCATGGCGGAAGTGCCCGCGCATGGCATGCTGGATGATCTTGAACTTCTGCAGCTGCGTTGCCGTCAGTACCGGCGTCAGCTTGGTGATCGTCTCCTGACTGATCTGCTGGTGCAGCGTGCGCATCTGCTGCCAGTTGGGCTTGGCTCCGGCTGCCGTGGACGCCTTCACATCCTGGAAGGCCTGCTTCATCTGTGCATGCTCTGCCTGGAGGATGGTCTGCACCTGGGCCTTCTGAGCGGCGGTGAGATCCAGAAGGATGGCGAGGTTATTCATGTGCTGCGCGCCGCGCTGAGTCGCGGTCGCATCAGGGGTCTGGGCAAATACGGCACCAGCCCAGAGGGCAGCCAGCGCCAGGACAAAGGCTTTCATGTAGGTCTCCTTGCGGGGTTCGTCCGTGCGGGTCCCCATTACACTTACCCTAACGGCAACCGTGGCGCCGAGGCCGTGAGCAATCGTGACCGAGTGTACGCGACCATTCAACGCCGTCGCGGCAGTGTCAGCAATGCTTCGAGCCCGCCGCCCACGAGGTTATGCAAGGTCAGCGATCCGCCATGGGCCTGCGCCACATCGCGGGCAATGGCCAGGCCGAGGCCGGTGCCACCGCTGTCGCGGTTGCGTGAGGACTCGACGCGGTAAAAGGGTTCGAACACCCGCTCCAGCTCCGCGGCCGGGACGCCCGGGCCCTGGTCGCGCACACGGATTGTCAACTCCGACCCGTCCGTGAGCACGACGTCGGCGCGCGACCCGAACTTGATGGCGTTGGCCACGAGGTTGGTCACGCAGCGCTTGAGCGCCTGCGGCTTACCGACAACCGGCTCGCGGGCGCTGCCGGTCACGGTCACCGTCGCTCCCATGCCGGTAAACTCCCCGCGCACCGTGGCGAGCAGCGCATCGACGTCGACCGGCAGCGGGGCTTCCCCGTCGTCGAGCCCGCGAAACAACGCCAGGGCCTCGTGCACCATGCTCTCCATCTCGTCCAGTTCCCGGCCGATACGTGCCTGCAACGGCGGGTCTACCAATGTCTCGACCTGTAGCCGCAGCCGCGTGAGCGGTGTCTTCAGATCGTGCGACATCGCGGCGAGCACCCGCGAGCGACTGTCGAGATAGCGGTGCAGACGGTCCTGCATGGTGTTGAAAGCCCGCGCCGCGTTCTGCAACTCGCGCGCACCGCGCTCCTTGAGTTGTGCCGGCCGCGCATCCCGGCCGATGCTGTCAGCGGCACGCGCCAGCTCCGACAGCGGTCGCGTGATACTGCGCGCCGACACATACAGCGCCAGCACCAGGATCAGCACCAGCAGCGACAGGTTCAGGAACAGGTTGCGCGGCAACGGTGCGCCGCCCGGCATGCGGGTGACACGAAACAACGCCGTGTCGCCGTCGGGAAAGCGCACCGTCACGTCATAGCGCTGCGCGCTGTCCAGGTGGGCGGCGAGTTCGCGTGCTTCGTAGAACGGCACCGGCACGGGGATGGCAGCGGGCGCGGGATCTGCGGTCGCCGCCACCTCGACGTCATAACCGCTTCCGAGCGCCGCACGCAGCTGCTCGCGCAGGGTGCGCTCGAAGTCTGATGGCAGCGGCACTCGCAGGAAGCCGCGCCCCGCGACCCGCGCATCGCGCAGCCGCGCACCGGGATTCGCGCGTGCCCGCCCGCGCGGTGCCTCGAGGCCGCTGACCGCCGCCGCGCGCTCGGCGGGGCTCAGCGGCTGCAGCATGAGTGTGGTTTCGGAAATGCGGCGGGTCCATTCGCGCACGCTCCCCTGCAGCACGAAACCCTCGCGCTCCTGTGCGATGAGCACCAGGCCCACGGCCTGCGATACCAGCACGGCGATGACCGATGCGGCGATCAGTCTGCCGAACAGTGATTGCGGCCATAGCGACAGGCGCATCGGGGGGCGGTCCCGGGGTCAGTCGTTGGTGACGGCGACGCCGATGACGTAGCCCTCGCCGTAAACCGTCTTGATGATCTGCGGGGCACGTGCGTCATCGCCGAGGATCTGCCGCAGCCGGCTGACGCGCACGTCTATGCTGCGGTCGAAGGGATCTGCATCGCGGCCACGCAAGAGCTCTGTGAGTTGGGCACGCGTGAGTACACGGTTGCCGGCGGCCAGCAGCACCGCGAGCAGCCGGTACTCCGCGCCGCTTAAGGCGACCGCGTTGCCGGACGTCTCGCTCAGCGTGCGTGTGACCGTGTCCAGCCGCCAGCCGCCGAAGGAAAAGCCACGCACGCTCCCGGGGCTCGGGTCGCGCGGCGCATGGGCGGTGCGGCGCAGGATGGCCTTGATGCGGCCGAGCAGCTCACGCGGGTTGAAGGGCTTGGCGACGTAGTCATCGGCACCGAGTTCAAGCCCCACGATGCGGTCCACGTCCTCGCCACGGGCGGTGAGCATGATGATCGGCACCTGCGAACGCGTGCGCAGCTCGCGGCACAAGGACAGGCCGTCTTCTCCTGGCAACATCAGGTCGAGCACCAGAAGGTCAACATGCGAACGCTCCATGACGCGGCGCATTTCCTTGCCGTCGGGCACCGCCGTGGTACGAAAGTCGTGTTTCTCCAGGTACTGCGCCAACAGGCCGCGGATCTCACGGTCATCGTCCACGATCAACAGGTGCGGGCGCTCGTTCATCATCGTGCCTTTGGCGGTGTTGGTTAAGGATACCGGTGCGAAAGACATCTGGCAGCCGGAATCGTGCCACCGGGTGTTGTAACGAACTGTCAGCCTGACGGCGACGCGGGTCCATCCTGCGGCGCCCCGGAGTGAAAGCGCAACACGCGGTCCGCACTCGTCGCCAGCTGCGCTTCGAGGGCTGCCAGGGTGGCGAGCCTGGCGCGCCACTCCCGCGGCGCGGCGGCGCGCGCCAAGTCCAGGTATTGAACAAAATGCCGCGCCTCGCAACGTGCCAGGCGGGAATACAGCGCTACCAGCGGTCGCGGCAGATACGGCACGAGCAGGCGAAAGCGCTCCGCGGAGCGCGCTTCGATCAGCGCCCCCATCAGCAGCAGATCAAGTTTGCGCGCCGGCTCCGCGGTGTGCAGCGTCGCCCGCAACTCCTGCGCGTAGCGACCGGGCTGCTGCCGCACGAAACCAACATCGAGTGCGCTCATGAGGGCGAGCACCTGCTCGAAATGCCGCAGCTCTTCGCGCGCCAGACGCGAAAGCGCGAGCGTCAGCTCACGATCCTCGGGGTACGCGAACATCAGCGCCAGCGCCGTGGAGGCGGCTTTCTTCTCGCAGTTGGCGTGATCGACCAGAAGCTCGCGCCAGCGCGCCGCTGCGGCCGTCAGCCACGCCGCCGGCGTCGCCGCAAGCAGTATGTCCTGGTCCTCGCCGGCAGTGCCCGCCGCGCGGGCACGGGTAGCCGCTGCCGCCTTCATGGCTGCGCGCCGTGCTCGAGCCACCCGGTGAGAGTCCCCTGCAACGCCGCGGCCGCGGCGGCGGCGCTCTCGTAACGGTCTGCGGGCTGTTTCGCGAGCAGCCGTTCCAGCACCGGCTGCACTACCGCGAAGCGCTCCGGCAGGCGTGGAATCGCCTCCTTGCGATGCTTGTAGACGATAGCCATGGGGTTTTCGGCGCGATAAGGCTTCTCGCCGGCGAACATTTCAAACAGGATGACTCCCAGACTGTATAGATCGCTGCGCGCATCGATCGGCTCCGCATGCCCCTGCTCGGGACTCATGTAGTGCGGCGTGCCGAAGATCGTGCCCGTAT
This sequence comes from Gammaproteobacteria bacterium, assembly GCA_003136935.1. GTDB lineage: Bacteria > Pseudomonadota > Gammaproteobacteria > Steroidobacterales > Steroidobacteraceae > 13-2-20CM-66-19. The sequence continues at coordinate 3,915 of PLEC01000077.1, forward strand.
CGGTCACATCCATTGCCAGCGCCGCGTCCTTGGACAGGCCAAAATCGATGAGCGCGATGCCGCCGTCGTCGCGTAGCAGCACGTTGCCGGGTTTCAGGTCGCGATGCAGCACCCCGGCGGCGTGGATGGTGGCGAGCGCGCGGGCGATCGCGACCCCGAGCCGCAGCGCTTCGCGCGGCGCGACCCCCAGGCGCATGTGGCGGCGCAGGTCCCCGCGACGCAAATACTCCATGACGAGCCAGGCATGCTCGTCGCTCACACCCAGATCGTAGATGCGCACGACGTCAGGACTGGAGATGCGCTGGGCGATTTCGTATTCCTGCAGGAAGCGACGGAACGGATCAACCAGCGCCTGCTCTTCCTGGGCATCACGGGCGACCTTCAGCGCCACCAGCGACCCCGCCCGCTCGCTCTCCGCCACGTACAGGTCGGTCATCGCGCGCGCCGACAGGCGGCGGATACAGCGGTAACCGCGAATGAACGCATCCCCGAAGCGTTGCGCTTCGCGTCCGGCGAGGCTGGTGCGCCACACGGCACGCGCATGACCCTGACGCCGCTCCACGGCGGCAAGTACCTGCGGAAACGTCTCGCGCTCCAGATCATCCGCGCTCACCGACCAGGCACCGATCGCCGCAGCGTCGCGTGCCAACGCGGCGTCCGTCCCGCGGGACAGGAGCACGAGCGGCGCAAAGCCCGGGCGTGCGGCCAGTTCACGTGCCCAGGCGAGGCCGCGGCCGCCGCGCCATGCATCGGCGAGCAGCACCGCGTCGAACCCCTGCGCGAGGAACTCCGGTTCCAGGGCACCGCGAGTCACCGGGTCGTGCACCACGAGCTCGGCCTGCGGCCGCCACGCTTCCAGGCGCTGCCGGATGTGCGCGCATTGCCCGGCGTCTTCCTCGATCAACAGCAGGCGCATCAGGAGGGTGATTACAGCACGCGCTATCGCGCGCGGCTATGAACAGGCGGCATCTTAAGCCCGATGACGAGGTCACCCACGTTGGTGCCGGTTGGGCCGGTGTGCACCAGATCGCCGCTCGCTGCGAGCGCGGTGCCGGAGTCCGCCTGCTGCAGGCAGCTATCCGGATCGAGTCCCGCGAGTGCAACGCGCGCGCAGCTGTCCGCATCGACCAGGGCGCCTGCGTCCGGCGTGACGCCATCGGTGCCATCCGTGCCGGCGGCGAGCAGCAGCAGGTCCGACTGTCCGGCGATGAGTTTCGCCGCCGCCAGCGCCAGATGCTGATTGCGGCCGCCCTGCCCGGGCGTCGGCGGCAACCGCACCGTCGACTCGCCAGCCCACACGAACACTTCCGCGCTCAGCAACCGCAACTCGTGTGCAAAGCGCGCGGCAAGCCGCGTGGCGGGCCCGTCGAAGCGCACCGCGCCCGCGTGCACGGTAAGTCCGCGTCGCTGCGCTTCGGCCGCGACCGCAGCCACGGCGTCGTCGGCGCTGGCGACGATTGCGCGCTGCACCTGATCCCCGGCGGCCGCCGGGCCCATGAGCCCCGAGCCAATTACGCGCGTGTCGTCCCCGGGCACATCCGAGATGAATAGCGCCTGGGCTGGCCGCCCGCCCAGGTGCGCGGCGAGCCGTCCGCCTTTGATGCGCGACAACCCGAGGCGCCTCGCATTGAGTTCACCGATGGGGATGCCCGCCGCCTGCCCCTCGACATTCAGCTGCAGTAGCTGCCGCAGAGTCGCGCCTTCGGCGAGCACTTCCACCAGGCTCGATGCGCCCCCGGAGATAAGGAACAAGGGTGCCGCCGTGGCTGGCAACTCATCCACCCACCTGAGCAGGCGCGCACCCGCGATGAGGGAGCGCTCGTCGGGAACGGGGTGCGCGCTCTCCAGCAGTTCGAGGTTGGCGTGAGCAAGCAGCTCCTGCGATGCGTGCCCTTCGCGGGTGATAACGAGCGTGTGCCGGACCCGTCCACCGAGAGCGTCGTGGGCACCGAGCGCCATGGAGGACGCGGCCTTGCCGACCGCGGCAATCCATACGCGGTCATGCAGAGCGGCGCTGTGCGCAGGAGTTTGCAGTGCCGCGCGCACGCTCGCGCGCCCGCTCACACGGGCAAGTCCCGCCTGCAGCAGCCTGAGCAGCAGCTGCCGCCGCGGGTCAGTGGAGTCTGACAGCGGCGGCTGCGCGCTCAGCTCCCGCGTACCACTTTGAGCCGGCTGCGCCGCTCGCGGCGGCCGAGCCGGGCGGCATCGGAGCGCTCCAGCTGCAGCCGCTCCAGGTACTCGGGCGTGACGTCGCCGGTCACGTATTCGCCCGAGAAGCACGAAGTGTCGAACTCCTCGATGCGCGCATCCTCGTGTTTACAGGCAGCGATCAGGTCATCGAGATCCTGGTAAATCAGCTGGTCGGCGCCGATGAGGCGCGCCACTTCGTCCACGGTGCGGCCGCTGGCGACCAGCTCGCTCACCGCCGGCATATCAATGCCGTAGACGTTCGGGAAACGGACCGGCGGCGCCGCGGAAGCGAAATACACCTTGACGGCTCCCGCCTCGCGTGCCAGCTCGATGATCTGCGCCGAGGTTGTGCCGCGCACGATCGAGTCATCGATCAGCAGCACCGTCTTGCCGCGAAATTCCAGGTCAATCGCGTTCAGCTTGCGGCGCACCGAGCGCTCACGCTGCTCCTGGCCGGGCATGATGAAAGTGCGGCCGATGTAGCGGTTCTTGGTGAACCCTTCGCGATACTTCACGCCCAGGCGCTGCGCGAGCTGCAGAGCGCTGGTGCGGCTGGTGTCCGGAATCGGAATGACCACGTCAATATCGTGGGTCGGGTGCTCGCGCAGGATCTTGTCCGCGAGCCGGTCGCCCATGCGCATGCGGGCGCGATACACCGAGATGTTGTCGATTTTGGAGTCCGGCCGCGCGAAATAAACGTACTCAAAGATGCACGGCGTATGCCGCGCCGTGGCAACGCACTGCTGGCTGTGGAGCCTGCCCTGCTCGTCGATGAACACCGCCTCGCCGGGCGCCACGTCGCGCACCAGGCGGAACGACAGGCTGTCGAGCGCGACGCTTTCGGAAGCCAGCATCCACTCGGTGCCGCGCGCCGTGCGCCGCTCGCCGAGCACCAGCGGCCGGATACCATTCGGGTCGCGGAAACCGAGGATGCCGTGCCCGATCACCATGGCAACAACCGCGTAGCCGCCGCGGCAGCGCCGATACACCGCACTCACGGCGGCAAACACATCCGCCGGGGTGATGCGCGCGGCGCCGACCCGCTGCAGCTCGGAAGCCAGCACGTTCAGCAACACCTCGGAGTCGGAGGTGGTATTCAGATGCCGCCGGTCCTCGCGGATCAGGATCTCGGCAAGCTCGGTTGCGTTGGTCAGGTTGCCGTTATGCCCGAGACAGATGCCGTAGGGCGCATTGACGTAGAACGGCTGCGCTTCGGAGGCGCTGTCGCAGCCGGCAGTGGGGTAGCGGACGTGGCCGATGCCGGCGTTGCCCTTGAGCTCGAGCATGTGATGCTGCTGGAACACATCGCGCACCAGGCCGCTGCCTTTGCGCACCGACAGTTCCCCGTCAGCGGAAGTCGCGATGCCGGCGGCGTCCTGGCCACGGTGCTGCAACACAGTCAGGGCGTCGTACAGGCGCTGGTTGACTGCGCTGGTGCCCACGATGCCGACGATGCCGCA
>PLEC01000013.1 GCA_003136935.1 Gammaproteobacteria bacterium
TCGCGCGCGATGTCGCCGCGGTAAAAGCGCTCATAGGCGGCATAGATCGCAGCTTTCCGGTCCTTGCCGGCGGCGCGCGCGTTGCTCTCCGCCTCCACGAGCTTGCGCAGCGTCGCGGCCAGATCCGGCTGGCGAAAGATCTCGCCAGCTTCCGGCGCTTCGTGCTCCTGGCCCAGGTGCACCAGCATTACGCGCTTCGAATCCGGCCACTGTTTGAGCTGCGCTTTGTAGTGCTCGATGGCGTTCACCAGCTCCGCTTCCATCGGATAGCCGTCCGCCATTTCGATCGCAGGCGCGAGCACCTGGCCTAAGCTCATGGTGCCGTACTCGGCCAGCATAGTCATGAGGCCGCCGGGCGTCCCCGGAGTGACGGCGGCGAGCGGCCCGAACTCCGGCGGGTATTTCATGCCGAGCTTGCGGAAGTACTCAGGCGTCGCGCCCGTGGGGGCAACACCTAAGCCGTTGATGCCGATTACCTTGCCGGTGTTGGGGTTGTAGATGAGTGCCTGGGTCTCCCCGCCCCATGACAAGGTGTCCCACATGGTCGAGGTCGCGGCAATCATGGCGCACGCGGCATCCACCGCGTTGCCGCCCTGCTCGAAGATTTTCGCGCCCGCGGTCGCGGCGAGCGGTTTGCCCGTGACCGCCATCCAGTGCCGCCCGTGCAACGCGGGTTTCTGGGTACGTCCCTGTGCGTGCGGCCCACCGAAGATGACGCTGGCACTGACCACCGCGGTCATCGCGCCACGCGCGAGTGTGCCCAAGCCTTCGTCTTTTTGCTGATCGGCATGCGAAGCCCCCTCATTACCCGACGGTGCATATGGCGCGCAGAGGAGCATATGGCAGACTCCCCGGCGGCGCACGTTCGAGTTGACGCGCCCCCGTTGATGCCTGGGAGGTATGAGTGGCAACGCTGACCGGTCTTTTCGTCTATCCCGTGAAGTCCATGCGCGGCATCCCTTACCCGCAGGTGCGCCTCCGCGCCACGGGCCTGGAGTGGGACCGGCAGTGGATGGTGGTCGACGCAAAAGGGACCTTTCTCAGCCAACGCACCCATCCGCGCCTCGCGCGCATCGTGCCCGAGATCACCGCGGATGCGCTGGTGCTGAGGGCCCCCGAAGAGCCTCCCCTGCGGGTGCCGCTTACGACCACGGGCAATCAGGTGTCGGTGCGCGTCTGGAAGGACAGCTGCATGGGCGTGGAGCAGGGGAGTGCCGCTCACGAGTGGGTGAGCCGCTGCCTGGGCCGGCAGGTGCGACTGGTGCGGGTTGCACCGGACATGCAGCGCAACGCCAGTCGTGAATTTGCCGGGACCACGCCGGCGCCGCTGGGCTTTCCGGACGGCTATCCAATGCTGGTGTGCAACGAGGCCTCTCTCGAGGACTTGAATCAACGCCTGGGCGAGGCTCTGCCGATGGAACGTTTCCGGCCGAACATCGTGATCGCAGGGCTGCCCGCCTGGGCCGAGGACCACATCGACACGCTCACGGTCGGTTCGGTGACGCTGCGCCTGGTGAAGCCCTGTTTGCGCTGCGCTATTCCCTCGCTCGATCACCGCACCGGGGAACCCTCCATCGACCCGCTGCCGGTGCTGCGAAAATTCCGCTTCAGCAAGGCGCTGCGCGGAATCATGTTCGGCGAGAATGCGGTGATCGTGACCGGCGGGGGTGCCGCGATGGAGCGCGGCGCACATTGTCAGGTCACTTTCAATGCGGGCTTCGGCACCGGCGCCGCGACCCCGGCGTAGACCCTGGTAGCCCGCCCAAGCGCGCGTCACCGCAACAACTCAGGGCCTGAACTGTGCGCGGCGCACGACTGCGCACGGAAGGTTTCCGCCACACTTCCTGAGATTCGGGATAGGGAAAAGTGTGAACCAGTTGGCATTCGCTCTTGGCGCGCTGGGCGGCGTGGTGTGCGCAAGCATCGCGCTGGTGCTCGTGTGGCGCCTGCGGCCGCAGAGCCGGCGCTGGCGCGAGCGCGATACCACCCAGCAGGACGCCTTCGAGCAGTGGCCGACGAGCGCGCTGGTCGTCGATGTCAGCACCCACCAGATCGTCTCGGGCAATCCGGCCATGACGCGCAGCGTCGGTTACACCTTCGCAGAACTGTGCGCGCTGCACCTGTCGGATGTGCTCACCTGTGAGGGCGTGGACGCAGGCGGGCTGCTTGAGCAGCTGCAGTCCGCGACGCTGCGCTCACCAGTGGAGATGCACCAGCACTGCAAGGACGGTTCAGTCCGCAACGTCGAGGGCACCTGCCACCGCATGACGCTCGGCACGCGCGAGGTGGTCGCGCTCGGCGTGCATGATGTCACCGTGCGGCGCCGGGCCGAGAGCAAGCTGCTGGAGAAGCAGCAGCAGCTCGATCATCTCGCGCACCACGATCATCTCACCGGCCTGCCGAACCGCCTGCACCTCGCGGCCTCGCTCCCCGGGCTTATCGATGAGGCACAAATCAGCGGCAGCATGCTGGCGGTCCTGTTCCTCGACCTCGACCGCTTCAAGCACATCAACGATTCGCGCGGCCACGACACCGGCGACAAGCTTTTGAAGACCGTGGCGCAGCGGGTGCGCGCCACGGTGCGCTCCCATGACCTCGTGGTGCGCATGGGCGGCGATGAATTCGTGGTCATCCTGCGCGACGTCAACGGCACCGCGACGGTCAGCGATACCTCCGCCCGCATTACCCAGGCGCTGTCCGCGCCGATGGTCGTGGACGGACGCACGCTGGTCACCACCGTCAGTATCGGCGTAAGCCTCTATCCGCGCGATGGCAGCGATATGGGCGAGCTGCTGCGGCACGCGGACACTGCGATGTACCAGGCCAAGGACAAGGGCCGCAACAACTTCCAGATGTTCAGTCCGGCGATGGACAAGCGATTGAAGGAGCGTATCGCCATCGAGTCGAGCCTGCGCACGGCGTTGCAAAGCCGTCAGCTCGAGGTGCATTACCAGCCGATCGTGGAAATCGAGACCCAGCACGTGGTGGCGCTGGAGGCGCTGTTGCGCTGGAAACACCCGAGCCACGGCTACGTGCGCCCGGAACGCTTCGTGCCCATCGCGGAAGAAGCGGGTCTCATCGTGCCGATCGGCGAGTTCGTGCTGCAACGCACGCTCGAAGACATGACGCAATGGCGGCAGTCCGGGGGACAACTGGTGCCGGTCGCCATCAACGTGTCGGCGGTGCAGCTGCAACGCTCGAACCTGGCGGAGGCGATCTCGCGCCTCACCAAGCAGTACGGACTTGAACCTGCGATGCTGCAGGTCGAGCTCACCGAGAGCGCCGTCTTCGAGCGCCGCGAGACGCGCGCCCGGGAGGCGAGCCAGGATGCGGTCGGGAGGCTGCGCGAGCTTGGCGTGCATATTGCCATTGACGACTTCGGCACCGGCTATTCGAGTCTCTCGTATCTGAAGCGCTGGCGCGTCGACACGCTCAAGATCGACCGCAGCTTCGTGCGCGATCTCGTCACCGACATGAGCGATCTGGCGATCGTGAGTGCCATCATCGCCATGGCGCGGCACCTGCACATCAAGGTCGTCGCCGAGGGCATCGAGGGCTGGCCGCAGCTTGAGAAGGTGCGTCAGCTCGGCTGTACCTACGCGCAGGGGTTCCTGTTCGCCCGCCCGATGCCTGCGGATAAATGTCTTGCTTACCTCTCCGGGCAACCGCTCGATCTCACCGAGCGCCTGCCAGTGCTCGACCTGGAATCCACCGGCAGCGGTGAGCAGCCACGGGCGCTGCGCGCCTGATCCTTGCGGGCGCCGAGTGCGGCCCCTTGCCGGTTTGCAGCGCGTGCCGAGGATGATTTCCGGACGTGCGAGAATGGGCCATGCCGGAGATTTCCGCCTACGGTCACAGGTCACCTGCCGACAGCGCCGCGCAGCAATGCGCGGAAGCGGTGCTCATGATCCGTCCCGCGGCCTTTGGCTATAACGCCGAAACAGCCGCGACCAACGCTTTCCAACAGCCGCACGCCGCCGACCCGGCAGCCACCGCGCTCAAGGCGCGCACCGAGTTCGAGCAGCTCGTGCGGGCGCTCACGAGCGAGGGGGTGCGGGTGATTACCGTCGACGACACCGCGGCACCGAAGAAGCCCGACGCGGTGTTCCCCAACAACTGGGTGAGTTTTCACCAGTGCGGGACGCTCGTGCTGTACCCCATGCAGAGTGCGAGCCGGCGTCCCGAGCGTCGCCAGGACGTCATCGAAGCGGTGGTGAAGGAGAGCGGCTTCAAGGTGTTGCACCTGCTGGACCTCACGCACTACGAGACCGAGGGGAAGTTTCTGGAAGGCACGGGCAGTCTCGTGCTCGATCACGTCGCCCATGTTGCTTACGCCTGCGCCTCCGCACGCACCCATCCGCAGGTGGTGGCGGACTGGGCGCGCGAGCTTGAATACGAGCCGGTGATTTTTCAGGCCGCGGACTCCAAAGGCGTGCCGCTTTATCACACCAACGTGCTGATGTGCATTGGTGCGCGCGCGGTCATCGTCGGTACCGAGGCCATCGCGGAGCGCGACCGGGAGCGGGTGGTGGCGCATCTCGCGGCGAGCGGCCGGCAGATCATCGAGATCGGTCAGGCCGGGATCGCGCGGTTTGCGGGCAACATGCTGGAGCTCGCGAGCTGGGACGAGGCGCTCGGCGACTGTCGCGTGCTGGTGATGTCGGAGAGCGCGCGCCGTGCGCTCGGGCCCGAAGTCTTCGCACAGCTCTCCGGCTGCACGGACACGGTGCTCGCGGTCCCGGTTCCCACCATCGAAGCCGTGGGTGGCGGCAGCGTACGCTGCATGATCGCCGAAGTGTTCGTGCCTTCGTGATCGAACTCATAGTAAAGGGGGCCGTGTCGTACCTCCTGGGCGCCGTCATCGGCGGTCTCGTGGTCGGGCGCTTCAAGGGCGGCATCGACATCCGCATGGCCGGCAGTGGCAACGCCGGCGGCACCAATGCGTTGCGTACCCAGGGTGCGGGCTTTGCGTTCTGGGTGATGCTCATCGACATTGGCAAGGGGTGGCTCGCGACTGCGGTGGTGGCGCGCGTCGCGTCGCCGGGAGCACTGCAGGTCGACCCGCAACTGCACGCCTGGTGCGTTGCCGTGTGCGGTGTCGCGGTGCTGCTTGGGCACGTGTATCCCATCTGGTACGGATTTCGAGGCGGCAAGGGCGTGGCGACACTTCTGGGTGCGGTGGGCGGCATTGCGCCCTGGCTCTTGGTGCCCGTGTTGCTGACCTGGCTCCTGGCCGCCGTGCTTTTTGGTTACGTGGGACTCGCGTCCATGCTGGCCGCCTGCGCGGCAGCGNNCTTTACCCACCGCCTCAACATCGCGCGCATGCGCCGTGGCACGGAACCCCGCGCACAGCGGCTGTGGCTCCTGGGCGCCCGCCGGGGAGCGGCGTGAAGTGAAGGCCGCAGCTGCACCGCTCGTCGCCCGGGTGTTTACGGCGCTCTCTGGTGGACAATTCACCTCCGGCGAAGTGCTGGCGGAGCGTCTTGGGGTGAGCCGCAGCGCCGTGTGGAAAGCTGCCGGGGCGTTGAAGGACCTGGGCGCGACCCTGCACGCGGTGCGCAATCGCGGCTACCGCCTGGTGGCGGGTGCGGGGCCGCTGGAAGCGGCGAGTATCCGCGCGCGCCTGCCGCGCGAGGCCCAGCAGCGTGTGCAGCAGCTCGATGTTGAGTGGTCGGTGGACTCCACTAACACCGTACTTCTTGCGCGTCCTAACCCGCCCGCGGGCCTCGCCGAGGTGCTGCTTGCGGAATACCAGACGCAGGGGCGGGGGCGGCGCGGGCGCGCCTGGCTCGCCCCACCGGGCGGAGCGATCTGTCTCTCGCTGTCGTGGACGTTCCAGCAGGCGCCGCAGGACCTCGGCGCCCTGGGCCTTGCGATCGGGGTGTGCGCGCGGCGCGCGCTCGATGAGTTTGATCTGCGGGACGTCACGCTCAAGTGGCCGAACGACATCCTGATTGCTGAGCGCAAGCTCGGCGGCATCCTCATCGACCTGCGTGCGGAAGTCGCCGGATCCGCCTGCGTCGTGATCGGCTTAGGGATAAATGTCGCCCTGGGGTCGCCGCTCCTGAGCACCATCGCCGCGACGGGCCTGCCGGCCACCGACCTCGTGACGGCGGGGCTCGAGCAGCCGTGCCGCAATTCACTCGCCGCCGCCATGATCGCGGCGCTGCTGCGCGGGCTGCTTGAATTCGAGCGGCAGGGGCTGCGTGCGTTTGTCGAAGAATGGCGCGCAGCAGATGTCTTGCGCGGGCGCGCTGTCGAGGTACAGGCGGCGGAAGGCATCGCGCGCGGCGTTGCGCGCGGCATCGACGTGCACGGGGCGCTGCTGGTCGAGACGCCGCAGGGCGTGCGGCGATTTATTTCCGGGGATGTGACGGTGAGGCCTGCCTGATGGCGATGCTCCTCATCGACATCGGCAATACGCGTATCAAGTGGGCGCGCCTCGACAATGGGCGCTTAGGCGTGCGCCGCGCCGCTGCGCACGCCGGCTGGCACGTGGAGGACTACGCGCGCCGCGTGATCGGGGCCGCGCGGGGCGTCGAGCGCGTCCTCGTGGCGAGCGTGGCGGGCGGGAAGGTCGATCGGGCGCTCGCCACCGCAGCGCGCCGCGTCGGAATCAAAGCGCAGTTTGTATCCGTGCCGCGGCACGCCGGCGGAGTCACGGTCGGATATCACGAGCCCTGGCGGCTCGGCGTCGATCGGTTCGTGGCGGCCGTGGGCGCGCATCATCTCTTCAAGGGTGTGCCGGTTTGGGCCGTGGGCGTGGGCACCGCCATGACCCTCGATCTCATTGCGGCCGACGGCAGGCACAAGGGCGGGGTGATCGTTCCGGCGCCTGCGCTCATGGTGGACACCCTGCTGACCCGTACGTCCGGCATCCGCCGCCGCGCGCGGGGTGGCGTGTCACAGGCGAAGGGGCTCCTGGCACGCTCCACCCGCGCCGCCATCCGCCAGGGCGCGCGCTTCGCGGCCGCAGCGCTCGTCGATCGCGCCGTGGCGGAGGCGGAAGAGCTCATCGGCAAGCGGCCCTTTGTGGTGGTGACGGGCGGGGAATCCGCCGCGGTCCGATCGCTCCTGAAGAGTCCCGCGGCGGGCGTTCCGGATCTGATTCTCAAGGGACTCGCCGTGTTGGCGCAGCAACTCCCGCCGCCCCGCGCCCGCCGCCGGTGAACTGAAATCAAATGGTGCGTCATGGGCTTTTCGCACTGCTGTTGGCAAATCTCGCCTATTTCGCCTGGGCGCATTGGGTCGATGCGCCACGACCGGTGGTGCCGAACGCCGCCTTCGCGAAACTGCCCACTCTGAAAATGGTGAACGAGGTGGTGCAGCCGGCGGCGCCGACGACTCCCGGATCGGCGAAAAAAATNNGCAGCGCGCGCGCGGCGGCGGTGCTGAAGGACAAGGGCTTCGATCCCAGGCAGCGCGCCGTCGCCGGCGAAACCTCTGATGGGTTCTGGGTGTACGTCGGCGGTCTGAAGAGCGATGAGGACGTCGAACGCGTGCGCCGCGATCTGTTTTATCACGGCATCACCGATGCCCACGGTATGGCGGACAGCGGCGCCACGGACCGTCGCGTATCGGTCGGGCTTTTCAGCGAACGCGAGGGCGCCGACAAGCGGGCGAAGCAGGTGCAGCACCTGGGACTCAAGGCCGAGGTCGCCGAACGCAAGCTCCAGGCCTCGGTGTATTGGGTAGACGTGAACCCACCTTCCGAGAATACGAGCGTGCCGATTGACAATCTGCTCGAGGAGCGTGTCGGCTCCAAGGTCGGAGTTCAGGCCTGTCCGCCGGCGTCCGTACCGGTTACGCCGACGCNNGCCGACGTAGCTCAGTGGTAGAGCAGCGGTTTTGTAAACCGTAGGTCGTAGGTTCGACTCCTACAGCCGGCAAATTCATTTCCGTTCAGTGAGTTAAGCGCGGCAACTTCATGAGTGCCACGTGCCTCGAGTCGAGCCGTTTGAATCGGTAGCCCGACCAGCCGCATCGCCTTATTGCTCTGACTTCAGCGACTTAGGCTCGCGAGTGTCAGTGTGTTGCGATTTGCCCTGATCAACCGGGCAAAATGCCGTTGCTCGATCGAGTCGCTTCGATCTACTTGAAGAACTCGATCAACGACTTCGTCACGAATTCCGGCTGTTCCTCCTGCATGAAGTGGCCGCTGTTCTCGACTTTGACCAGCCGCTGTTCGGTAAATCGCTTCGTTCTCATCGTCCGCTCCCATGTCGGCGGACTCTACTCCTGAGCGGTACTATTCGCGGGGGTCACCTCAGGACGTATATAAACACATGACCGGTCCGTCCAAAACGTTGCCAAGAATAAAAAGTGAAGTCGTGCCGACGAGTAAACCGCGGCTTTGGAAGGTGCTGGGGCCCGGTCTCATCACCGGGGCAGCGGATGACGACCCCAGCGGAATTGCGACTTACTCACAAGCCGGTGCCCAGTACGGCTTTCAGCTTGCTTGGACACTGGTAGCCACTTTCCCGCTGATGGTGGCCATTCAGGCCATTTGCGCGCGCATCGGGCGCACGACGGGGCGAGGGATAGCGGGTAACCTTCGTCAGTACTACCCGATGTGGGTGGTACATCTGCTTGCGATGCTTTTATTCGTCGCGAACACTTTGAATATCGGCGCGGATCTTGGCGCCATGGCGGAAGCGACACGGTTGTTGGCGCCCCAAGTTGCTGCGTGGATCTATATTCTCGCGTTCAGCACAATTTGCACCGTGACGCAGGTACTGTTCAAGCACACGCGTTATGTCGCCATTTTGAAATGGCTTTCGCTGTCCCTGTTCGCTTACGTGGCCACGCTCCTCACGGTTCACTTGTCATGGACCCAGCTTGCCCAGGGACTGTTGGTGCCCCATTTTCAATCTAGCGGAGACTTCTGGCTGGTAGTCGTGGCCATCTTCGGTACAACGATCAGCCCCTACCTTTTCTTCTGGCAGGCATCGCAGGAAGTAGAGGATACGAAAGCGCATCCCGAGCGGCAGCCGCTTCTGCGGACACCGCGTCAAGGCACGAGTGCGTTGGCACGAATTCGGCTTGATACCTTAGTCGGCATGGGATTTTCCAATTTGATCGCATTGGCAATTCTGGTGACCGCGGGAGCCACGTTACACGCTGCACACATCACACAGATCGAGAGTGCATCCCAGGCGGCTCAAGCGCTGCGGCCTCTCGCGGGCGACTTTGCATTCGTCATTTTCGCATTGGGCATCATTGGAACAGGATTGCTTGCGGTGCCCGTGCTCGCCGGTTCGGCGGCGTATGCGCTGGGGGAGGCGCGCCGCTGGCCGGTGGGACTGGCCCGCGAAGCGCTCCAGGCGAGGGCCTTTTATGCAACCATCGCGATCGCTACGGTCCTTGGTGCTCTGATCAATGTTCTGCACGTTAACGCTGTGAGGACTTTGATATGGGCCGCGGTGGTTAACGGCATCGTCGCGGTCCCAGTGATGGCATTTTTGGTGCTGATGGCGACGAGTCGACGAATCATGGGAAAGTTTCGGATCGGCCCTGCGTGGGCCGTCGTGGCTTGGGGCGCGACGGCTCTTATGGCCGCAGCGAGCCTCACGTTCATCGTGGCCTCGGTCGGTGGTCGTTAGTCGACAAGCCCGTACGTGGCGGATTTACTCTAGCTCGGCCGCTACACCACTAGTGCCGAGACGTGAAGTCTGCGACCTAGATCGCTAGCAAAAGTTGGCGAGTTCCCTAGCGATTCGAAATTGGTCATTTCCGCAAGAAACTGAATCCAAAAGAGCGAGCGCGAGCGATGTTGAAAAGCCTCTGGTTCACGCTGAAGCAGACATTCTGGGCCTGGAACGATGAAGTCACGGCTTTTTTCCTTTGGAATGGTCCTGGTCGTCGGCTTTCTGCTGCTTGTTTCTCTCGTGATTACCGCGGGCTTGGCGGTCCTGGGGAAATTCGTCGGTGAAATCCTGCCAATGCCAGAACTTCTCTTGCACACGATCAACTTTGTGGTTTCGTTCGCCGGCATCTCGGCATTGTTTGCGCTGATCTTTACGCTTTCGCGCGCTCGCTATCGGGCTAGTGCGCGGTCCGCCGTGCTCGCGCCGGGGTTCGCTGACTGCTCTCCTTAACCGCTACATTGCGGCACCGCGAAAGGTCACTGCGGCGCGGTGCGCTTCGAGGCCGACACGACTCGGCTACCGAGACTTGGCTACCGAAACGAGCCGGTGCAGCCCCGTAATCTAACGGGCGCTGACAATCATCGTCGCCGATCTCCTAGCATTTGCGCGCGACTAGACAGAAGAGCGAAATTAGTCCCTCATGATCGCGCGGTACTGCCCGCATGATTGAGTCTTCATCCTGCCCGGGCAGCCGGCCCCGCACGTAATCACGCAGCAGCTCATCGCTCTCGGGCAAGAGCTCGGCGCACTGCACATCAACGAGGGCGGTTTTCTCCCAATGTTGCTTCCACCACTGTACGCTGTGCACGTACGACCAGTGCTTCGCGTACTGCGGGCGCAAGTAGCCCGGCGCCTCCTCGATGGACTGAAGCTCGCGCGTGAACGCGATATCCACGACTCCGATGAACCCGCCGGGCTTGACGAACTGGATGAGGTAACCCAGATAGCGATCGTCCGTGCCGAAGTAGAGAAAGGAGTCGATGGCGATCACGGCGTCGAAGAACTCCTTGGCGAATGGCAGACTGTGCGCGTCCACCTGCAACGGAAACACGCTAGCCTCGCACTGAAGCTCCATTGCGCGCTTGTGGTTCTCGGTGGGGGATGTCGCCTCATCCGCGGCCCAGGCCTGGATCCCGAATTCACGCGCAAGGAAGATTGAGCTGGTGGCCTTGCCGCAGCCGAGATCAAGGACGCGCATCCCGGCGCGCAGCGGAAGGTGGCGTGCCAAGCTCTCAACCTGACAAAGGGCGTTCTCGCCGAGAGCGTTGTCGCGAACCCATTGGGGGTCGTACTTCGCCGTGAGCGGGAATGCGCTCGGCGAGATCGCGGCTCGATTCACGGAATCCTCTCCGCGCACTGGCCGATACCGCAACGCGCCCTGAACTGAGTCTGACCGGTCTCCAGATATTGGGTCGTGAAGGACTGCAGCTTCCACGTCCCGAGTTGCGGACCGGCGCAAGCCCGGCGTTCTTGGGCGACCGAACTCGTGCTCCAGACCAACAGCAGCGCACCTGCCCCGATGGACACTCGTTTCATTTCAGACGCTCCCTAGCTGGCGCGGGTTCTCGCGCCTCATCTTCAGCCAATGGCCGCTGCCGAGCAAATGCAGGGTTGGGCCTGACTATCCAGAAGCGGAGCGCGATCTCGGTTGCGTGCGCCCCGATCGGCCGACCAACCGAGCAGCGCGTCCAGGGCGAGCAGCAGTCGCGATGATTTTCGCAACCGGGATGCGAACGCCTCGCTGGACGTCGGCGCGCTTGCAGGACGGTAGTCCGCGCGGTTAGCCCCCCTCTGAAGCCGCGAGCAGCGGGCGCATATCGGTGACCAAGCCGGGGTTGTTCAGCTTGGCAAACATGCGCCGCTTCGCCTCAGCGCGGGAGATCGTGACTTCCGACTCTTGGAGATATCGTCCGAAGCATTCCACAACGCGCGGGGCATTTAGTCTTCGAATACGCCGAGACCATGGGCAAGGTCGAACAGATCGCGACTCTTGTTGCGCTGGAGCTGATGCTTGTGCGAAGAACAGATGCTTGTGGGACTGTTGCGGGAATCAGTCGTGCTTTTCGCTGCTCGGTCGTGACAACTGCAACGGGCGTCACGCGGCGAGGGTTAATGGATCATTAAGACAATCAGTCGCTCGCTGGCGCGCGCGCCACACCCACCTCACTCTCTGTAGCCCACCATGCGCGTCACACGGTGGCATCCGTCCTTGTTTCGGCTAGGTGACCGTCGCGGTCGCGATGCTCACGGCAACGCAAAGCCCGACCACGAGAATCATGGAGCATTCCACCGCTCCAAGAGCACAAAACCCGTGACCGCAACCGCTACGTCAACGCTGCCCCGAATGCAGGCTCTGCGGGTTCGACAGCTTCCACCGCGTGGCCGTCATCCGTGTAACCTCAATCTGCCTGACGGTCATAGGTCACTTGGCCTGTCACGAGCGCATTAGATCCGTCCAAGAAGTAAAAGAACTACAAGGATGATCAAGATGACGCCGATTACGCCAATCCCCCGGTGCCCGTAACCGTACCCATATCCACCGAAGCGGCCACTGAAGCCGCCGAATAGGGCAATGACCAGGATGATTACAATAATGAGCCCTAGTGACATCGTCGTATCTCCTTTTTGGTTGAGCAGAAATCACGGCCGCAGTTGCTCTGTTAGGTCCATTCTTCATAGACGACGGGCGTCTCGACCGATCCAAGTAGAGCCGCTTGGGTGGCCGCCCGGCCTGGCATGCAGATACTTCGACGTTTCGATACTGTCATGCATCCCATAGCCGATGGAGATTATGCATTACTCGGCCTGCGCCGATTTGATCCCCGATTGTTCAGCGATATCGCTTGGAGCACGAGCATTGTGGCACATAGAACCATTCAGGAACCATTCAGCACGTCTATGCTTTACAGTGGTCACTACACTTGGCCGCCACGGTCAGCGATGTTGATGAGCCTGCAGACCTTCGGCGCCTGCCTGTCGAATGGCTTTCGCTGATTGCGCCTTGAGAGCAGCAATTGCAACCAGCACGGCGAGAAAACGGAAATCCCGGCCGTCGGTGTGAACGGAAAAGACCTCTTGAAACTCCGGAGAGCATCTGACCGAGAAAGTCAGGAAGACTGCGACGACTGTTTCAAGTCAGCATCGATTTGAGAAAGAATACTCGTCACTCGCGCCAAACAGTTGGTCGTAGCGCCCGCACCCGTTTCACTTCTGTGCATGCCCTCGTCGTCCGCAGCTTGGAATTGCAGCAGCTGGTCTTTCCATTGCAACAGGATCGCGCGCTTCTGCTCGGCAGTTAGCTCTGTCGACGCGTTCAATACCTCTGGCGTGCCAAAGACACTGGCGGGATTCTTCATTGCTTTGTCAATGTCCATCGCAATCATTCGACGCCTGTGCAATGCCCTTCGTCAAGCGCGGTGGCGCGGCATCCAAGCGCACCATGACGGGCGTCAATCAAGCAATCGGCAAATTCTGTAGCTGAGTCCTTGCAGGTAGACACGGCCTCTTCGACAGACAGCTCGTCCTCGAACTCTAGCTCGACAGCATCCAGCAATGCGGACAGCGCCGCGACAATCTCTGCCTTGGCAACATTGTAGCGGCTGCGCAGCACCCACATGGCAACGGTTAGTGAATCATCAATACAATCAGTCGTCTGCGACGTTGGTCGTCAGCGCCACAGCCGCGGCGCTACGCTGCGGCTTAAGTACCGGGCGCTTTTTTTGCAATCGCTTTTTCGCGGCGGTTCGACAGCGAATTGGAGGAGTGGCCGGTCACGATCGTCCCGCGAATGAGCGCCATCCGACGTGCGGTTGCCGCTCTCAGGTCCGGGCCGGCATCATCTGCGTCAGGGCGGCTGTGACTGGCGGCCCAAAAAAAGCCAACAAGGGAAACTATGAGCAACCGGGACGGACTGTGAAGCGTCGTGAGTTTCTGAGATCAGCAGGTGCTGCGTCAGCAGGGCTTGCGTTGTCGAAGAAGCTTGCATTGGCTGATGAGCCAACCAATACCCCTTCTCAGGCGACGGCTTGGGAAATGCTCGACCATCTGCGGCGCAGTATCGTCGGTTATTGTCGTAATGAGTCCAACCCTCGAAACGGCCTGATCGCGGACAGAACCCAGCCTGGATCGCCTGCGAGCATCGCCACTGTCGGAATGGGGCTCAGCGTCTATATCGTGGCAGCAGAACGAGGCATGCTTTCACGAGCGGATGCAGTCGACCGCACACTCACGCTTTTGCGCTTCCTGCATTCCAGCCATCAGGGTCCGGAACCGGATGCCACGGGATACAAAGGGTTCTACTACCACTTCCTGGACATGCAGACTGGCCGCCGGGCCATCCAATGCGAATTATCCACCGTTGACACTGCCATATTGATGGCAGGTGTTCTTACGGCGGCCAACCATTTCACCGCGAACAATTCCAGGGAAAGCGAGATACGCAAACTCGCTGAAATTCTTTACCGACGCATTGATTGGCAATGGGCCCTCGATGGAGGGACGACGATCTCTCATGGTTGGACGCCCGAGGCGGAGTTCCTTCCGTACCGGTGGGACACGGGCTACAGCGAAGCGGTGATCCTCTACGCACTGGCCCTGGGATCGCCGGCGTTTCCCATCGATCCGCAAGGCTACAAAGACTGGCTCTCGACTTTTGAATGGAAGAAGGTCTACGACATTGAATACCTGTACGCCGGACCACTATTCATTCATCAGATGTCTCATCTGTGGGTGGATTTTCGCGGCATACATGACGACTTCAACAGGAAGACGGGGATCGACTACTTTGAGAACAGCCGGCGGGCCACATATATTCACAGGCAATATGCAATCAAAAATCCACGGAGGTTTGCGCACTACAATGAATACGTGTGGGGGCTGACCGCGAGCGACGGACCGGGACCTGCCGTCCTTGAAGTAAACGGAGTCCAAAGGGTATTTTTCGGCTATGAGGCGCGCGGGGCCCCATTTGGCCCTGATGACGGCACCATTTCACCCTGGGCGGTAGCGACATCTCTTCCGTTCGCACCCGAGATCGTGATCAAAACGATCCGTCACGCCATCGAACGTCTTAAGTTGTTAGGAGATAGCCCGTATGGATTGGTTGCTAGTTATAATCCAACCTATCCTGACACCAGCAATCTGCACGCCTGGGCGTCGCCGTGGATCTTCGGATTGAATGAAGGTCCGATGCTAATGATGATTGAAAATTTCCACACCGAGCTTATCTGGAAGACAGTCCGGCGATGTTCCTACATCGTGAAGGGCCTTCGACGCGCAGGTTTTCGCGGCGGTTGGCTTGACCGTTGACCGTTCTCAAAACTGATGTGAGCGGACCTCCGACAGTTCCCTAGCGCAGACACCAGTGTTGCACTCCCTGCTCGATCAGAAAGGATTCGGCAGCGCTCCCCTGCAGCATGGCGAAAGTCGCCAGGATTCCAGCCTCAACACAGCTGCCGGCGGCCACAGTCACCGAGCGGGGCACCGCAGGTACCGGCCAGCCAGTGCGCACGTCGAGGATATGACTGTAACGCACGCCATCGCGCAACAGAAAGCGGTGCGTATCCCCGCTGGTCGCGAGTCCACCGCGGCGCAGCTCCAACAATAGGCGGGCCTGACCTTCGGTGTCCGGGCGCTCGACACCGACCTGCCAGGGGCCTGCAGCTGGTGCGCGATTGGTCGCCAGGTCGCCGCCGAAATTCACCAGCACGGCTCCGGCAAACTGCTCAGCGACGAGGGCGAGCACTCGATCCACCGCGTACTCCTTGCCGATGCCGCCGAAGTCGATCTCCATGCCCGCCGGCAGGGTGATGAGGGGTGCCTGCCAGAGGACCTTCTCGAACCCGATGAGTGGCAGCAGCGCGGCCACCGCGTCCGGATTCGGAACCCGGTCGGAGCCGTCGAACTTCCAGCAGCGACGCAGCACGCCGGAGGTGATGTCGAACCGCCCCTGTGAGAGTGAGTGGCAGCGCGCCGCGTAGTCGATCAGCGCGGCCGTTTCCAGATCTACGGCGACGGCGCTGCCCTGGCTGCGGTTGATTACGCTGACGATGCTCTCCGGCCGGTAGCGGCTGAACTTGGTCTCGATGCGCCAGGCTTCCTGCGCCGCCGCGCTGCCGAGTTGGCCGGCCGCGTGTACATCGGTCGCCTCCAGCAGCAGTTCGCAGGGGCTCGCCATCGCCGTGAAGTACACCGCGATGATGCCGTCCTCGCGCGCCAGGACCTCAAACTCGGGCGCATGAGGCGGCCGCCACGCGGCGTCCACCGCGGCGCGCGCCGGCCTCACGCTAGTACTCCAGGTGATAGCTGAGCTGCACGATGGTCGCCTTGAGATTCGGGTTGAGGTTAAGACCCTGGAGTGCGGTCAGCGAACTGGACTGCTCGGTTGGCCGTTGCTGGTACTGCTCGAGGCGCAGGCTGAACTCGCCGTTGCGGCCCGCTGTCATGCCGAGCTTAGCCCCGAATGTCGTGGCACTGAAGGCAGCCAGCCGGGGGTCTGCAGACATGAAAACAGGCGCGGGACCCGTTTCGCTTAAGTAGAGACTGTAGAAGTCCGCTGCAGACTGACGGTACCAGCGCGCGTGCGGCTCAAGATACACGCGGTGCCCAAGGTCGATCCGCAGGCGCGCGTCGACGGTATCCGAGCCGACATCCCAGCTGTCCTTGCCGCGCCGGTACGACAGGTCGAGCACGGTGGACCCAAGCGCAACCTTGTTGACCCAGTACAGGCTTTGCCGCGCGCGCGTATCCGGCCGGTTCTCGTAGCGGTAGCTGGCGACCAGCCCCGTGGCATCCACTACCGAGAGAATCCGGTACGGATCGGTGAGATACCCCTGTGAGCGGTCATAGGTGTAGTTGAGCTCGGTGAGCCAGTTGCGACTCAGCACCTGCGTCACGCCGATGAGCCCGCCGGCAACGGTCTTGGTTTGGTTCGGCTCCTTCTCATAGAGCGCGTAATCGCTACCGGGTACTGGGTTACCCCCGTGCGCGTGGATCCGATCGTATTCCTCGCTGACCCCCGCCGAGAGCGTGGTGTTTTTCTCGTTGAAGTCGTGACTCAGCCCGGCGTGCGCCGCCACCGAGTCGAAGTCGTGCTCGGTCGAGAGGTGACCGCCGTAGGAGAGGGTGTTGTCGAGCCCGAGCGGTTGCGACCAGTCGAGGTCGCCGGCGACGCGGCGCTCCTTGAAATGTGGATCCTGCGGCAGGTCTCCCGGGGCGATGGTATAGAGCGTGGTCTTGGCGCCGGGCTTTGGCGTGAGGCTGCTGCTCGATGGGCTGGCAAAGGTCTGCGGCTGGTGCGCGGGTATGGCCCCATTCGGCGTCGCGCCCGAGAGACTGTCGAGCGTGAAGGTCCCGTCGAGCACCCGTTGATCGCCGAAATCCTTCTTCAGGCTCACGATGGGCTCGATCGTCTGCACCCGACCCGCATTCTCCTTGTAATAGAGCAGGTCGGCGTCGATCTGCAGGGGCTGGTCGATCTGCGGGGGCTGGTTGGCATCGGCCGTTTGTGCCCGCGCCGTGCTGCTGAGCAGCGCACAGCTTGCCGCCATCAGCCCCAGGTGCAGCTGCGAAACGGGCCGCTTCAGTTGCATCCGCAACCCCCACCCCCGAAGCTGCGGCCGCCGCTCGCCGCTTCCTTGCTGAAATAGATGTGATCGTCGATGGCCGCATCGATCGGCTCCGCGTTCAGCGCCATCTGCGGCCGCGCGAGGATTTCCCGCTGCCAGGGCTTGACGCCGAGCGTGCTGCAGCCGCCAATGACAAGAACGCCCAGTAAGATCGCAATGCAGTTCACGGTTCGGATGCGCATGGGTGGGCCTTTCGGAAATCTTTAGTGAGCGTGCAGCAGCACGCGGATCTGTTGCGTCAATGGGTCGCGATCCGTGAGTCGAAATCCGGCGTGTCGCGATTGCACGCGGCCGTCGCGGTCGATCAGAAAACTGGTCGGCATGCCGCGCACGCCGAACTGCCCGGGGAGTACGCCGTCCGGGTCAAAGACGACGCGAAACCGCGCCGGGTGTTCCCGCAGAAAGTGCTCCGCGTCGCTGTGATCGTGATCCACGTTGACAGCGATGATGACCAGTCCGTCTCTTCCTAACTCGTCTTGCATGCGGTTCATCCACGGAAACGACTCCCGGCAGGGTGCGCACCAGGAGGCCCAGAAATCAACATACACGACCTGTCCCTTGAGTGCCGCGAGATCGAGCAGCTGGCCGCCGTTCGCCGCCAGTGCCGAGCGCGATGCCAGGAGCAGGAGCGACAGCAACACTTGTGTCCGCTTGCGGATTGCAGTCCTCCTCAAAAGCGTGTGCCGATGCCGACGTAGATCCCGTTCGGCATGACACGCAGGATGAACGGTGAGTTCGGATTGCGATGCATCAGCCACGCCGTCCCGGTTCCGAGCGCAAAGCCGGCAATCACGTCCGACTGCCAATGGGCCTGCACCTTCATGCGCGCGATGCCGTCATACACTGGCAGCACCTCGAGCGCATAGGTTAACGGATGATCGGGGCCGTATTCGAGCACCAGCGGCGTTATGATCGAACTGACCTCGGTCACCTCGCCACTGGGGAAGCTTTGGTTACCGTGCCCCTGGAACCACAGATTGGGATTGTTGTTGCTGTCGCTCGGCCGCACCCGCGAGAAAGCGTACTTCATGGCGAGGGCCACGATCCCCGAGGCAGCCGAGGCATCCACCGACTGCCACAGCGTGCGACCGAAGCGCGTCTCGCCGCCCTCCCAGAGCGCTCCGACCACCTCGGCGCCAATCAGGCCGTACTCGAGATCTTCCTGGTAGGTGCGCTTCCAGATGCCACTGTTGTCGTAGGCCAGCTCGTGATCGAGGCCGAGCAAACCCCCGCCGGCGAAACAGGCAGGCACTGGCGCGAGCAGGGACAGCAGCAAGCTGAGCTGTACGGCGAGCGGCGGGCGCCTCCGGCCGAGGTACGGACATGTCGCTGGGTGAACTAGCATGACGGTGGCAGGATAAAAGGCGCGCGCTTAAGGAAAACTTAAGCAGCGCGATGCTGAAATCGCCGGATAGCAGGAAAGGATCAAAGCTGTGCGGATTCTGTTGGTCGAAGACGACTTTATGCTCGGCGAGGCAGTCCGCGATGGACTGTGCCAAGAGGGGTATGTCGTCGATTGGGTGCAGGACGGCGGTACGGCGCGTGCGGCGCTGTCGACGACCGCCTTCAGCGCGCTGCTGCTCGATCTGGGTCTGCCGGGCAGCGATGGGCTGAGTGTTCTGCGCTGGTTGCGGCAGAAGGGCCACACCACACCGGTGGTTATTGTGACGGCGCGCGATCGCGTCGCTGACCGCATTGCCGGGCTTGACGCTGGCGCCGACGACTACCTGATCAAACCCTTCGACATCGATGAGCTAGGGGCGCGGCTGCGCGCCATAACGCGCCGTGTGGTCGGCCGCACCGAGTCCACGCTCACCGCGGGTGAGGTGGTACTCGATATGCGCCAGCGCCTGGTCACTTTCCACGGCCAGCCGACAGGCTTGACCGCCCGCGAGTACGCGGTGGTCGAGCTGCTGATGCGTAGGGCGGGCGGCCTGGTGACGCGCGCCGAGATTGAGGAGGAACTGTATGGATTCGAGGATGAAATCGCCAGCAACGCGATCGAAGTTCACATTCACAACCTACGGCGCAAGCTCGGTCCGCGCTTCATCACCAACCTCAAGGGACGCGGTTATCGCGTCGACAACGACCGTTAGAGGCGAGCGGCCGTGGTCGCTGCGCCGACGCATGGCAATCGCCGTGGCGGGCGCGGCCTGCATGGTGTTCGTGATTCTCGGGCTGCTTGTCTACCGTGCAGTGAGCAGCATCACGGCAATACAGTTTGACGAGATGCTGCAGCAACAGGCGGTGTTGGCGCTGCGCTACGCGGACCACGAATACGGAGAGGGGGAGACCGTGGTGCCACGCTCGCTCACCACGACCGCTGCGGCGATGCCGTTTGAGGTGGTGTACCAAATCAAGACGCGCGTCGATCATCAACTCCTGTATCGATCCCCCGGGTCGCCGCAGGCGCCGCTCGCCGTCGGCGACGGGCCAGGCTATTCCAACGCCACGATCGACGGCCGCTCCTGGCGCGTGTATTCGCTGAGCTCCGGCGCTACGCCCCTGGTCATCCACGTCGCCGAGCCACTCGCGTACCGCGCGGCGCTGCTGTCTCGTACGCTGCGCGCTGTCGCGCTGCCGTTGCTGTTTGCACTGGTGCTCCTGACTGCGCTGATCGCTGTGGTGACGGAGCGCGCCTTTCGCCCGGTGCGCCGCATCGCGGCGGATCTGGCCGGCCGCGGGGCGGATGATCTCTCCGCGGTGAATACTGCCGAGATGCCGATCGAGACCCACGCACTGGGGGTTGCGCTCAACGGCTTGCTGGCCCGGCACGCGGAGGTGCTGGCACGCGAGCGACGTTTCACAGCTGACGCGGCGCATGAGCTGCGCACGCCGCTGGCCGCGGTACGCGTGCAGGCGCAGGTCGCTGCGCGTGCCACCACGGCCTCAGAGACGCGCCGGGCGCTCGACAAGTTGCAGGCCAACATCGACCGCACCACGCATCTGATGAGTCAGTTGTTGTCACTGGCGCGGCTGGAACCCGGATCGCCGTGCGGCGCCGGCCAGGTGACACCGGCAAAGGTCGTCGTCGATCTGGTGCTCGAGGATCTGGCGCAGGCGGCGCGCGATAAGCAGGTGGAGATCACGATTGCGGGGTGCTCGCAAGCTCTGCCGGGCTCGCCCGAGGTCCTCTACCTGCTGATCCGCAATCTGCTGGAGAACTCCGTCCAACATGCGTGCAAAGGGGGTCGGGTCGCGCTCGAGGTAACCACTGACGAGCAATGCGCCATGCTCTCGATCAGCGACGATGGGCCGGGGATCCCGATGGCCGAGCGCTCGCGGGCATTCGAGCGCTTCTACCGCATACCCGGCAGCGCTTCGGGGGGCAGCGGTCTGGGTCTTTCGATCGTCGGACGGGTCGTCGAGCTCCTGGCCGGAGACATCGAGCTATCGGCCCCGGCGGCCGGCACGGGTCTCGTGGTCACGGTTCGCTTGCCTTTCACAAGCGTGCAAGTCCAGGGTCGGACAGCCGCGTAGCCCGCCCGTGTTCCAGCGCGCTTCGCTGCTTCGGTGTGGGGCGCTGTTGGCATGCAGTTTGGCGTGAGCGCCAGCCGCACAGGCACAGACCGATGAGATACAGGTGTATGACGCGGAGATCACCGCCCCGGGCTAGTTCAACTTGACGTGGCATAACAACTTCACGCCATCCGGGCGGAGTGAGGCGGCGTTCCCCGGCGGCATCATTCCGAATCATGCGCTCAACGGAGTGCCCGAGTGGGCTTACGGCGTCACCGACTGGTTTGAAGCGGGTGCCTATCTGCCAGTCTATACGCTCACCGGCGATGGCCGGCTGCTGTTCGACGGCGTCAAGCTTCGCGCATTGTTCGTCGTTCCCAACGCGGCCGAGCGCACGGTGTTCTACGGCCTGAACTTCGAACTCAGCTACAACACGCCACACTGGGAAGCCAGCCGCTTCTCGGGCGAGATCCGTCCAATCATCGGCGTCCACCTGGGTCGCTTCGACCTGATTGCCAATCCCATTCTTGATACCGACTTCAATGGCCTCGGTAAGCTCGACTTCGCCCCGGCTGTCCGCGCGGCTTACAAGGTGAGCGAGAAGCTGGCGTTCGCAATTGAGCACTATGCCGACTTCGGTCCGATCGAACGCTTCAACCGCGCGTCTGCTCAGTCGCAAACCCTGTTTGCGGTCCTGGACTACGGCAACAGCAGCAACGGAATGGAGTTCGGCATCGGTCGCGGGCTGACGCGCGCCAGCGACTCCTGCGTGCTCAAGCTAATGCTGATGCACGATCTGTAACGGATTGGTGCCGGTGACATCAGTTGCCAGCGGTGTCGCATCGACCACATGCCTATGCTGCGCAGCCCCTCTTCCAAGGAAGTTCACCAGGTGGCAGGACAGAGTAAGCAGAACTTACTTTCCTATGCAATCTTGGCAATCTCCTCTACTAAATCTGTGTTTGCTGTGCCGGCCCTGACTCCAGAGTCACGTTCTTCACGTTGTCATCGGGAATTCGGTCAATCAACAACGCGAATGGATCGATTCCTGCTTTCTCCGGCAGTTGGGCCGTTGTGAAGGTGAACGCGGAGTTGCGCTGGGTACAAATAGCGGCGAGCTCAGCGGATCGGCGACGCTGATGTGCCAGGCGCAGAGTGTCAATTTCCTTTTTGCGGATCCAAGGCTGCACGCAGTTTCGCCTGACGATCGGCCGGCAGTGAGTGAAACCACTCGAGCGTGTCTTGCATCGGGCGCGTCTTCAGTGCGGCCTTTTGGGCGCGTGCTGTCGAAGCGAGGCGCCCGCGGTATCGCCGCTCATGGGCGACCACGGCGGCAAGTCGGGATCCTAAGGTTTCCAGCGCTTGATAGTAAAACCAGGCTCTCCGCGCGGGGTAGTTACAGGGGTAACTCAAATCACTGGGATTCTATGACCCAATAGAATCATAGTGATACCGCAATTGTTCGAATCCCTCATCCGGCACCGATAATGTTGGGCACCAAAGTGTGCCCCATGTCTCTAATCTGGTTCTCGAGTGGCCTGCCTCGCGGTGGTATCGTCAGACATCCGTGGAGCGCGTCGCCAGTCGTGAATGTTGAGGCCATAGACACGATGAACGAGTTCTGGCCGAAGTGGCAGAACGAGGTCATTAACGGAATCTATCCCTTGCGCCGCTTGCTGAATGGCTCAGACCACAGCGCGGTATTCCTCACGGAATGTAAGGCACAAGACCTCCCCACTGCCGCGATCAAGATCGTCCCAGCTGAGCGGGTCACATTGGCACAGCTCTCGCACTGGAGGAGGGCGACCGAGCTATCCCATCCTCACCTGATTCGGCTTCTCGATGCAGGTCTGTGCCAGCTCGGCGGCCGCCAATTTCTCTTCGTCGTAATGGAATATGCCGAGCAGACTCTCTCTGAGGTACTTCTGCAGCGGGCCCTTACTGCCGACGAAGTGCAGGAAATGCTCCCTTCCGCCCTGGACGCGTTGGCTTTCCTTCACAGCCAGAACCTGGTGCAGGGCCAGCTGAAGCCGGCAAACGTTCTGGTGGTCAATGAT
The DNA here is from genome assembly GCA_003136935.1 of Gammaproteobacteria bacterium. Classification (GTDB taxonomy): domain Bacteria; phylum Pseudomonadota; class Gammaproteobacteria; order Steroidobacterales; family Steroidobacteraceae; genus 13-2-20CM-66-19. The sequence continues at coordinate 22,789 of PLEC01000013.1, forward strand.
CACCTGAAACTCGCAACTGATACCGTCCGGCCCGCCGGCGAACCCAGGGCAAGCATCGCTGAACCTTCTTTGTACGATCCTCCGGAAGCAGAAAGCGGCAGGCTCTCCCCGGCCGGCGATATCTGGGCTCTCGGTATAACCATGGTTGAGGCCCTCACGCAGAGCGTTCCTGCGCGCNNGTGGGCACCGTACAACGATGCCTGAGTCACAACCCCGCCAGCCGTCCGACGGCCACAGATCTGGAAGCCCAGTTCAAACGCGCGCCACCCCCGTCCGTGGTTTCGGTTCCTCAGCCTGTCGTTCGCGAAGCCCCGGTCAGGGCCGCCCCGCCACAGGAGTTGCCCACACGACGCTCGCCCGTGCCGGCCATCGCAGGGGTCCTCATATTATTGGTCGCAGTCTGGACTGGCTTGCGCCTGTTTCAGCGCCATCCCAACTCACAGCAGGCGCCTGCAAGTACTGTTCAGACTGCTTCGCAACCAGCTGCCAGCGCGCCGGCGGCCGCTGCGCAGACTGCGCAGACTGCGGAGACGCGCCCGTCGGCTCCTATCGAGGTCTCCGCTCCTTCGGCCAGGGCGAAGTCCAGGGCGTCTAAACCGGCGCCTCCGGCCCCGGTTTCTCGTCCGTCGGATCAACCGGCACAACCGCCGGCGGACGCCGCCGTAGTCCATGATGAGATTCCTTTCGTGCCGCGCAGCGCACGGGAAACGATTCACGGCCATGTAAAGGTCGCGGTGCTCGTCATCGTCGATCCTGCGGGCAATGTCATCGACGTGATCCTGGAAGACCCGGGCCCTAGCCGCTATTTCGCCCGCCTCGCAAGAGAAGCCGCCAGAAAATGGCGGTTCGCTCCGGAAGACAAGCAAGATTCTCGAGAGTGGCTACTGGGGTTCGCATTCGGACGCGGCGACACGACCGCGCACGCTACCCCACGGTCCTAGTCCCAGCAGTCGATTTCCTGCCCGTGCGATGCGCTTCATAACGCATCCACCCCTTAACAAGAGCCTGCCCGGAACTGAAGGTTCCGTGCAGGCGTTGCAGGCTTAGCGTTGCCGAACCGAACTTACCACCACAAGTGGTACCACGGCTTGCGCGTGTTCTGCTCATCCGTCGCCTTCTTGTTGTTAGCGGCCGTATTGCTGGCGAGGGTTGAGGCGTTCAGCGGGGTACCCAAACGCTGCTGGCCGGTCGGCGCATTGCCGCGGACCGAAGTACTGCTGCCCGCACTCGCGTTGCTCGCGTTGTTCGCGTAGTAGCCATCGTGGCGCAGGTCCTGGTGGTCCGCACGCAAGTCCTGCCGGTCCTTGCGGATGTTGTTCGCGTCCGTGTGGATAGCGCTGCGGTCCTGCGCAAGATCGCGACGGTCAGTCTGGATGTTGCGCTGGTCGGTGCGGATGTTGCCTGCATCCGTGCGGATGGCACTGCGATCCTGGGCCATGTCCTGGCGGTCGGTCCGCCGCATTTGCCGTCGCGCGACGCGTGAACTGACAGCGCATTCGCGTTCTTCATCGGCAACCAACCGGGTAGGGGGAGGCAGCCATCTTGACGACATACCAACCGGTTGGTATGGTTATTGGCATGCCGCTCGTAAAATCCAAACCCGGTGCGAAAACAAAACTTCTGGATGCGGCCGTGGATGTCATCCGCGCCAGGGGCTACTCGGCAACCACGGTAGATGACATCTGCGAGGCCGCCGGGTTGACCAAGGGCGCATTCTTCCATCACTTCGAGAGCAAGGAAGATCTGGCGGTATCGGCGGCCCGGCACTTTTCGTCGCTGGCGGACGGCTTGTTCTCCACCGCACGCTACCGAGTGCTGGCCGACCCGGTCGATCGACTCTTAGGCTATGTGGAGTTTCGCAAGGCGCTCCTGCGAGGCGAGCTGCCCGAATTCACCTGTCTCTTGGGCACCATGGTGCAGGAGGCCTACCAGACGCATCCTGCAATCCGTCAGGCCTGCGAGAGAGCCCTCGGCGAACACGTCGCCATGCTCGAATTGGACGTCGCCGCAGCGCTGCACACCTACGGCGGCGATGGACAATGGAGCGCCGAGAGCCTCGCGGTATATATGCAGGCGGTTATCCAGGGCGCCTTCATTCTCGCCAAGGCACACAGGGGTCCTGCGGTTGCCGCTGCCTGCCTGGATCATCTGCGCCGGTACATTCAAACGCTGTTCGGCCATCCGCAAAAAAGGAAACAACATGCTCGCCAGGACGATCGTAATGCAGGCTCTGGTGCTCGCCGTCGTGCTCAGCGTGGCGGGGCAGGGGTACGCAGAGGATTCAAGAACAACCTATCCGCGCGCTCCGACGGCTCAGTACCTCATGAGCGATCAAAAAGCGGAGATCGCCCTGGCGCGCAGCGCCGCTCCGGCGGCCATATCACGTGACGCGACGATCCAGGTGCTTGGGGAGCACAACTACGAAACAGTGGTGAAAGGCAAGAACGGTTTTGTGTGCCTCGTGGAGCGCTCATGGATGGGTCCGGTTGACTGGCCCGAGTTCTGGGATCCAAAGGTGCGGGGTCCGGTTTGCTTCAATCCGGCCGCCGTCCGCTCGGTTCTGCCGATCACTTATAAGAGGACCGAGCTTGCTCTGGCCGGTTTGTCCAGAACGCAGCTCATCGCCAGCATGCAGGACGTGGTCAGGAAAAAGGAGCTGCCGGCACTGGAACCCGGCGCGATGGCCTACATGATGTCGAAGCAAGGCCGACTTGGCGATGCGGTCGGGCATTGGCACCCGCATCTGATGTTCTATTCTGCGAGGTCGGACGGGGCTGATTGGGGAGCGGACCTGCCGGGTTCCCCGGTGCTGCTCAATCCGCAGTTTCAAGGTGCTCCCGAACCGCTGGCGAATCTCATGGTCCGAGTGCCCGATTGGTCGGACGGAACGCCTGAACCGGGGCACGTGCACTGACGTGCAAGCACCTTCCTCCATGGCATTCCGCCCGCGACCGCTTGCGTTTGCGCCGATCCCGCCGGCACCGCGCGGATCCCCGGGGGCTTTGGTCGTGGACCGGACATTTTTTTCGGTGAAACGGACCAAAAGCGCGACGAAGCGGACGAGCAGGCGAGTCGAGCTACGTGACAGCCGGGGTCGTGCATTACACTCTTTGTTCCGCGACATCGCGGACCTGCGACCACGCCGCCCTCGCGTCGACGGGACCTATATCAACACCGCTAATCCGATCAGCCTCGCCTCGGGCAGGACACTTTCCAAAGCGACGCTCTTTAACGTGCTTCACTGGGGAGGCTGGTTTGGCCTGGGCGCAACGTTTTTCCCACTCAACGCTTACCGGGAAGGTGTGTGGCCGACAGTACTCGACGTACTGCTGTGGGCAGTAAGCGGAGGTACCGTCACCCTCGCGTTTCGCCGCGTCTTGCGGCGGGCGCGCTCGGCGCGCCTGTCGCTCAAGTATTCGGCCGTTCTGGTGCTGGCACTGAGCATTTTTGGCGCCCCGATATGGTACGCGCTCAGTCATGCGCTCAATGCTGCAAGCCTCGCAGGCATAATGCGAATCCCGGGCCTCGCTGCGATGTTTGGGAAATTGGCAGCCGAAACGGCCGCGGGTCCGTGGCTGATTCCACCGCTCAACGCCTGGTCCTTCCACGCCTGCACGCTGCTGACGTGGTGTTCGGCGTACGTCGGGATCAACTCCATGCTGGATCTGGAGATCGAACACGCCCACGCAGTCCGTGCGGTGAAGCTTGCCGACAGCGCACGGCTGCGCGCACTGCAATCGCAGCTGAATCCGCATTTCCTGTTCAATGCGCTGAACGGCATCGCGACGCTGATTCGGGAAGACGAGCGCACCCGCGCCGCTGACATGGTCGACATGCTGGGTGACTTCCTAAGATTGACTCTGCAAAAGCTCGACTCACCGGAAATCCCTGTCAGCGAGGAGCTCGAATTTGTCGAGCAATATTTGCACATCCAGCGCTTGCGGTTTGGCAGCTACTTTCGGGCGAGTGTGGATGCGGACCCGGAAACTTACGATGCGCTGGTGCCGACGCTCATTTTGCAACCGCTGGTGGAAAACGCCGTGCGGCATGGAGTCCTGGCGCGCGCGCAAGGCGGGGTGCTATCCGTATCGATACGCCGATGCGACGAGACGCTCGTGATAACAGTCGAGGACGATGGTCCGGGACTCCGGGACGACGGCGCGCACCCCTATGGCGTGGGACTTAGGAACTCGGCCGAGCGGTTGGCGGCACTGTACGGCGATGACGCACACATGTCCGTTGGCCCACGACCATACGCACGAGGCTTCTCGGCAATTGTCTTCCTGCCATTTCGCAAGGCACCCGGTATGCCCGCCATCCCGGCACCCGTGGCGGTCGCGGTATGACCATGCGCGCCATTATTGTCGATGATGAGGATCTTGCGCGTCGCGGTATTCGCGCTCTGCTGCAGCGCGCCGGGGATGTCGAGATCGTATCCGAGTGCGCGAGCGGCGAGGAGGCTATCAGGGCGATCAGCGCGACGGAGCCGGAGCTGGTGTACCTGGACATCCAGATGCCGGGTAAAACGGGTTTCGATGTGATCGGGGCACTTCCTGAAACAAAATGCCCGCATGTGATCTTTGTTACGGCGTTTGACCGCTTCGCGATTCGGGCATTTGAGATCCACGCGCTCGATTATCTGCTGAAACCCGTCAATGAAGCGCGATTCAACGAGTCGCTCGCGCGCGCACGCGCCGCCGTCGCCAGTGCGCGTGACGGCGCCATGATCCGCCGCTTCTGGCAAATGACGCAGGAGTTGCGCACGTCGCCGGGCCAGAACCCGCCGTCGTCGATGACGGATCGAATACCAGTAAAGACGCACGGTCGCGTCATCATTGTAAATGTCGCCGACATCGACTGGGTTGAAGCCGATGGTGATTACGTGTCAGTGCACGTGGGTGCCAAGAGCTGGCTGCTGCGCGAGACTATCGCGGCTGCGGAGGCGCGCCTGGCGCTTTCGGGTTTTGTGCGCATACATCGCTCTACTTTGGTCAACATCTATCGCGTGCGGGAACTGCTGACGCTGTCGAAGGGCGAATTTACAGTCGTGCTGCTCGATGGCACGGAACTGAAGCTGAGTCGCAATTACCGGTTCGCCCTGGAGCGCTTGTTGGGAAAAGCCCTGTAGCGGACGCGGCTCGGTAGTTCATCGAACTCAGGCTTCCTCCGGCCTCACCGTTTCGTCCGCCCCGGCGCTGAAAACGCTCGTTTCGTCGAGCGCGCGTGTTTGCGTAGAGGCGGACCGCACGCACGACGAAACGCGCTAAACACCCGATGAGTGGTAAGCGCGAGACGGCAATTCGCCGTTCCCGACGCATATGGCGCTGCATCCGTTCATACAACAAGGCGCCGCGAACCGTGAAATGGAAGTACGCCGACCCATCGCGACCCATCGGTACACAATCAGTTGGTACAGGCCACTAGGCGGCGTAAGCCGATGGCACCTGGTGAACCAGCACGCGCGCGTGGGTGCCGCGGGAGATTCCTTTCCGACCTGCGGCACCAATGGCCTGCCGGGCAACGGTGCGGCCGAGTGGCTACTTGGGGTACCACTCGCGCTGTTGTGAGCGCGAGACGACGAGTCCTCGCTTCGCGCAAGCCTATCTGTTCCCCACGCGCAACGAAATTTCACGCTTTTCGACCCACGTCGCCACGCAATTCACCTCGACGCAATACCGCTTCGACGTCGATTCGGTCCCCTGCACCGCAAAGGTGCCTGGGGCCTGCGACGGACTTTTACAATCGGCGCGAGTTATCGATTGGTACGCGTCGATCGCAGAGGCGCCGGCGAGTGTCACGAAGCAACAAGTCTGTAGAGCGCAATCAGGGGAGACATCTAATGAGTCATTCTTCATGGGTCAGCAAAGCGACTGATTCGCTGATCCTTCGAGCGTCCGTGATCAAAGCTATGCGCAGGGCACTTCTGGCAAGTGCGGTCGCAGCATCGTTTGCATTCGCCAGCCATGATGCAAGCGCGCAGCAGCAGAAGGCGGAAGCGGCTGCGGATTCCGAAGTGCTACAGGAGGTCGTCGTCACCGGCTCCATGATCAAACGGGCCAACGCCGAAACCGCGGTGCCCATCACGATCCTGAAGGCAGACGCCCTCAAGGACCAGGGCATCACGAGTGTGGAGCAGGCGCTGGACCAGCTCACCAGCAGCAGCTCAGTGATAAACGTCGCACAATCCGTAGGAACGTTCAGCGGTGGCGGCACCTACGCCGACCTGCGTGGCCTGGGCTCGAGCCGCACTCTGGTGCTCCTGGATGGCCAACGCCTGGCCCCCAGTTCCTTCGGTGGCGCCGCCACTGGCAATGCGGCCGTCGATCTGAGCGGCATCCCATTCTCCTCGATCGACAGCATCGAGGTGCTTCGGACAGGCGCCTCGTCCCTGTATGGCTCGGACGCCATCGCGGGCGTGATCAACTTCATCACCAAGAAGAATTTCCAGGGCCTCTCATTCGATGGCACCTACGACAAGCCGCAAAAAGCAGGCGGCAGCTCGAACCAGCTGTCCGGCACCTTTGGACACGGCGATCTCTCGAGCGACGGCTATAACTTCCTGCTCACCGTAGGTTGGAGCAAGCAAAACGAGCTCCAGGCGAGCGCGCGGGATTTTTCGGCCGAAGGCTTTAATCCGGCGCTGGGCTATAACGCGACGAACAATCCGGGGTCGTGGCCCGGGAGTGCAGTCGATGGAAGCGGTAACCTCTGGCAGCCCGGGTTTCCGGCCTGCGCGGGCAATCCGTACCTGACCACCGCTCTCGGCAACTGCGCATACCGGTATTCCGCCGCGACGGATCTGATCCCGCAGCACACTGAAGATTCCGCGTTGGCGTCCATCACCAAGTCGATCGGGACCGACAACAGCCTGCAGCTGCAGTACTTCTGGACCCAAGCCAACGTGAACGGTTGGTCCGGTCCGGTGTTCTATCCGTTCGGTATGAGCGCGACGAGCCCCTACCTCCCTGGCAACGCCCTAGGCCCGAGCCTGGCTTCGCTGACATGCCTCAGTGCCCCCTGCAGCGCGCCGAATTTTAGCGGCGGCGCCCCAAATGTTTTCTGGTCCGACCCCAACAACAACCGCTACGGCGGCAACCTCAATACCGAGCAGAGGGCTCTGTTGACATTCGCCGGCCACAACGGTGGTTGGGACTACGCCGCGTCTGGTAACTACAGCCAGAACAAAAACGACAATCGCTGGACCGGGGGCATACCCAATTTTGCCGTNNAGCGCGGCCGGACAGGCCTTGATCAACTCATCCTATATTAACGGCACCTACTCGAACGGCGAGGATAAGCGCTGGAGCGCCGATGGCCACGCCAGCCATGAGTTGGGCGATGTGATCAGCAAGGGTAATCCGGCGACGGTCGCCCTCGGCTTCATGGTGGGAGGTGAGCGCTACGATTACGCCACCACCGCGTATAACACCTTTGTGCAGGCCTCCACTGGGCTCGGGCCCAGTGCAGTCGAAGGGTCTCGCAAGTTCCAGGCGCTCTTCATGGAGTTGGACCTGCCGATCACCAGCACTCTCGATCTCACCGTCGCGGATCGTCAGGACTGGTACAGCGATTTCGGCACGACCAACAACCCGAAGATCCAGGCGCGGTGGCAGCCGGCCCCGTGGGTGACCTTCAGGGGGACCGCCTCCACCGGTTTCCGGGCGCCCTCGCTCTTCTCCCTGTTCAACCCGCCTTCCCTGGCCGCCTCGACCGGCGGCAACATGGGGTCAGGAAACCCGGACTGCGTGAACGCCGGCGCCACTCCGCCCTCCGCCATTGCGCCGTTTACTCCGGCAACCTGCAACACACAGGGACTGGGGTTGTTCGGTGGAAACCCGAATCTGACGCCGGAGACGTCGGAGAACTTCGATTTCGGTGTGGTCCTCAATCCCATCACCGACATGGGCGTTACGGTTGACTACTTCAGAATCCTCGTTAAGAACACCATTAGTGCTGTTCCGGCTACGGCCATCTACGGCTCCCCGAGCACGTTCGCGAGCGATTACGTGTTGGACAACACCGGGGGCCTCACTGCGTCGATCAACTCGGGCGCCGTCTGCATCCCCTTCACGGCACCCACCTGCGGATACATCAAGTTGGACTCTGCGAATACGGGCAGGCTCTCAACGGACGGGTTCGACCTGAGCATCCAGTACCTGCAGCACACCTCGATTGGAACATTCCACGAGGACCTGGAAGGGACCGCGATCACGCAGTTTCTGGATCAGCAGTACACCGGTGGCCCGGAACTCAATCTGGTGGGCCAGTACAACGAGCTCCCGCCGGCGTACAGGTTCCAAACTAACTTCAGGCTGGACTGGACCAGCCCGGAGAGCATGTGGGGCGCCGGACTGGGCCATCGCTGGTGGTCGGGGTACATCGACCAGTTCAACACTTGCGCTCAGCCGGGAAGCCCTGCCAACTGCACCCCCGCTCAGCGGAACGTGGGCAGTTATGGGGTCTGGGACGGCTACGTCTCCGTCAAGCCGATCAAGCAACTGACCGTGTTGTTTGGCATAAAGAACCTGACCGACCACAGTCCGCCCTACACCAACGCATTTCAGGGTAACTTTGCGTCCGGTTACAGTGCGTACGTTGTCGACCCGACGCAGCGCAGCTTCTTTGTCAATGCGAAGTTAGACATCTTCTAAGATCCTTCAGGAAGCTCGATTTGAAAGCCCCGCCTTGCGCGGGGCTTTTTTTGGGTGCGCCCGGCATGGGCGCGATCCTTGGATCCTTGTGTAACCCCCTGATTTATCGCTTGGCAGCTGTCAATCGCAGAGACGCCGACAAGGGTGACTAAGCCACAAGTCTCTAGAGCGCAGGTAGGGGAGACCAATATGTCACAGCTGACAAGACTCATGCTTCCGCAAGCCTTCGCGGCCGTGTTGACACTGCCGTTCATCACACCCGCTATCGCCCAGCAGCAGGCGCAAGGCTCATCCGAAGAAACGCTGCAGACGGTGGTGGTCACCGGTTCGCTGATCAAGCGCACCGACACGGAGACCCCGAGTCCTACGAACGTCTTCAACTCCGACGCGCCGGTTGACCTGCAAACCTACGGCGGCGGCGTCGAGCTGCACTACGACGCCGCGCTCCATCAGGACGGTGCGGTGGGGCGGTTCTTCATGCTCGGCGCGACCTACCGATTCTGAGCGCCCCCTTAAGAATCCTCGCCGGCTCAGCATCCTTACGATCGGCCCCTGCGGGGGCCGATTTCCTTCACGCGCCCGCTGGACACAGGAAAACTCAGTGGCGGTACGTAAGATCGACGCCAATCGTCCGCGGCTGATTGGTTGCCACGCGGTTGTACGCGGCATTGGGCAGGCCGAGCTGGGCAACATCCTCCAGGTACGCATGCTTGTTCGTCAGGTTGTTGGCAAACAAACTCGCGGTCCAGGCGTCATTGGAGCTGAGCCCAATGCGGAAATTGGTGAGATCGTAGCTCGGCAGCGGCGCCAGCGTCTGGTTGATGAGTCCAAATGCGGTGCCCAGTCCGACGCGATCCCCGACATAATTGTTCTCGAGCCGCGAGGTGAGTTCATACCGGTCGCTCAGCGCCTTGTGGTAGCTGATACTGACCGCCCCGGTGAGCTTCGGCACGTCTGTCAGACGCTGCCCGGCAACGAATCCATGGGTGGTTTCCGCAAGCGTCGCGTGCGTGTAGCCGAGGTTGCCGGCAAACATGAGGTCCTGCGTTGGCAGCGCCTGCACTTCGAACTCCCCACCATAGATGTGCGCGGTGTTGATATTGTCGAAGAGCGGATATCCGAAAGGCAGTTCCTCTAATTGGATGTCCTTCCAGTTCTCGAAGTAGACGCTTGAATTAATGCGCACGCGGCTCTCGAGAAACTTGGCCTTTTCCCCCAACTCGTAGCTCCAGACGCTGTCGGGGCCGTAGCTGTCCGGCGCAACTCCATTCGGGTAGCCAAGCGCCAGCAGCGCGGCGTGCATGGGCACGGCGATCGGACTCGGGCCGCTTGAGGGCAGGGGTTGGTTGCCGCCCCCCGGGCGAAAGCCGCGGGCCACCGTTGCGTACAAGAGCGAGTTGGCATCCAGATCGTAGGCAATGTTGATCTTCGGATTGGTGCCGGTGTTGGATTGCTCGACGTTCTGGGTGATCGCCGTGTCGTTGCCGGTCGGGGAGCCGAGCCCCGAGAACACCATGCCCAGCTGGCTGTCAAAGTGATAGACGCGCAGGCCGCCGGTTATATGCAGCTGGTCCGTAGGAGAGTAGGTCGCTTCCCCGAAGAGCGCTTCCTGCTTGATATCCGTAGGCTGATCGATAGTGAAGATATTCCCACTCGTCGAGCCGAAGAACGCCACCGGGTTCGGAACGTCGGTGTACAGCTGCCAGCTCGACTTGAAGTCGCTGTAGAAAGCGCCGATGAGCCACTTCCATGGTCCGGTGCCGGTGGATGTGGCGCGCAACTCCTCGGTCGTCTGACTGGACGGGTCGATCTCCAGCGCGTAGATCGGACCGGTCCCGGTTGGTCCGTAGTAGGAACTCGAAGTGGTGGTGACGCAGAATCCCCCGGGGCAGGACGGCAGGTTTTCGCTGTTGTCCTGGATCATGCTCGACTCGCGATGCCAGTGCGACGTCGCCGATACCAGGTCGAACGCGTCGAACTTGTAGTCGACATTGAGCGCGGCGATCGTAATGGAGTCCGAGTAAGGCTCGGCGATCGAAAAGGGCTGGTAGTGCGCGAGCGTGCCTGGGACGCTGTCGAAGTCACTCGGGCCGTCCTGATCGATCCTCTGGAAAAAAACCGACGGTGTCACGGTCAGCTGGTCGGTGGGTTTCCAGGTGAGTGTGGCCCGTCCGCCCTGCAGCGTTTCGGCGTTGCTTCCCGTGACGTCCTGAACGACCGGCGATCCTTGCACGTTACCGCGCGTGTCACCCAGTTGCACTGTGGTCGTCGCGGGCGGGAAGTCCCCCACGACAATCCGGTCGATCCACCCGCTGGTTGACGCCTGGGATCCCACGATCCGCAACGCGAGCGTGCCGTCGATGAGCGGAATATTCAGCATGGCGTTTTCGTTGTGGTTGAAACCTCCGCCATCAGTCCCGGACAGGATCGCCTGCGCGCTCGCTTGAAATGTGGTCAGATTCGGCGGGTTGGTGACCAGCTTGACGGTTCCGCCCATGGACGATGATCCGTACAGCGTGCCTTGCGGGCCGCGCAGGATTTCGACGTTGTTGAGGTCGTACAGCGACGGGTCAATAACCACCTTGCCGTTTTGCGCGGCCGCCGGCGAGGTGAGCGGCGTGTCATCGAGGTAAAAGCCGACCGTCGGCGAGTTTCCGCCGCTCGAGCTCATGCCACGCATTTCGAACTCTGTCTGACCCGGACCATTGGTCTTCATCGATACGCCGGGGGTCTGCGCGGCCAGCGTGCTGAAATTGGTGATGCCCCGCTCCTGCATGTCTGCGCCCGTGACAGCCGTGATGCTGATCGGGGTCTTGTCGGCGGACGACTCCCGTTTCTGGGCCGTAACGACGACTTCCTCGAGCATCGGTTCGGAAGCCTGCTGAGCGGAAGCCTGCTGAGCCATGGCGATGTGGCTCCCCAGGCCGCACATCATGGACAGTCCGGCGGCGGCGATGGCCGTGCGGCGATTGCGACTCTTCATTTTCTTCCCCTGATCCGGAGTCTTGTGCGCGTCGACCTGTGGATCTTAACATCCACTTTCTTCGTGACGTACTGCGCCGGGCCGTGTCGCTTTAATACAAACATGGCATTGCGGACTCGCCAGATCCAGCTCTTGCTCGCGCTGCTGCGACCCCGAGCCCCACACTTTGACCCCAGGTCGTCCCGGCGGGCCCTGAGAGTGTCAGTTCTTCGCCGTGACTTCGAAGTGATCCGGCTCGCTCCAGGGATGGCCGGTCTGATCGGCCGCATCGAAGCGCACCATGGTGCCGGTCAACCGGTCCTCTTGGAGGGTGAAGCGCAGGTAGTGGAAATTCACCGAGGTCCGAAGCTGTGACAGCTCGCCGAACATTCGCAGGTCCGGCACCGGCTTGGCGCCGCCGCCGCCACTCACCAGATACACGACTCTATCGCGGCGGTGGCGTTCGTAGTTGTGCACGTGGCTGCCAATGACCACCACCTGGGCCCTGAGGGATTTCGCATTCTTTGAGAAGTAACGCGCGACCTCGGCCTCATCCCTGGCCCGGGGGAAGATGGGATCGCGCACCGGCGGGTAGTGCAGTAGCACGAGGATGAACTTCACTTCGGAGCCGGCGCCCGCGATCTCGCGTTCGAACCAGCTGCGCTGCGGGCTCCCGGGCCTGAGCGCGGAATCCGAGTCCAGGACGAGGGCGAGGATCCTCGGTCCAATCGTCACCGAGTACCAGCGGCACGGCTTCAGGTGCAGGGTCTCGAACGCGTTCCACCAGTTCGTGAGGCAGGCGTCCGGGTCTCCCGCGCTGCAGCCGTTGAATTCGTGGTTGCCGAGCGCCGGGAAGAGCGGGAACTTCCGCTCGGCCCACTCCGCCGTCTCCTTCTTATATGTCGCGTAGTCACCCGGATCGCTCCCCTGGTACACGAGGTCGCCGCCGATGAGGATCGCCGCCGGGTTCTCGCTCGCCATCTTCGCGACCAGCGCCCGTCGCGCCACGCGGTTCGCGACTTTGGCGCGCTCGGTGAAGCGGGTGTCGCCGTAGGTGACGAAGGTGAGGGGCGCGTTCGGATCCGCCACCGGCACCGCGAAGCGCGGCGGTTCGTCCGGGGGTGCGGCCAGGGCGGCGGCGCCGCAGAGCGCAAGGCACAGCGCCAGCCATGAGGCGGCGAGCCGCGTTGGTCGTTCTCCTTTGGGTCCAGGGTCCACGCGCGTCCTAGCCTACCCCGGCGCAGCCCGTCCGTCCTGGAGGGCCTAAGCTTCCCTCATCGGGTTCCATGCCTTATCGTTTCGGGCATTAGTGGGAGTTCCGCTTGGCACCGAATCCTTCCGCAGCCCGGGCGCGGCTGCCGCGCGCGCTCGCCCTCCTGGCGCTGGGCATTCTCGCGGCGGGCGTTGCCGGCTGCTCGCTGATCTCGCTCAGGAGCTCCGAGAAGCCCTTGTCCACGCGCGACCTGAACGCGCGGATCCTGACGCATGAGTACTCGGCGCGCTTCATCACCGGCGTCGCGCAGAGGGCCGACCAGATCGCCGCCGCGAGCGATGNNGCGAGTCAGATGGCGCCCATGCTGAGCCTCCTGGACAGCTGGGCGCTTGCGGAGCAGATGCGCGATTTCCTCACCACCGGGGCGGGGCAGGCGCTCTTCGGAGCGCAGCAGCCGGCCGCGGTGAGTCTCGCCGTGACGCTCGCGAGCGAGGCACAGGACATGGCGCGCACGCTCTGCACGCCCGGGGAGTTCGCCGCCGGGCAGCGCTTCATCGATGGCTACGTCACCGCGCATCCGATCACGGGGCTCGATTTCGCGCGCGCCTCGGTGGTGGACCTGTGGGCGCGGCAGTCGGGCACGCAGGTGAAGCTGGTGGACACCCTGGGGACTATTCCCGAGGCGATGTCCGAGACCGGCGACCTGGTGCGGATGTACGGCGACACCATGCCGTCGCAGGTGCTGTGGCGGGCGCAGCTTGCCGCGCAGGAGTCCGGCATCAACAGCGCCGAGCTGCAGACCGACCTGCACGAGCTGAACGAGCGCATCGCGAAGCTGTCGCAGATGGCGAACCAGGCGCCCGGGCGCTTCGCCGACATCACGCGCGAGACGCGCGCCCGGTTCGACGAGTCCTGGAGGGAGCTGATCCACGCCATCGACAACACCGGTGCGATGCTCTCGAGTTCCGCCAGCACCGAGCGCGGGGAGCTGGTGAAGGCGGTCGATGCCGAGCGTGCCGCGGCGACCACGGACGCGCAGCGCGTGGCGAGCGAGATGATCAGGAGCGCGGGCGAGGAGGCGCGGCGCCTGGTGCGCGAGGCGGTGCTGCTGGCCATCGTCGTGGCGCTGGTACTCTTCGGCCTGCCCTTTGCCGCAGGTTACTATGTCGGACAGGCACGCGGGCGCCGCCGCACCGCTTCCACACATGCATAGGCCTTGAGCTTCATGAGTGATGACCAGGATCTGACCGCGCCAGCGAGTCGCCCGAAGGGCCCGGAGGGCCGACGGCTCCCAATCCCGTACCTGTCGTGGCGGGACCTGGCGGTCGGGGTCTGGCCGCTCGTCATCCTCACCATCATCGCCTTCATCGTGGCGCTCAGGTTCGTAAGTCCCGCTCCGCCGCACAAGCTCACGATGGTCACAGGACCCGCCGACAGCACGTTCGAGCGTGTGGGCGAACGCTACAAGAAAATCCTCGCCCGTGAGGGCATCACGCTGACNNGTCGAAGGTCGACATCGGACTGGTGCAGGCGGGGCTCACGACCAGCGAGACGAGCGACCTGGTTTCCCTGGGCAGCATGTTCTTCGAGCCGGTGGAGCTTTTCTACCGGGGCAGCACCGACATGCAGCGGATCTCCGAGCTCGATGGCAAGCGCATCGCGGTGGGTCCGGAGGGCAGCGGCGTGCGGACTCTCGCGCTCGCGCTGCTGAAGGCGAACGGGATCGAGGAGCAGGGACCCGTCGGGCTTTCGAGCCTGGAGGGGACGCCGGCGGTCAAGGCGCTGATCGATCACCAGCTGGATGCGATCTTCCTCACCGGTGACTCCGCCTCGCCCCAGGCCGCGAAGCAGCTGCTGCACACCGAGGGCGTGCGCATGTTCGCCTTCGCGCGCGCGGATGCCTACCTGCGGCGCTTCCCCTACCTCAGCAAGATCCCGATACCTGCCGCCGCCTTCGATTTAGGTGAAGGCCTGCCCGCGAACGACATCAACATGCTGGCGCCTATGGTGGAGCTGGTGGCGCACTCGGACCTTCACCCGGCGCTCGTCGACGTGCTCCTGGCCGCGGCCTACCAGGTACACGGTCGCGCCTCGGTCATTCAATCCGCCGGGGAGTTCCCGAACCCGACGGCCTATCTCTTCCCGCTCGACCAGGAAGCCGAGCGCTACTACAAAACGGGCAACAAGAGCTTCGTCTACCGCTACCTGCCGTTCTGGCTCGCAAGCCTCGTCAACCGCCTGCTGGTGGTGCTCCTGCCCGTGATCGTGGTGGTGATCCCGGGGCTGCGCCTGTTGCCGCAGCTCTACCGCTGGCGTGTCAACCGCCGCATCCACAGCCGCTACAACGAGCTCATGTCGCTCGAGAAGGAGACGCTCCACCCCGACATCACGCCGCAGCGGCGCGCGGAGCTCCTGCAGCAGCTCGAGCACATCCAGAGGCGCGCGATCGGCGAACGCACGCCCGGCTCGCACGCCGATCAGCTCTATCTCCTGCGCGAACACATCGAATTCGTGCGCGAGANNGAGGGCCTGCTTGTGAGTGCACGGCAACGGGCGGCCCCGGGGTGGACTCATCGCGAGCGTTGATGAAGCACTGGCTGCCGCCAGTATGCGCGGCGCAAGCAATATGGATCAGCTCGGGTGTATTTCGGGAACGTGACAGTCTGTAGGCTGACGGCGTTGCCAACGCCTGAGTTCATTGCGCCGGCGCAACGATCCCACACCTCGCAACCTAAGTAGCGGGAAAATAACGTGGATCGTGCGGTGGCCGCGCGAAGATGCGGCGCAGCAGCGGTTCGAAGGTGGCGAGACTCTCGGTCGGATAGTCTGGATCGAACGAACACTGATCCCAGGCTGCGCAAAAGTGCGCACAGGACTCGTACCAGGGATGATCCCGCAAGCGTTCGCGCGCGTTGCGATCACCGCCAAAGTGATGCACGTAGTAATAGTTCTGGAACAGTCCGTGCTGCGCAATGATCCAGGTGACTTCCGGACGCACGTACGGGCGCAGAATGCCTGCCGCGACCTCCGCATGGTTGTAGGGCGCGAGCTCATCGCCAATGTCATGGATCAACGCCGCGACGATCATCTCCTCGTCGGCGTTGTCACGCAGCGCACGCGTCGCGGCCTGCAGTGAATGCCCCAGGCGACTGACCGGATAGCCCTCAACGGAGTGATCAAGCTTGCGCAGGCTCTCAAGCACACGCTGTCCCAGCCCCGCGGCATACTTTTTCTCAGACTCATCGAGGAGGAGGTAGTCCTCTTTGGTGCCGTCCTTCATCTGCCGGAAGCTTACGATCCTGCTCATGCGCTGCGCCTCACCGCGGACGTTCGCACACGGCGCCGCAGTACGCGATACAGACTCCGCGGCCCGTCGCTGTCGATGTAGCACCCCTGCAGATGACGCAGGCCCTCGGCGGGATCGAAGCCGGTTCGCCCGTGCAGCAGTCGACAGTTATCGAACATCACCAGATCCCCGGACTTGAGAAGAAAGGGGATCTGAAAGTCCGGCGCACGCAGACGGTGGTCGAAGAGCCGTCGTGCCCGGAAATAGGCCTCAAGCCGCTCCGCGGAAAAAAGCGGCACCAAATCCAGGCGTGGACTGAAATGGACCGCCTTCAAGGCTCCGGTGACATCCAGTTCAATCGGCGGCGCACTGGCGGTGAGCTCCGTGTCGGCATCGACGTACTTGAAGCGCACCGGCGTGCGGGTGAGAACATCGAAGGCCTGCGGCTCTCCCGCCCGCAGGGCCTCAGCCACGGCAAAGCCGTCCACCAGGGTCGACAGGCCCCCGCTGGTCTCGTTCACCAGGCAATGCAGCAGCTGAATTCCTGGCACTGGCGCACGATACGGATTGTCGGTGTGCGGATCGAGTGACACCGAGGTGTACGCAAGATCGGTGGCACCGGGAGTGGAGCGAACATCAAACAGAGCGCCGAAATTCGTTTCGCGGGTAAAGCCGAACATCGAACCCACCTTGAGCACTGTGCCAGGAGCGGTGGGCACGCCCTCGAAAATCACGAACCCCAGGGTGAGGAAGGATTCGAGCCAGGAGAACAGCTCCGCCTCGCTCGGATCGGGACGCCAGCGGGCACGGGGAAGCGCGCCAAACGCGCCATCCCACAAGCGCGGCGCGGGACAATCGTGACTGTTAGACGCGAGGGCCGCCTCCGCGATTATCTCCTCGGCACTGAAGCTCGCCGCGTGACCGTCGGTGAATTCGACTCGGTAAATGCCCGGCGAAGCCTGCGACAGCGCGAGGACCTTCAGATCCGGATCAAAGTCGGAAGGATCCTGCAGACGCTGCCGGGTCTTAAGATCCATGCTGGCGGCATCCTGGCAGCGCTCGCGCAGCCACAGCGGGTGGATCGGCTGCTGCGAGCCATCCGCGCACTCGAGCACCAGCTGCGTAAGCGCGCCTATCTTGAGGCTTAACGACCGTTGAACGACAGCCACCCTGCGAGTCTAGCGTCGCATCTTGACCAGTGTCCACGGCGCCACGACCCGACCTGGCCGGGCACTGTTTACGCGCAGCCGGCCGTCGTCATTCGTTGGCTATTGCGGAATGGCGGCGTGTCCGGTGGACTTCTCCGAAGCGGTTGCCGGCGCGCCAGCAATTTGTGGCGCTTGGGCTCGACGGCACACGCAGTTACGGTGTCGGCGCTTTCGTGCCGACGCCTTCATTGGGGGGGAGCGCGGCAGGGGCGTCCGGAGCCTGAGCGAGCCTGACCGCGCCGGAGGCGTCAGGAGTCTGAGCGATCGCGCCGGGCGCGTCAGGAGTCTGAGCGACCGCGGCGGGGGTGGTAAACGGGGTGGGTGGTGGGAGGGGGGCCTGAGCGACCAAGGTATCGTGGTGGACGTGCACCGCGAATATTACAGCCCCGACAACAACGGCCATGCCGCCGGCGACGATGATCTTGCGAGAATTTTGGGAGTTCATATTGAGGTACTCAGCGTGACTTAGCGACAAGTGGGTGGGATATGCCCCCGGTCTGGGCACACCGTCCGTGGCCGGTCGACGCAGCAAGCCGTCACACCGCAGGTCGAACGTACGCGTCGGGAGCCGGCTTGTCCGTTCCCTACCGCACTTAGCCTTACCAATAGTGCCTGCACCGCAATCTGGTAGATACTCGCGGAGAGGGATCACAGTGTTGGTATTTCCTGCCCTACATCGCGAAGAATAGCGTGCCTCAGCGCGGTACCCGTAGTCTCGAATCGCTCGAGACGCTTTTCGAAACGAAGGGCGGCACGGTGTTGCCATTAACGCCGAATCTGGCGCGCCTGTACGGCTGTCTGCGCATGCCGCGGCCGCGCGCCCGGCCTCACGTCATCAGCAATTTCGTGACGACGTTGGACGGCATAGTCTCGCTCCAGACGAAGGGCCACTCCGGCGGCGGCGACATCAGCGGGTTCAGTGCGCAGGATCGCATGGTTATGGGCCTGTTGCGTGCCATTGTCGATGTGGTCATCGTCGGCGCTGGCGCGCTAAACGCGGACCGTCGGCACGTGTGGACGGCTGAAACCATTTTCCCTGAACTCGCCGCTGCCTATCGGCAGCTGAGGGAGGCGATGGGCAAACGCGGCACGCCGCTGAATGTGGTCGTCAGTGGCAGCGGCAGGCTCGATCTTCGCTTGCCGGTGTTCGCATCCGGCGCGGTGTCGGCGCTGATCGTCACTACGGTCCCTGGTGCAAAGCGACTACGCAAGCAACGCGTGCCAGATTCGGTGGAGATCCGCGCGATTCGTGGCAGCGGCAGGACGATTCCGGCGGCCGCCATTCTCGATGCGGTGTGTCGGGTGAGCGCCGGGAAGCTGATCCTCGTCGAAGGAGGACCTAGGTTACTTGGCGATTTTTATGCGCAGCGTCTCATCGATGAGCAATTTCTTACTCTCGCGCCGCAGATTGCGGGCCGCGAGGTTAGCGACGGACGACTCAGCCTGGTCATGGGAAAGACGTTCGCGCCGAGGGATGCCCGATGGGGGACGTTGATCGACGTGCGGCGCGGCAAGAGCCACCTGTTTCTGCGTTATGCTTTCCCCTGAATCAACGCGGTGCCTTTCGCACTCTCTATAAAGAGAGCAGGCGCTCAAAAAACGAGCGGTGACGCCGCAGGGCGATGCGCAGGGATTCCGTGGACGCCTTGCCCGTTTGATCGGGCTGACTTTCGAACGTGGCGCGCTCAGTGGAAAAGGTCTCCGCCAGGCTCTTCATGACCTGGCCAACGAGCTCATCCCCTTGCCGGACAGCCTGTCGCGGGTCATCGACAAAACCTCTTTGAACGGTATCCCAGCGCGAGCGAAACGCCTTGGCTATATCGGGCAAAAACAGCGGAGCGAGCTGCTTCTCTTCAGTCCTCGCATCGGCGTTGTGCACGGGCTCAGGGAGATCTCGCTTAACCTCTTGATTTACAGGCGGCATCTCCGCAAGGCCTGCCTCCAGCTCTTGTTTCCTGATGGCGTTCACGCGTGCGCCGCCATTTGCTTAGCTGAAAGGACTTCTGGCTTAGGTGTTCTTACCTCGAGCATGTCATCGAAAAGGACGCGGTAATGCACGACTGCTTTGCGCAGCTCCTCGGTGTCGGCTTCGCCGCGCTCATCGCGCGCCGCGATCGCCTGCGCCGCCCGGTAATTCTCTACGACGGCAGGGTGGTCGACTGAGATATCGGCCGCACGGCGTTCGAAATCACCCATGGGGTAACCGCGCTTAACCATCAATTCGAGAACCAATTGATCCGCCTGGACGACGACCCCCTTGGGGTTATCGACGAAGCGGCCCTGCAAAGCGTTCCAGGCCTGACTGAACCTGGCGGCCTCAGCGGGCGCCAACGGTGTAATAGCGAGGTGCTCAACACGCTCTTCGCGGGCCTTGAGTTCCGATTCCGCCTTCGTTCGCCCTCCGAGTTCCCCGACCGTGCGGCCGTATTCCGCACCGAACCGTTGCTGAAGCCTCTCGGATTGCTTCTTCTTTTGGGAAAAGAACCATGCCGCGAGCGCAAGCAATGCAATGACCAGGACACCGGTAACAATGATCCACGGTAGGGAA
Organism: Gammaproteobacteria bacterium; assembly: GCA_003136935.1. GTDB lineage: Bacteria > Pseudomonadota > Gammaproteobacteria > Steroidobacterales > Steroidobacteraceae > 13-2-20CM-66-19. The sequence goes on from PLEC01000013.1 coordinate 42,657, forward strand.
ATCGTATTCATGTGTATGTCTTATTGGCGCTCGGCACCGGTCATCTGGCCTCTCACGAGACGGGATGTTAAGACGCTCGTCGAATTGTGATCTGTACGTCCGCGCACATTGGCTGCACCCGCAGCCGCCTCAGCGGGCGTATTCTTGCCCACGCGTAGGGAGCCAGGGAGACGGTGCGGAGTGAAGCTTAATCGTGGCAGTTTTTTTAGAGTGGCCGCTTTTACCACCAGCCGAAGACGTAAAGTCTACGGACCTGGATCGCGAGCGAACGTTGGCGAGTTTGCTGGCGATTCGAAATTGATTATTTCCGCAAGAACCTGAATCCCACAAATGCGAGCGCGAAGGATGTTGAAAGGCTTCTGGGTCACACTGAAGCAAACGTTCTGGGCCTGGAACTGCCACGAAGCGCCCAGGCTCGGCGCAGCCCTGTCCTTCTACACGATGCTGTCACTTGCGCCTCTACTCATCTTAGTCGTTGCAATCGCCTCTCTGCTATTCGGACATTCCGCGGCGCAGCACGAAATCATCGGCCAGGTCCAGGGCATCATGGGCGCAGAGGGGGCAAAGGCCGTTGAGGCGGTTATTGAACACGGCCAAAGACCCACCGGCGTATTCGCATCGGTGATCGGTCTAGCCACGTTGTTAGTCGGGGCATCAGGGGCCTTCAGTGAACTCCAGTCTGCGCTGAACAAGATCTGGGATGTTCAACCGAAGAAGGGAAGTGGTGTCGCAAGTCTGATCAAGTCACGGCTTTTTTCATTTGGGATGGTCCTGGCCGTCGGCTTTCTCCTGATTGTTTCTCTCGTGATCACCGCAGGATTGGCGGTTTTGGGGAGATTCTTCGGCGAAATCCTGCCAATGCCGGAACCGCTCATGCAGACGGTCAACTTTGCGGTTTCGTTCGCCGGAATCTCAGCACTGTTTGCGCTTATCTTTAAATACGTGCCGGACGCCAGGATCAAGTGGAGGGACGTGTGGGAGGGGGCGATCGCGACCGCTCTGCTCTTCACGATTGGAAAATCACTGATCGGGCTCTATCTGGGTAAGGCTGCTGTCGGTTCGGCCTACGGTGCTGCAGGCTCGCTACTCGTTGTGATCGTGTGGGTTTACTATTCCGCGATGATTTTCTTTTTCGGCGCGGAGTTTGCGCATGTACGCGCTACTGATCGGCAAAATGCCCACGCAGGGAAAGCAAGGTCCGTGCACTGATGACGCGTTGCAGCCCCGGCTACCGCTTCCCCGTTCCGGGGTGCTGCCACTTCCTGGCGTTCTCGGCGAACTGCGCACGCTTGGCGTAGACGCCGCCCTTCGCTTTCTCCTTCGCGATGTCAGCCTCGGTGATCTTGGCTCCAGGTGCCTTGCCGACGTCCTTGTGAAGTCGATTCTTCTTCAGGTGCAGTTTCATGGGTGCGCGTGCCATCGTATTTTCCTCTCGCTCTCTCGCCTTCGGTTGAAGACTAACACGTGCGCGCTCTACGCATGCTTGCGGACTTTGGGTGTCGTGATCCGTCCTTCATACAGCGCTATCCAACATGGCCTGCGCCGCTGACGGCGTCGTTACGCTCGGCATGGCGGGCGGAGCCTCCGAGGTCGACGAAGACTACTTACTGGTTGACGAGCCGCCGGATGGCCGCCCGATTCTCCCAGTCTCCGTCACCGCACGGCGTCCTATGGACTGGGTCGCCCGCCATCTTGTAGGTCGGGGAGCACTCGTAGCCTCCGGCATCTTCATTGGCCACGCGGACGTGCTGGCCGCGGTGCTGTACAAGTACTGGCCGAAGCCGACCCACCAGCTGCTGCGGCATTTGGCGCGCTCCTTCGCCGCTGGTGTTGAAAACCGCCTCCCGGCTGCTGTGGTGGAAGAAGCGCTACGCGCCGCACCGCAGTCGTTTTGGAGGCATCTCCCGTGGATGCCTCTGCGCGCGCTGCGTGTAGCGCATTGCGGGTGGAGCAGCCTTCGCTCGGAGCGCGCCATCGACCAAATCGCGGCTCCCCAACACCAGGCAGGTCTCCCAAAGGCGATACCAGACATGCCCCGCCATTCCCGGCCCCGCAGGCAGTCAGGACTCCCGTGACTTTCGGTTGTCCATCGCGTTCGGGGATGGTCATTTCTCGACAAACACGCAACAAACTCGCGTTTACATGGAAGATGCAACTCCGGTAGCTTTTAGGCTACAATGGCAACCGTTGAAGTTCGGTATTACCAGACTGCTGACGGCGAGACGCCGTTGGCGCAGTGGTTGCGCGGCCTGCGCGATGGACAGACGCGCGCCCGCATCGTTGCCCGCATCGACCGGCTGAAGGTCGGATTGATCGGCGACTGGAAGAGCGTGGGCGGCGGCGTGTGCGAGCTACGGATCGACCACGGCCCCGGTTACCGGGTGTACTACGGGCAGGAGGGCACCACGCTGATCCTGCTCCTGTGTGGCGGTGACAAGAGCACCCAGGCAAAGGACATCGAGAAAGCCCATGCGTACTGGAAAGACTACAAGGACCGCAGCAGCCCCAAGCCGCCCGTTCAAGGCGGCGGAGCACCTGCGAAACGAGGCCGAGATCGCCGCCTACATTGAGGCGGTACTCGAGGACGGTGATGCGCGCGCGGTTCCTGTTGCCCTTCGCACAGTCGCGGATGCGCTCGGGGGCATGGCTGCACTCGCGCGAAAGACTGGCCTGTCGCGTGAGACGCTATATCGGACGCTTTCGGAGGAGGGTAATCCGCGCCTGGACACCCTCGCCGCGATCCTCGCGGTGTTCGGTCTGCGCCTCGCGGTGCACCCGCGCGGACGCCAACGCGCTCAAGGCCGGTGAAGCAGTCGAGGATTCTCGAAGCTGTTCATAGCACAGCCAAAGGGTTGCACGCCGCTGGCGCGCTCGACCAGGTGACGATGCGTCAGTTCGACCGCCTGTGCCTGCGGCCCGTATTGCCGCTTCGACCGGCGCAAATCAAACGAATCCGCGAAGCATCGCGGGTCAGCCAGGCCGTATTCGCTGCGCTGCTGAATACCAGCGTCTCCACGGTGCAGAAGTGGGAGGTCGGCCAGAAGCGGCCGACCGGCACCGCTCTCAAACTGTTGCACCTGGTCGAGAAGAACGGCCTGGAGATCGTTGCTTGAATGTCAACGCCCGGAATCGGGTCGAGTCCCTTGGTTGCGCCCCAAAGAACCTACTCGCGCGGGCAATCCTTTGGACCCAGCGGCTGCTCGATGCGCGCCATGACCTGATCGGGAGTGGTCCAGAACTTCCCGTTGGCCGCGCACCCGGCCGCGTACTCAAACAACGCCTGCATTGCCCGTGGTTGAAAGTTAAGCGGTCCCTGGAAGGGATAGTTGGGTGGAATCCTGGAAAATTGCAGGTTCATGCCGTAGAGCCGCGCAAATTCCACGCTGAGCTCCAGTGTCGTGCGCATCGCATGCATCAACTCCGTGGAAAAGCTGCGCTTCATAATCGGGATCGTTTTCTCTGCAGTCGTCTGCGGAGTGGTGCCCAACTGGCCATTGATGATGACGTACAGGTTGGCGCCTTTTAAGTCCTCGGCGGGGAAGTTCAGTATCTGCGCGATCTCCCACGTAAAGAAGAACGGTACCGACGTGCCGCCATCGACGTGCATCTCATCGTAGGAGTGCTGGGAGTCACTGACGTGGATGAGCACGGGTGGAAACAGCCCCGGGATACTCGCCGAAGCCACCAACACGTCGCGAAACAGCGTGCGCGCGGCCTCGCCGCCGTGCGATGCAATGGCCCCCATGTCCCAGATCACGGTCTCCTCTTTATCGAGGTCCGTGGTGGCGACCAGCAGCATCCGCCCCTTCGCGGACTCACGTGCGCTCTGCTGGATCAGCTCATCCGTAACATAGTGATCCACCAGTTCGATGAGCGGCTTACCCTGATAGACGCCCGGGCGGAAGAGGGCTGCGATGCCGCGCGAGCGCAGCAGGTGTTCCGTCCGCGCGCTCGCAAACGCGTCCTTCAGTTGCGCATCCCACGCCGGTCCCAGGAATGCGAACGGGGCAATGAGCGCGCCGGTGCTGACGCCAGTCACGACCGCAAACTGCGGGCGTTCTCCGCGTCGGCTGAGACCTGCCAGCGCGCCGGCACCATAGGCGCCCCCGGCGCCGCCGCCGGAGAGCGCGAGAATGTTGATAGGACCGCTCCCCCGCGCTGCCTTGACGCGTTGCCGTAATTCTTCCATGTGCTCGACGAAGAAACGGCGGTCTGAGCCAATAGAGCGCACCGTCGCGGGAAAGCCCGTCGGCGCCGCGGGTCCCACCCGGCTCGGTGGCGCGGGTTTGCGAGGCGCTGTGGCGCAGGCAGCCACCGACAGCGCGGCCAGCAAACACACCAGTCGTGCGCTTCGTGGCCCGGGTGCCGCATGGGTCGTCACAAGCCAATGATAGTTGTTGGGGTACCGGTCGCGCCTCACTCTAACGGGGGTCTCTTCGCCGCCCGCGCGCGCGGGTTGCCGCGGTGGTGGCGCTGCCCCTACACTGCGTCACGAGGGGGCAGCGCCGATTACACAACCCACCACATCACTCGTCACCCGGCTGACGTTCGTCGCGACCCTCGGTGGCCTGCTGTTCGGCTACGACACCGCGGTCATTTCGGGCGCCGTCAGCGCGATCGACGCGAATTTCATCGACCCGCTGCATCTGTCCGAAACCGCGCGCGGGAGCCTGTCGGGCTGGACGGTGTCGAGCGCGCTCTTCGGCTGCATCATCGGTGCGGCCATCGCCGGCTGGGTGGGGCAGCGCCTGGGCCGCAAGGGCGGACTGTTGCTCGCCGCGGCTCTGTTCCTGGTGTCCGCGATCGGCTCGGCGTATCCGGAGCTGGGCTTCGGGGCTATCGGCAGCATGGGTCCGAAAGCCCTGACGCCGTTCATCTGCTACCGGATCGTGTGCGGCATGGGTATCGGCATCGCCTCCATGCTCTCGCCGCTGTACATCGCGGAGATCGCGCCGAGCGCGATCCGTGGCCGGCTGGTCTCTTTCAACCAGCTGTCGATCGTCGTGGGCATCCTGCTGGTTTATTTCGTGAACTGGATGATCGCGGCGCAGGGCGATGACGCGTGGGTCAAGAGCACCGGCTGGCGGCTGATGCTGGCCTCCGAGGCGCTGCCGGCGGCGCTGTTCTTGGCTCTGCTGCTGCGGGTTCCGGATACGCCGCGCTGGCTCGTCATGCGGGGGCGGAGCGACGCGGCACGGCAGATCCTGGAGCGCCTGGAGGGGAGCACGGCGAGTGCCACGGTGGCCGACATCGAGGCCTCGCTCAAGGTGCGCACCGACCGCGCGGCGCCGGGCCTGTTCGCCTTCGGTTCACTGGTGATCGTGGCCGGGATCCTGCTGTCGGTGTTCCAGCAGCTCGTCGGCATCAACGCGGTCATGTACTACGCGCCGCTGATGTTCCGCAACATGGGCGCGACCACCGACACGGCGCTGTTGCAGACGATCATCGTCGGCCTCGCAAACCTCATTTTCACCTTCGTTGCGATCGTCACCGTCGATCGCCTCGGCAGAAAGCCACTCCTCATCATCGGCGCACTGATCATGGCGGCCGCCATGCTCACGCTCGGTTTTCTGTTCCAGGCGCACGCCGTCGGTGTGGGCGCACTGGTGGCGGTCGTCGTCTACATCGCTGGCTTCGCGCTGTCGTGGGGACCGGTGGTGTGGGTCCTGCTGTCGGAGATGTTTCCGAATGCCATCAAGGCCCGTGCGATGGCGATCGCCGTGGCGGCGCAGTGGATCGCGAACCTCTTCGTGTCGTGGTCCTTCAAGGTCCTCGACGGCAATTCGGCGCTCAACGCTCTGTTCAACCACGGGTTTGCCTACTGGATCTACGGGGGCATGAGCCTGCTGGCGGCGGTGTTCGTGTATTTCTACGTGCCGGAGACCAAACGCCAGACGCTCGAGGGCATCCAGAAACTGTGGGCGCACGGCGACTCGGCGGCGTGAGAGGCTGCGGACGAGCCACCCTCAGCATGGTGCTGGGCGCGACCCTTGTGCTGGGCGCGCACCTCTCGGCCCTCGCGGCGCAGGCGCAGCCCGCCCCGGCAGCGGCTGCCGCCCCGGCCAGCACCGACTCCGCCGCCTACATCCAGTGGCTCGCCGAGCGCTCCATGCTGCACCAGGCACAGGAGCTGGCGCGGCAGTACTCGGGCAACTCGAATCAGTGGCAGCACCCGTACGGCACACCGCAGCCGCGGGCCGCGGTGTCGCGGGCCTCGGTGTGGTTCACCGCCTATCCGGCTTCCACCATCGCAGCCGCGCCCGGCACTTCCGTGCTGGCCACTCTGGCGGACGAGCGGCTGTGGCGCGCCTTCCGGGCGATCGGGATCCAGGGCATCCACACCGGGCCCATGAAGCGCTCGGGAGGCGTGACCGGCGAAGACTACACGCCCTCGGTCGACGGCAATTTTGACCGCATCAGCATGGAGATCGACCCGGCGTTCGGCACCGAGGCGCAATACAAGTCCCTGGTGGCGGCCGCACGCGCCAACGGCGCGATCGTAATCGGCGACGTCATCCCGGGTCACACCGGCAAGGGCCCCGACTTCCGGCTCGCCGAGCGGGATTACGCGGACTACCCGGGCCTCTATCACATGGTGCGCATCGCGCCGGCCGACTGGGCGCTGCTGCCGCCGGTGCCCGCGGGCCGTGACGCCGTCAACTTAAATCCCGCCACCGTGGACGCGCTCCAGGCCAAGGGCTACATCGTCGGGCAGCTGCACTCGGGCATCTTCTACGAGCCGGGCGTGAAGGAAACGGACTGGAGCGCCACCGACGTGGTGCGCGGTGCCGACGGCGTCGAGCGCCGCTGGGTGTACCTGCATTACTTCAAGCAGGGTCAGCCGACCCTCAACTGGCTCGACCCGTCCTTCGCCGCGGAGCGGCTCGTGATCGGCGACGCGGTGCACGAGCTCGGGGTGCTTGGCGACGGCATGCTGCGGCTGGATGCCAACGGGCTGCTCGGCATTGAACGCGACGCGCGGGGCGTGTGGTGGGCCGGGCATCCGCTGTCACTCACCGCCAACCAGCTGATCGCCGACATGGTGCGCAAGCTCGATGGCTTCACTTTCGAGGAGCTGGCGCTGCCGCTCGACCTCATGCGGGAGATGTCGCGCGGCGGCCCGGATCTCTCCTATGACTTCGTCACCAGGCCGGCCTACGACCAGGCGCTGCTGACCGGGGATGCGCAATTCCTGCGACTGGTGTTCCAGCTGATGCGCCGCTACGACATCGACCCGGGGCGCCTGATCCACGCGCTGCAGAATCACGACGAGCTGACCATGGGGCTCGCGCACTTTGCGGGGCACGCGGATGAGTCCTTCGAGTTTAATGGCGGCAAGATGAGCGGCAAGGAGCTGCGCGAGCTCGTGCACCGCGAGATGTACGGCAAGCTGATCGGCGAGCGCGCGCCCTATAATCTCAAGTTCGGCGACGGTGTAGCCTCCACCACCGCGACGGTGGCGGCGGCGGCGCTCGGCATCCGCGACATCTCGGCGTTGAAGCCCGCGCAGGTCGACCAGATCCGCCGGCTTCACCTGCTACTCGCCTTCTACAACGCGATGCAGCCCGGGGTGTTCGCGCTCTCCGGCTGGGACCTGGTCGGGGCGCTCACCTTGCCGGCGGCGGCGGTGCACGACCGGCTGGCCGACGGGGATACCCGCTGGATCAACCGCGGCGCCTACGACCTGATCGGGTCGAACCCGCAGGCGCGCGCTTCCGCGGCGGGACTGCCACGCGCGGTGGCGCTCTATGGCTCGCTGCCCGCGCAGCTGACGAAGCGCGACTCCTTCGCCTCGCAGCTCGCGCGGCTCTTGAAGGCGCGCGCGGATCTGCATCTGTACGCGGCGCGCCTCATCGACGTGCCGGCGGTACACGCGCCCTCGCTCCTGGTGCTGGTGCACGCGCTGCCGGACAACGCAGGCCTTGAGGTCACGGCCATCAACTTCGGCGCCCAGGCGGTGGATGAGACCGTCGCCGTCAAGGGTGCGGCGCCGGCCGCCACGGCGCGCGACGTGCTCGACCCGAAGGCGCCGGGCGTGGCGCTCGGCGCGGACGGAGCGCTACGGCTGCACCTGGATGGCTATCAGGGCAAGGCGCTGCGGATCGGCGGCTGACGAGTGAGCGCAGTACGCCTTTCAGGTATCGCGACGGCAGCCCTGGTGCAGCCGGGATTGTCACCCAGCCTGCTGGCCAGGTTCCCGCCGACGCTCCTCATCAGCGGCACCCGCGACCCGGCGATGAGCTCGGTGATCCACAGCCAGCAACTGCTCGAGCGCGCCGGGGCACCGGCAGAATTGCACGTCTGGGAAGGCATGTGGCACTCGTTCTTCTCCGACCCGGAGATGCCCGAATCGGTGGAGGCCTATCAGACGATCGTGAATTTCTTCCTTCATCACCTGGGTCATCGCTCCGCCAATACGCGTGCTCCGGTGACCGTGCCTTCGAGATGAGTAACGTGGAGCCCGGCCCACCCTCGCGCCGCCTGCGTGCCGGGATCGTCGGCGGCGGTGAGGGCGCCTTCATCGGCGCGGTGCACCGCATGGCAGCCGAGCTCGACGGGCAGGCGCTCATTGTCGCGGGTGCGATGTCCTCGCGAGCGGACGTGGCACGCGCGAGCGCGGCCGCCTGGTTTCTCGAGCGCGCCTACACTTCCTACGAGGAGATGGCGCGCGCGGAGGCGGCCGCGGCCGATGGCATCGACTTCGTGATCGTGGCGACGCCCAATCACCTGCATTTTCCGGTCGCCAGGGCGTTCCTCGCGGCCGGCATCCACGTGGTGTGCGACAAGCCGCTGGCGCTCACGGTGGCGCAAGGCGAGGAGCTGGTGCGCCTGGTGGAGTCCGGCCCGGCGCTGTTCGCACTCACCCACAACTACACCGGCTATCCCGCCGTGCGCCAGGCGCGCGACCTGGTGAAAAATGGCGAGCTCGGCGAGCTGCGCAAGGTGATGGTCGAGTACTGCCAGGACTGGCTGATGCGGCCGCTCGAGGCCGAGGGCAACAAGCAGGCCGCCTGGCGCACTGATCCGGCGCGCGCCGGCGCCGGCGGGTGCATCGGCGACATCGGCACTCATGCGGCGAGCCTGCTCGAGTTCGTGACCGGCCGGCACATTGCCGCGCTGTGCGCGGACCTGAGCACCGTCGTCCCCGGACGGCGCCTGGACGATGACGCGAACCTGCTCGTGCGGCTCGAGGGCGGCGCGAAGGGCACGCTCATCTGCTCGCAGGTGGCGTGCGGCGAGGAGAACCGCTTGTCGATCCGGCTCTACGGCTCGAAGGCCGGGCTTGAGTGGCACCAGCAGGAGCCGAACACTCTCTTATATAAGGCGGCAGACCGGCCCGTGGCACTGCTGCGCAGCGGGCACGAGTACCTGAGCGCGGCCGCCCGCGCCGCCGCGCGGCTCCCGCCCGGCCATCCCGAGGGCTATCTCGAGGCCTTCGCCAACATCTACCGCGCTTTCATCGCCGACGTGCGTCGCCACGCGCGCGGCGAGGCGCAGCTTGGGGATTATCCGGGGGTGCAGGAGGGGCTGCGGGGCCTGCGCTTCATCGCGCAGGCCGTGGCGAGCTCACAGGCCGGCGCCGTGTGGCGGGATCTATGAATGTGCGCACGCGCCTGTGCGTCATGATGTTCCTCGAGTTCTTCATCTGGGGCGGATGGTTCGTCACCATGGGCAGCTACCTCGCCTCGGCGCTGCACGCGAGCGGGGGAGAGACCGCGCTCGCCTACTCGACGCAGTCCTGGGGCGCGATCATCGCGCCGCTCCTCGTGGGCCTGATCGCCGACCGCTTCTTCAATGCCGAGCGGCTGCTCGGCGTGCTGCACCTGGCGGGCGGCGTGCTCCTGTACGCGCTCTACGGCACGCAGCGCTTCGGGGCCTTCTACCCGTACCTGTTCGCGTACATGATCCTGTACATGCCGACGCTCGCGCTGGTGAACGCCGTGTCCTTCCGCCACCTCGCCGATCCCGCCCGGCACTTCTCGGTGGTGCGGGTGTGGGGAACGATCGGCTGGATCGTGGCCGGGCTCGTGATCAGCTTCGTGTTCGGCTGGGACTCGCGCGCCGGCCTCACCCAGGGGGCGCTGCGCAATACCTTTCTCATGTGCGCGCTCGCCTCCTTCGCCCTCGGCCTCTACAGCTTCACGCTGCCGGCCACGCCGCCGCAGCCGCGGCCGGCAGGCGCCGGGGCCTTCCGGCAGTTGCTCGGGCTCGATGCCCTGGGGCTCCTCAGGCAGAAGAACTTCGCCGTTTTCTTCATCGCCTCGGTGCTCATCTGCATTCCGCTGGCCTTCTACTACCAGAACGCCAACCAGTTCCTCACTGAGATCCAGGTCGCCAACGCCACCGGCAAGCAGACCATCGGCCAGATGTCGGAAGTGCTGTTCATGCTCCTGATCCCCCTGTTCCTGCGGGTGCTCGGCATGAAGACGACGCTGCTCCTGGGGATGGCGGCCTGGGCCGCGCGCTACCTGCTGTTCGCGTTCGGCGATGCACACGCGCTCGCCTGGCTCCTCATTCTCGGCATTGCGCTGCACGGCGCCTGTTACGACTTCTTCTTCGTCTCGGGACAGATCTACACCGACTCCAAGGCAGGCGCGCAGCACAAGGCCGCCGCGCAGGGCCTGATCACGCTCGCCACTTACGGGCTCGGCATGCTGATCGGCTTCTGGTGTGCCGGACGCATCGTCGATGCGCACGTCGTGGCGGGTATCCACGACTGGAAGTCGATCTGGCTGTTCCCGGCCGCGTTCGCCGCCGCGGTATTCGTGCTGTTCGCTGCGACGTTCCGCAACGAGAAGGTGAGCTATGCCGCCGCCGGCTAGCGTCACCGGCTTCCGGCCGCGCTCCATGCGCCTGAGCATCCTGACGGCGGCGCTGCAGGAGCTGACCCCGCGCGCGCGGCGCGATGCCGATCCGGATCTCGCCATCGAGGAGTGGCTGCAGTTCGCGCGCGAGATCGACTGCCCGAACATCGAGCTGTCGGCGGCGCTGCATCCCACCGCGAGCGACATGCCGGCGGAGGCGATGCTGGACCCGGTCGCCAACACGCTCGACCTGCGTGCGCCCTTCGATGCGGCGCGGGCCACGCGCGTGCGCCGCGCCATGCAGGCAAGCCGCGTCGGGCTCTCCGACATCGGCTACTTCGACAACATGCTGGCCGCGGACGAGGCGGCGCGGCGCGGCAAGCATGCCTTCATGTTGCGGGTGTTCGACGCCGCGGTGGCGCTCGGCACCGACGCGGTCACCGGCTTCGTGGGCCGCAACCCGCGCCTGGGCATGGACGCCAACCTCGAGATGTTCGAAGCGCAGTTCGTGCCGCTCCTGAAAGAAGCCAAGGCTCGCGGGCTCACCTACCGCGTCGAGCAGTGCCCGATGCCCGGCTGGACGGCGAGCGACACCTGGCACAACAACATCGCCTACGCCCCCGGTCCCTGGATCGCTCTGCACCGCATCTGCGAGCGTCACGGAGTAGGCGATGCGTTCCGCATCCACTACGATCCCTCGCACGCCATCCTCATGGGGCAGGACACGCGCTCGGTGTTCCAGTACCTGAAGGACACGGGCTACAACTTCCTGATCGGCGGCTTCCATGTCAAAGGGCAGGTGATCGACGCGCGCGGCGTTTCGGCCTGGGGCTACGGCGGACAGACGCTGCAGCGCGGCGACCGGCACGGGGATACCCCGAGCGCCAACCCCGCCGAGCAGCTCAACGCCTGGAAGAAACAGACCGTGTTCGCCGAGCACGAGCTGCCCGGCACCGCGCGCCACGATCCGCTCGCGTATCTGCAGAACCGCTCGGTGGATTGGCTCGACCATCAGCTCGCCGCCCGCGAGCTCCTCGCCATCGATCCGGAGAAGACTTACCTCGTGGTGGAGCACGAATACCCCAAGGCTCGCATCCAGGACCGCGCGCGGCTCGGGCCGATCCTCGCCGGCTCACTCGCCTTCACGCGTGCGATCGACGCGGCCGCGGCGGCGATGTATGCGCTCCAGCACGAGGTGCTCTCGGCCCAGGGAATTCCCGCGCAGGGATTCGGGCGCGAGGCCTACCGGTCTTAAGCCATGCCCTTCGTAAAGCCCACAGCTCAGCAGCGCACCTACGATGTCATCGTGGTCGGCTCCGGCGCCGGCGGCGGACAGACCGCCTACACGCTGTGCATGGAGGGGGCGAAGGTCCTCATGCTCGAGGCCGGGCGGCGCTACACCCCCGAGACCGAGACGCCCATGTTCCAGACGCCGGACCAGGCGCCGCTCGCGGGCGTCGGCACGCGGCAGAAACCCTTCGGCTTCTACGACGCGACGGTCGAGGGCGGCTGGGAGGTGCCCGGCGAGCCCTATGTGCGCGCAACCGAGCAGTACGCCGGGCGCTTCGAGTGGTGGCGGGCGCGCATGCTCGGCGGGCGCACCAACCACTGGGGCCGGATCTCGCTGCGCAATGGCCCGTATGATTTCAAACCGCGCACGCGGGATGGGCTCGGTTTCGACTGGCCCATCAGCTACGAGGACGTCGCCCCGTACTACGACAAGGTGGAGCTCCTGGTCGGCGTCTACGGCAGTAGCGAAGGATTCGAGAACACGCCGAACTCCCCGCCCGGGTGCCTGCTGCCCCCACCCGCGCCGATCGTGAGCGACTATCTCGTGAGGCAGCGCGCGAAGCGGCTCGGGATACCGGTGATCCCGGGCCACCGGGCGGTCCTCACCCGGGCGCAGGACTACAAAGGCGCCCCGGCGCGGCTGCACCCGGGCAACGCCAGGGCGCAGAGGATCCTCGCCGAATCGATGCGCAGCCGCTCGCCGTGCCTGTGGGCGACGCCCTGCGGGCGCGGCTGCTCGATCCGCGCCAACTACCAGTCGACCACCGTGCACCTGCCGCCGGCGCTCGCCACCGGCAACCTCGACATCACGACGGATGCGATGGTCTACGAGGTGACGCTCGGCGCCGACGGCCGCGCGACCGGTGTGAGCTTCGTGGACAAGAAGAGCGGTGCGCATCAGCACGCCGCGGCACGCGTGGTGGTGCTGGCGGCGAGCGCCTGCGAGTCGGTGCGCATCCTGCTCAACTCCCGCAGCACGCAGTTCCCGCAGGGTCTCGCCAACTCGAGCGGCAAGGTCGGGCGGTACCTCATGGATACGGTGGGCAGCACCGTGAGCGGGCAGGTGCCGCTGCTCGAGAGCCTGCCGCCGCTCAACGAGGACGCCGCCGACGGCCATCAGCTGTACGTGCCGTGGTGGCTCTACCGCGAGCAGCGCGCCGGCAAGCTCGGGTTCGCCCGCGGCTACCACATCGAATTCGGCGGCGGCAAGCACATGCCCGGCCACGATACCGCGGCCGGCATCGAGTGGCTGACCGGCGGCAGCTACGGGAAGAAGTTCAAGGAGGACGTACGGCGCTACTACGGATCGTTCGTCGGGTTCGACGGACGCGGCGAGATGATCCCGAACGAGAATTCCTATTGCGAGATCGATCCGGCGGTGAAGGACAAGTGGGGAATTCCCGTGCTGCGCTTCCATTGGAAATGGTCCGAGCACGAGACGCGCCAGGCGGCGCACATGCAACGCACCTTCGGCGACATCATCGAGGCCATGGGCGGCCGCGTGCATCCCGCGGTCGAGACAGACGGCGCCAGGGCGATCGCGCCCGGCGGCTCCATCATCCACGAGGTCGGCGGAGCCATCATGGGAGC
>PLEC01000091.1:0-9642 GCA_003136935.1 Gammaproteobacteria bacterium
CTCGTCGACGCTGACGGCGCGCGCTGCCTCGTGGGTCCGGTGACCGCCGAAGTCACGCCCACCGACAAAGACGTCTGGTACGGCGCCCTGCCCCGGCCTTTTGGACCGCCCCCGACGGCGGGCTCGCTGCTGCACATCGGGGAGTGGCGCTACACCGAGCGGCTGCTAGGCGTCGGCACGCCGTTGTGCGTGATGGGCGAGTTGCGCTCGCATTCCGAAGTGGGCGACGTCAATGCCGCCACCGCGCAGAAGCTGCGCGACTGGAAGCAGGATCAGCAGACCCTGCTGGCGCGATTCGACACCAACCATGATGGCAGGCTCGATGCCACCGAGTGGGAGACCGCGCGGCGCGCCGCCACCAGCGAGGCGCAGGCACAGACCTTAAGCTCAGGCATCGAGCGCATCAGCGTCATCAGTGAGCCGCGAAACGGCGAGCCGTTTCTGATTGCACCCATGAACGCCGCTCAGCTCGAAAAGCGCGAGCGACACTACGCGGCGTTGTACTTCGTGGCTGGACTCATCGGGGTGTGCGTGTGCGCCTGGGCCCTGAGTCACGCCTAGTGCGCGACCTCAAGGTGCGCCAGCAGCCCCTCCGCCTGTCGCGATAGCATCGCGGCATACAGGGGTTTCGCCGTGTCCAGCTGCGCCTCCCCCAGCGCCTTCAGGTCCGCCGCTGCCGGGAATCCAATCCACGCCCGGACCTCACCCCCGCCCCACTGCCGCCCGCTCAGTTCCACACCGTCTTTCTTAGGAAGGATCAACAGCAGCTCCGTCAGATTGAGGAGCGAAGGCGCACTTCCCACCGCGCCCTCACCGCTCACCATGCACCAGCCGCGCAGGTACTCCGGTAACTCCTTATGCCGTCCACCGTCGGCGTGCTCGGAGTTGTTGAGTCCGGGCCCGAACACGATCAGGGCGTCGAGGTGGTTGGCGGCGATGAACTGCGCAAAGGGCCGTCGGCACTCCTTCGGCAGCGCCCTGGCGAGCGAGGCGTTCAGCAAGCAATTCTCGCGGGCATCGCGCAGCGCGATGGTCGCCCCCACCGCTACGGGAGCGAAGCCCATCTGGGTAAGGCGCGCCTGCAGCGTCTGCATGAGCATGGCGGGTACCGGCCAGTTGACCGTGTAGGTCTTCAGGAAGCTCTCCTTCAGGTCCCGTGAGGCGTGGAAGTGCGTGACCTCCGGGTCGAGCAGATTCACGACGCCGACGTGCGCGCCAGCGGGGAGCGCGGTGACCAGCGGCTCTCTGGCGGCCTGCGCCACGCTTACCGGGAGAATCAACAACACCGCCAGCTTAAGGGTGCTGGCCCAGCCAGTTCTTGTTCTCATTGTTGCCATACGGGGGAGTCTAGCGCGGCGCGTACCGCCCGGCGATGTGCGGCGCAGGGCGCCATAACGGCTTCTTATAAGAGCATGTCCCGATACAACCTGGGTTCTCCCGCGCACCCGCTAGGATTCGTACTGGCAGGTTTTCTACACGGCGGGAGAGATCTTGGCGGCAATCGGCTCGGAACGCGTGCTCGCTGTGCGGCATTGGACGGACACGCAATTCACCTTCACCACCACCCGGGATCCGGGGCTGCGCTTTGAGAACGGTCAGTTCGTCATGGTCGGACTGCGCCTAAGCGATCGCCCGCTGCTGCGCGCCTACAGCATCGCCAGCGCCAACCACGAGGAACACCTCGAGTTCCTCAGCATCAAGGTGCCTGACGGCCCCCTGACCTCGCGCCTGCAGCACGTGCGCGCGGGCGATGAGGTGCTGGTCAGCCGCAAGCCCACCGGCACGCTGTTGCTGCAAGACCTGAAACCAGGCAAGCGGCTGTACCTGTTCAGTACCGGCACCGGTGCGGCGCCATTTATGAGTGTGATCACGGATCCGGAAACCTACGCGCGCTTCGAGCGCGTGATCCTGGTGCATGGCGTGCGCTGGGCGAAGGAGACGGCCGTCGTGCGCCACCGCATCGAGTCACTGCGCGAGCACGCGATCCTGGGATCCGAAGTGTCGGCAAAGCTGCTCTACTACCCGGCCGTGACCCGCGAGCCCCATGTGAATCGCGGCCGTCTGACGCGTCTGATCGAGTCCGGGCGGCTGGCCCGGGACCTGAAGCTGCCGCCGCTGGATCCGGCATGCGATCGCGTGATGGTATGCGGGAGCCCGGGGATGCTCACCGATACCCGCGCACTCCTTGATGCGAAGGGCTTCAGCCTTTCTCCACACATCGGTACAGCGGGCGACTATGTGATTGAACGCGCGTTCGTCGCGCGTTAGGGCGTGTTACCACGGCGGAGCCAGCCGCGATTTCGGCCGATGGACTAGTGACCGCCCTCGACCAGGATGCCGGCGTCCGCGAGCGCGAGCGCCAGCTCACCCTCCAGGCGCTGCGCTTCGGGCCGCGCGATACGCTGCAGATGCAGCACCGGCCCTGTCAGTACCTCTATGCCGCGCTTGAGCACGCTGCCTGCCGCGTGGATACCCGCTTTGTGCTGGTCAAAGCGTTGCGCCGGTGTGTAGTGGCTCATGCCGACATACACCCCGTGCGGCCCGCGCCGGCGATCCGAGAAATCCAGCAGCACGAGGTAGAGGTTCGCGCGGCCTTTGCGGCCGGCGCGAAATTGCAGCGCGACTTCGTAAGCGGTGGGCAGCCAATCAATGTAGTGCATCGGCAGCCAGTCCGGGATCGAGGCGGCGGCGCGCTCCCACAGCGCCGCCAGCGCCCGCTCGATCTCAGCGGCGAACTGTCCACGCATCCACAACTCGTGGATTGAGTGCGCGCCCGCGGCGCCGTCGCGCGCGACCAGCGCCGCCTGCAGTCGCGCCTCGAGCGCGCCTTTTGCCAGGCTTGTCAGCGGCCTTACCGCGGGTGACACGGATGAATCAAACGACACCCCGCGGCGCGCCGCCGCGGCTGCGCTCGTTTTCGCGGCTCGGCGCGCCATCAGCTCCTCGCCGCGGCCGCCGCCCGCCCGCCGACCCGGGCCGCGCCGAGCCACACGAGGCCGCCGATCGCAACCGCGACCGGCACGATGAGCACCGCCTGTCCGAGGGATGAAGCATCCGAAATGCTGCCGATCAGAGGCGGCGACGGCACATCCCCCAGCAAATGGATCGCGAACATGCTCAACGCCACGGCCGAGGCGCGCTCAAAAGGCGAGACCATGTTGACGATGGCGGCATTGATGGGCCCCGTCGACATAAAGAGCAGCAGTTGCGCGCAGACGATTCCCGGGTAATACGCAGAAGGTGCGCTTGCGGTGAGAGCCACCACGACGAACGGCACGGCGAGCAGCGTCGTCGCACCGGAGAACCACAGGTACGCCTGCCGGGAGTACTTAAGGCAATAGTCCCCGAGCCAGCCGCCGACGAAGGTACCGACGAATCCGGTCACCACGACAATCGCACCGAAGCCGGTGGTGGCCTGCACTTTCGGGATGCCGTGCACGCGCTCGAGGAAGGTGGGCATCCAGAATGCGAGCCCGCCGAGTGCGAAGGTGTAGGCGGCGTAGCCGAGCACCAGCAGCATGTAGGGCGCGCGCCGCAGCAGATTCAGGTATACCGCGAGCGGTCCCGGGGCGGCGGCGCCGCGCATCGCCGGGGCGGTGTCGCGCGCCGCGGGTGCCGGCGCATCCTGTATGCCGCGCGGCGGATCCGGCAACCAAAGCACCGCCGCGGCAAGCAGCAGCCCCGGCGCCCCCGCTACAAAAAACGCCGCGCGCCACCCAAAGTGATGACTCACGAGGCCCCCGAGAATATAGCCAAGCGCGGAGCCCACCGGGATCGCCATGTTGAGCACCGAGTACACGCGGCCGCGGCTCTCGGCCCGGAAACAGTCCGCCAGCAGCGCCGGCGCGATCGCCACATAGGCCGCCTCGCCAATGCCAACCAGTGCGCGGCCCGCAAGCAGTTGCGGGTAATTGCGCGCGAGCCCCGAGGCCATGGTGGCGAGACTCCAGATGAACACCCCGATGGCGATCGGCCGGGTCCGCGAACCCCGATCACCCCAGGCACCGAATGCGGGAGCCGCGATCATGTACACCAGCATGAAGGCCGGTACGAGCCAGCCGAGCTGCGCATCGGTGAGACCCATGGCGGCCTTTAAGTCCGGCGCGATGGGCGAGACGACGTAGCGATCAAGGTAATTGAGGAGGTTGATTCCGGTCAGGACGACCAGCGCGCGCACTGCGGTGCGTGATGCAATCGTGTTGGTGTTCAAGGGTGCCTCACAGGCGCGCGCGCACGAACAGCATGAACGAAGTGGGCGAAGTGCCGTAAACGCTATCAAGCGCCCCGGGAAAACGATAGACGCTGACGAGCCCCCCGGCGCCGAAGTGGATCGATTGCAGCCGCACGACATCGTAGATATAGCCGAGCGAGAGCTTGTTGATGGTGAAGCTGTCCTCGTAGAACGCCGCGCCCGGAAGGAACAGCTCGTCCTTCGCTACCCGCTCGATGCGTCCGAACACCGTCTGCCCCTGCAGCGGCTGCGCCGCGGACTCCAGCAGCCACCCCGCGCTCGCCTGCCCGGTGGACGGACTGTTGCGCCCCCAGGCGAGCGTGGTCTGCCACCACTGCCCGATGGGTGCGTTGTAGCTCGCCGAGGCGGTCGTGCGCCGCTCGTTCACGTTCGGCTGCAACTGCTCCGGGCTGACCAGATGCCCGGTGCTTGCCTGCAGCGACCAGTCGCTGGTCGGGTTGTAAGACAGCCGGGCGGCATACGACTCGAGCGGCCGGATCTCGACGTCGTAACGGTATTGGTCTGGCTCGCGCCCGTTGAACGCCGATGCCTCGAGCTTGAACTGCCGCCAGATATAGCCGCCGGTGACCACGCCATAGGACACGTGGGTCGAGTCGAGCCAGTGATGCGTGAGGGGCGCCTCCGGATTGTCCTCACCGGAGAGCCGATGCATGAACGCCACGGGGCCCAGCGCCGGCTCTCCTGCAAGGCCCAGATACACAAACACCGAGCTGTCAGCGGCCGCGGCGTGGCTGTAGGTTGCCGCCGCTTCCATGAGGAGATTGTGCGGGTGCTGCCGGTCAATGAGCGGCGCACGGCCGTTGGCGGTCTCGCCCGTCTGGAAAAGCAGCGGATAGCCGCTCTTACCCATCGGTGGGTCTGCCGAGAGCATCAGGCGCAGACCCAGCACCCCGTTCGTAAGCTCGCGGCGTCCCATGAACATGAGCATGCCGGTCGTGAAGGTCTGGGTGTTACCGCGCGGACCCCCCTGATGGTCGTACACGACATCCGCGTAGCCATGCAGCATGGTCAGCCACGCACCCGTCATGTTCTGGATACCCGCCATGGGCGTTGAGTCCGGTTGCCAGCTGGTGCCGGACGCCTCGCGGGTCATGTCGTACGNNCGCGCGCGCAATTGCTGCACATAGCAACGCGGCGCCGAGACACACGCTAGTACGGCGGGTCGGGTGCGGGAAAGGCATGCGCTGCCGATCCTACCCGAGAGCGCTATACCGGCGTCAGTTGTGGGATGTTCCCGCTGCGCGCGGGCGTTCGACAGGCCGTAGCAGCGAATCGCCAGTGGCGCGACAGACCGATTACCAGATCGATGTTTGGATAGGCAAGCACAAGGGCGGCCAATGGCCGCCCTTGTGACTTCTTCGTGAGAAGAAAAGGCCTTAGGCGGCCTTCTTCTTCGTGCGCACGGTGCGCGTCGCACGCGTGGCGTGGGTCGCACGGTTCGCAGCCTGGGTGGCGAAGCTGCCCACGGTCTGCTGCACGTCGGCGGCCATGGCGGAGAACTCTTCCGCGCGGGCCTTGAGCTTGTCGCTCAGCTCGGTGCCGAGGTCAGCCTGCTTCTGGAGCAGATCGGCAACGGCGCTGGTGCCTGCGGCAACCTTGGGGGCCAGGGTGGCCTTCGCCTGCGCGATGCCCGCCTCGAGGACGTCACCGGCAACTGCGTAATGGAAGCGCGCGAAGCGCTCGAGGGCCTTGAAGCTGTCCTGCTGGGCCTTGCCGAAAGAGCTGAACGCCTCTTTGTAGGTCTCCATCCAGGTGTTCATGTCGAAAGTACGGTCGTTCATGGAAAGCTCCTGCGGAAGGTCATGGGGGATTCGATGGAGCTGTATTTTACACAGATTTGTATGCAGTGCAAGAGTTTTGCCATATACGAGCTTATAGACATTCAACCTATTGTTTTAATGTAATCTTTAGGCATATCTCAGTGAACAATGTACGACGCATTATATTGCAATGCAGTGGCCTGAATCGAGCACCCCTTATGCCTGCGTGGCGGGCGTCTCAGCCTGAATGACTCGCGGTTGGTAAGATCCTCATCAACAGGGGGCACGCATTAAGGCCATGACCGCCTATTCACGCACCCGTGTGGCCACCCGGCCGCGCGCGGGCACCGGCCGCCCGGTCCCGCCCCATAGCGCGGGTTCCGGCCCATTGGCGACGCAGATGCTCCTTATTGATGGCCACTCCATCCGGGTCGGACGGCAGGCAGGCACCGGCACGGGGCTGCCACTGCTGCTCTTCAACGGCATCGGCGGCAAGATTGAACTGCTCGGCCCGCTTGCCCAGCGCATGCCCAGGCGCGAGCTCATCACCTTCGATGTGCCCGGTGTCGGGCACTCGAAACTCCCGGGCGTCCCCTATCGCCTTGCGGGCCTGGCGCGCATCGCGGCAGGCATTCTTGATCACTTCGGTCACACACAGGCGGACGTCTTCGGCATGTCCTGGGGAGGCGCCGCTGCCCAGGAGTTCGCACGCTCCTGCACAGAACGCTGCCGCCGCCTCGTCCTGTGTTCGACCTCCGCGGGCGCCGTCATGGTGCCCGCGAGTCCCCAGGTGCTGTGGAAGATGGCGATCCCGCTGCGCTACATGCGCCGTGATTACGCCCGCCAGCTCGCCGGCGACATCTACGGCGGTGACTTTCGCAACAACCCCGACCTCGCGCTGGAACTGTTCCGCCACGTGCGCTGGCAGTCGCTCCTCGGCTACTACCTGCAGCTCGCGGCGGTCATGGGCTGGACCAGCATCCACTGGCTGCACCGCATCAGCCAGCCGACGCTGATCATGGCTGGCGTGGATGATCCCTTGGTCCCGATCCTCAACGCGCATATCCTCAAGACCATGATTCCGCACAGCGAGCTGAAGGTATTCAATTGCGGACACCTGTTCCTGCTGACACGCGCCGATGAGTCGGTGCGGGTGATCAACGAATTCCTGGATCGACCTGACACGAACGGACGGTAGCGATGAGCGGCAACCACATGCCCGTGGCGGACCTGGCGAGACACGTCGGTGAAGAGATCGGCGTTTCCTCATGGATCGCCCTCGACCAGGCGCGCATTAATGAATTCGCGCACTGCACCGGGGATCATCAGTGGATTCACACCGATGCGGAGCGCGCGGCGCGCGAGGGTCCCTTTGGCGGCACCGTGGCACACGGGTTTCTCACCCTGTCGCTGCTGGCGCCGACCGCCTTCGAGGTCCTGCTGACCCGCATCGCACCCAAGTCAGTCGTCAACTACGGGCTCGCCAAGGTGCGCTTTATGTCGCCGGTGCGCTCCGGCAAGCGCGTCCGTAACCACATCAAGATCGCCGCCGTCAAGGACAAGGGCGCTGGGCGTTATCTCGTGACGACCGACAACACCATTGAAATAGAGGGCGAGAGCAAGCCGGCCGTAACCGCCAGCGCGCTCGCGATGCTCATAGGCTGACGACAGCGCCGGAAGTATCCGCCGATCTCGCCGCATGACGACGACACCGTACGTACTGGCGATCGATCAGGGCACCACCTCAACCCGCGCTGTGGTGTTCGATCGCGAGGCGCGTGCGCTCGCCACCGGCCGCCGGGAACTTCCCCAGCACTACCCTGCTGCCGGACTCGTCGAGCATGACGCCGAGGACATCTGGCGTGACACGCTCGCCACGGCGCGCGAGGCCCTCGAGCACGCCGGCCTCGACGCGCGTGCGGTTACAGCGCTCGGTATCACTAACCAGCGCGAGACCACGCTCATCTGGGAGCGCGATACCGGCACGCCCATTCACCGCGCCATCGTCTGGCAGGACCGGCGCACGGCGGAGCAATGCGCCGCCCTCAAGGCCGCGGGTGCCGCAGCAATGGTGCGTGAGCGCACCGGACTCCTCCTTGATCCTTACTTCTCCGGCACCAAGATCGCCTGGCTCCTGGACAACATCCCCGGTGCGCGCGAGCGCGCCGCGCGCGGCGAGCTCGCCTTCGGGACCATAGATACATTTCTCCTGTGGCGATTCACGGCCGGCCGGGTGCACGCCACCGACGCCACCAACGCCTCGCGTACTCTGCTTTTCAACATTCACACCCAGGACTGGGACGACGAACTGCTGCGGCTCCTGCGGGTACCGCGCGCGCTGCTGCCGGCGGTACGCGACAGCAGTGGAAACTTCGGCGTCACTGAGGCGACGCTACTCGGCGCGCAGATTCCGATCACGGGCATGGCCGGGGATCAGCAGGCCGCCCTCATCGGGCAGCGCTGCTTCAAACCCGGGATGGCGAAGTCCACCTATGGAACGGGTTGTTTCCTCTTGCTCAACACCGGCGCAGCGGCCGTCAGGTCGAGTCATATGCTGACGACCGTGGCGTACCGCATCGGCGGACGCACCACCTACGCCATGGAAGGATCGATCTTCGTAGCGGGGGCGGCGATCAAGTGGCTGCGCGATGCGCTGCACATCATCCGCGATGCCGCCGAATCCGCCGCCCTGGCGGCGAGCGTGCCCGATGACCATGGCGTGTATCTGGTGCCGGCGTTCGTCGGCCTTGGCGCACCACACTGGGAGCCGGGTGCGCGGGGATTGATCTGCGGGCTGACGCTCGATTCTGGCGGCGCGCATCTGGTCCGCGCAGCCCTGGAGTCGGTCGCCTACCAGACGCTCGATCTGACTGTTGCCATGGCGCGCGACGGCGCACATCCCGCATCCGCAATCCGCGTCGATGGGGGCATGGCAGCCAATGACTGGTTCTGCCAGTTCCTCGCCGACGTGCTCGATGCGTCAGTGGAGCGCGCGGCCGGACTTGAGGCCACGGTTAGCGGCGCGGCGTACCTTGCGGGGCTTGCAGCCGGAGTGTGGCCGGATCTTCCCGCGATCGGTGCCGGTGTGCACAGCGCGACGGTTTTTACGCCGCGGATGAACGCCGCGCGGCGCGCGGCCCTCATCACCGGCTGGCACGATGCTCTGCAGCGCACCCTACCCGGCCGACTGATGGCAGATGCCACAACCAAGTAGCTAGAATACGCCCCCCTTTTCCAGTTGAGCTTCAAACACCACAGGGGACGTCGGGGAGATACAACATGGCTAGCTCGATGATGGATTCAATTCTCGGGATGGTCACACCGGACATGAAGCAGGCAATTGCTTTACGCCTGGGCGAGTCATCGCAGGCAGTAACCGGCGGGCTCGGCGCAGCCACTGCCGCCACGCTTGGCGGCCTGGCAGGCAAGGCTGGCGACAGCGGCTTTCTCGGACAGATCATCGGTCTGGTAAGCGGCGATGATGGCCAGAACATCCTGAGCAGCCTCTCGTCCATCGCCTCCGGCGGCCCCAGTGGTGCGACCGGAGACCTGGTAAGCAAATTCCTTCCCATGGTGTTCGGCTCACAGCAGGGTCAGGTGACGAACCAGATCGCGCAGCAGGCGGGTATC
>PLEC01000091.1:9655-15745 GCA_003136935.1 Gammaproteobacteria bacterium
GCCGCCTCGGCGATCGGATCCGGAGGCGACTCTGACGCCGCCAGTGGTTCCCGGTGGCTGGTGCCGCTTGCGATCCTGGGCGCGATCATTCTCGCCTGGCTGCTGTACCGCGCCTTCAGTGGTGCGGGTACGCCGCCGGTGGCCGCGCCGGTTACACCGACAACAGCGGCAACGCCGCGTTGAATGTGAAGCTCTCTGACGGGCGCGCCAATGAAGTCATGGGGGAGCTGGTGAAGCTCGGCACGGACGCGGCGCGCATGAGCGCCAAGGGCTACGGCGAAGAACACCCCGTTGCGGACAACGCCACCGAGGAAGGCCGCGCGAACAACCGCCGCATTTCCCTGCGGGTGGCCGAGAAGTAACCGCTGCCCTGATTCTTCAGTGGGCTGCTGCCGCGGCGGGCTTTGCGTCCGACGCATCGCTGACCAACACGTCGGCCCGGAGGCTCGTTCCGCCTGCCGACAGCTGGTGAGGGACGCAGGTTGAGCTGTACTTGATATTGCGCGTCGTGAACAGCGGCAGAATGCTCTGCTTGATCTGCTCGAGCAGCTCGCAGTCACCACTTGCCGCGAGCGGGTCGCGATCGAGGCGCAGATCCACCGTTTTCCAATGCGCCGCGACCGTCTTCGCATCCGGCGTGGCCACGGCTGCAACGGGAGTCAGCACCTGCATTTTGATGCGCACGCCCGGGAACGGGTCTGGTCCGCCATCCGGCCTCGAGCAGCCCGACTCCTGCACGCTGAGGTCCTTCCTGCGTGCTCCCAGGGCGAGCAGCGTGCTGCGTACTTTCTCGCGCAGCCCATCACAGGAATAGCGCGTGGTGAACCCCTGATAGGTGAAGCTCAGTTCCTTCGGGGTCCACGCCGCGGGCTGCGCGTCTGCAACATCGGTGGCCGCGTCAGCCGCCGCCGCGGCCCCGGCACTCAAGCCACACGCGAGCGCGACACTCGCGAGTGCCAGGCCAAGCCCAATACCCGCGGGCCAGGTACGGTTGGTACTCATAAGGCGCACTCTTCCTGGAATCCGCTATTTGACCGTGGCCGCACCGAGCTTGCAGGCGACCTCATCCTGCGAGCTCGTTCCGCCAGAGCATCCGATGGCCCCGATCAGCTTGCCACCTTCGACGAGCGGAATGCCACCGCGCGCTGCAACGACACCGTCGAGCGTCATGACGTAGTAGTTCTGCTTCAGCTGGATGGCGTCCTCGAAAACCTTGGTCTCACGCCGGAACGTCGCCGCGGCCCGCGCCTTGTGTTGGGAGACCTGGATGGAGGCGAGCTGGGCGCCGTCCATGCGCTGGAAGGCCACCAGGTTGCCGCCGGAATCCACCACTGCGACGTTCAGCTTCCAATCATGCTTTCTTGCCTCAGCGACCGTGGCGGCAATGGCAGCCAATGCACTTTGCAGTGAAATCGGTGCGCCATACGGGATATCGAACGGCATTTTCTCCGGAACGGTGTCCAGGGGATTCGCCGCGGGGACCTGCTGCGCCTGGCTCGCCATGGTGCCGAGCAGAACAATGGCGACGATGGCAACGATCGCGAGGGATTTCTCAGCCATGGTGGAACTCCTGACATGGACCGGGACACAATGAAGCCTGCGCTACCAATTGAAGCGCGAAGTGCGGGTGAGCGCAATCGCGCGCGCAACCGGAGCGTCAGGCGGCCGGAACTTCCAACCGGTGCTGGCTGACAGACGCGCCGTCATCGCCCTTAAGACCCCGGAACACGACGGTCGAGACGATCGTGGCCACGCCTAAGACCAGGAACGCCTGGTGGATGCCGGCAATCATCTCGGCGGCCGCAGTATGAAAGCGGTCGGGCACGAAGAACGCTGCCACCAGGGAGGCAGTCGCGATACCGAAGCTCAACGACAGCTGTTGGGCGGTACTGGCAATGGTGCTGGCGCTGCTCGCCCCCTCACTGCTGACGTCCGCATAGACGAGTGTGTTCATGCTGGTGTACTGCAGTGAGGACACGAAGCCGAATGCGAACACCTGCATCACGATGAGCCACACCGGCGTACCGGCGCCAATGGTGGCGAACGAGAGGATCAGCACACCCAGCAGCGCTGTGTTCGAGACCAGCACCGTACGGTAGCCAAAGCGCGCGAGGATGCGCGGCATGGTCATCTTAAGACTCATGGCGGCGAGTGCCTGCGGCACCATGAGCAGCCCGGATTGCACCGGCGTGTAGCCCAGTCCCACCTGGTACAAAAGCGGCAGCAGGAACGGAATGCCGCCGATGCTCAGACGCGTGAAAAAACTGCCGCTGACTGCGGCACGAAATGTACGGATGTGAAACAGCGCGAGCCGCAGCAGCGGCTGCGCGGCGCGCGCCGCGTGCACCCCGTACGCGGCCAGCAGCGCCACCGATACCGCCACGAGCGCTGCGATCTGCACCCCGTTGAGGCGATGCTCGCCGAACACCTCGAGCACGTACGACAGGAGTGCAATGCCGGAGCTGAACAACAGCAGTCCAGCGACGTCGAGCGCCGGCGTGGACGCCTCGCGGTAGTCCGGCAGGTTGCGGTACACGAGGTACAGCCCCGCAAGCCCGATGGGAACGTTAATAAAGAAAATCACGCTCCAGTGCAGGTAGGCGGTGATCAGGCCGCCGGCAACGGGACCGAGCATGGGGCCCAGAAGCCCCGGGATCGCCACGAAGCTCATGGCGCGCACCAGTTCGGATTTCGGAAACGCCCGCACCAGGGTGAGCCGCCCAACCGGCACCATCATGGCGCCGCCGCAGCCCTGCAGCACCCGGCAGGCTACGAGCACATGAATGTTGCGGGACACCCCGCACAGGAGCGAACCGAGCGTAAAGAGCGCAATCGCACCGCTGAACACGCGACGCGTGCCGAAGCGATTCGCCATCCAGCCACTGATCGGGATGAACACCGCGAGACTCAGTGTGTAGCTCGAGAGCACCGCCTTGATGCTCAGCGGCGCCACGCCCAGAGCACGGGCGATACTCGGGACCGCGGTGTTCAGGATCGTGGTATCGAGCGCCTGCATGAAGAACGCGACAGCCACGAGCCACGGCAGCAGCCGGCGCGGCAGCGCTCCGGCGGCCGCCTGTTCGTCCTCAGGGGTCATTCAATCCAGTATAAACGCCGGTTGCGACCGGCACGCACTTGCGTGCACCATGCCGCCCTCAAGCACCGTCCGCCAGGAGAAGCAGCATGTGCGACAAAGACTCGATCGATGACATCATCGAATTTCAGCTGAAAAATCCTGGCATGTCGCGGCGGCGCTTTGGCGCCCTGAGCCTCGGTGCGGGCCTCATGTCGCTCCTGCCACCGGTCGCAGGCGCAATCGAAGTGCAGGAGTCCGAGGTCGACATCAAGACGGCCGACGGCACGGCGGATGCGTACTTCGTGCACCCCGCGAAGGGGGCGGCTCCCGGGGTGTTGGTTTGGCCGGACATCTTCGGTCTGCGGCCGGCGTTTCGGCAGATGGGCAAGCGGCTCGCCGAGTCAGGCTACTCGGTGCTGGTCGTGAACCCCTTCTATCGCACCCAGCGTGCCCCCACCGCTCCTGAGCACCCTGATTTTAACGACGCCGCCACGCGCACCACCCTCATGGGATTGATGAACTCGCTGACGCCAACGACCGTCGTTACCGATGCGCGCGCGTTCGTCGCGTACCTGGACAGCCAGCCGTCCGCGTCCCGCAAACACAAAATGGGCACGACCGGTTATTGCATGGGCGGGCCGTTCACCATGCGCACGGCGGCGACCTTTCCGGATCGCATCGGCGCGGGCGCCTCCTTTCATGGCGGCAGCCTCGTCACCGACAAACCCGACAGCCCGCATCTGCTGATCCCGAAAATAAAAGCGCATTACCTCTTCGCCATTGCCGAGAACGACGACCAGCGGCAGCCGGACGCGAAGGACGTGCTGCGCGCAGCCTTCGCCAAGGCGAAGGTGCCAGCCGAAATCGAGGTTTACGCCGGCGCCCAACATGGCTGGTGCCCGCCCGACACACAAACCTACAACCACGACGCGGCAGAGAAAGCCTGGAGCCGGATGCTGGTGTTGTTCAAGTCGGCGCTGGCCTAGGCCCGCGGCTCGGCGAGCAGCTGCACCCAGTACAGTCCGCGCCGCGAGGTGCGACCCGCGGAAGACGCGATACCCATCTGCGCGAACCGCGGGTCCATGATGTTTTCGCAGTGGCCGGGGCTGTCGAGCCAGCCCTGCACCACCTCTTCGATCGATTCGGGGCCGTAGGCAATGTTCTCCCCGACCAGTTTCTCCCGGTAGCCGACCGCGCGCACGCGATCCGCGGGGGAATTTCCCGCCAGATCCTGGTGCTCAAAGTAGTTGTGCTCAGCCATGTCGAGGGCGTGCCCGGAGGCGACACCGGCCAGCGTCCCGGACAGGGTCATCGCTGGCGCCGGCGCGAAGGTGCGCGTGCCGCAACGGGCGCCGTGGGCGCGCGCCTCGTTGACGAGTTCCAGCGCCCGGGACGCGAGCACCGGCCCCTGAGAGCGGGGCGATACCGGCACGCTTGCGGGCAGGCGCGTACGCGGCGGAGCGTCTATATTCCCGACGGCGACGGCGTCCGCCGGCACCGCATCGGCAAACGCCAGCACGATCCAGTTGTCCATGCCGCGCCGATACAGTCCCAGTTCGCGCACGCGCTGGCTCGCGAGCGTTCGACAGCCGGCGCCCTTGATGAGCTCGAGCATCGATGAGTCGGGTCCATTGACGTGCAGGCCGGCTGTGGACTCCGCGCGCAAAGCACTCTGCTGCGTGGCCACCTGCAACGAACTTCCCGCAGCCCAGCGTTGCGCCACGCGGTCGAGCGTCGCGCTGCGCGGGATCGGCCGGGTAGCCGGCATGATGCCCCCGCAGCCACCGATTCTGAGCACCTGCAGCGCGGATACGGCGTCGGCGTGGCTCACCACACTCGCACAAAGTCCCGCGCCGCTGAGCAGCACTCCCCACACCACCCTTAGGAACATGCGATTCATGCCGAGCTCCTGAAAAACACAGCCGCCGGCGACACGCAGCGAGCCTACGCAAAGGAACGCGCGGCCGTCGCGGTCGCTGACCTCAAAGTGGAATCGCATCACAGAATCCGCACGGGCGGACCTCAGCGCGGCCCGCAACCCCCGAAATAACGACCGCGGGCAGATTACCGGCACGACCACCACCGGTCAGGCGTTTATTGCTACTCCGGTCGAGTCGCGCTGAGCGATACCGATCGCGCGACGCCGTGGTTCTGCAACTCCACGGCGTCGCATCCTGTGAAACTCGAGGACGGTCAGCAGAAGGCCGAGCAGGGTCAGGGAGACGCAGGCCATGCCGTAGTAAAAGAACGAAAGGTCATTCANNAGTGGCGGTCGTCACCGCGATGCTGCCGAAGACTCCATCCGTCTGATCCGCGAAGCCTGCGGTGTAGAAGAGCGTCGTCAGGGGCTTATCGGAGTCACCGTTGCCAAACACCAGCGACCACAGGCCGGGGATGGTTATCGTCCCACCGTTAGAGACCGTGAGCGGTCCCATGGAAGTTGCCAATGCGGTGCCGTTAGGAGCGAAGACGTTTACCTTGCCGTCGCCAAAGTTGCCGATCAGCAGATCCCCTGCCAGTGAACCAAATCCCGCAGGTGCAATCGCCATTCCCCAGGGCGCATTGAGCGCGCCGGCCGATGCAAATCGGTTGACGAAGTTGCCACTGAAGTCGAACACGTCAACGTAACCCAGGCCCGCACCTGTCGTTTCGTCGTGCTTCGCCGCATCCTGCTTCGTGTAGCTGACGTATAACTGGTCATTCAGAGCCATTATGCCGAAGGGAACGAAGCCCGATGGCATCGTGGGGTCAACGAATTTTCCCTGCATAGCAGCCGGCTTGGTGAACTGGGTATCGAACACGTCAACCTTGTTGTTGTGCAGGTCGGTCGCATAGAGAAAAGTTGCACCGTTGANNTCGCCCAGGCTGCGATGGTGCCACCCTCGCCGTCGAAGATGAACAGCGCTGACTCCTGACCCGCACTGGTGGGAATGAGAAAACCTCCACCCCCGTTGTAGATCTGGCCGGTGGGGTTGGCGGGCACGCCGGCGGCAGAGGCTGGAATGGCAATTCCG
>PLEC01000091.1:15816-16051 GCA_003136935.1 Gammaproteobacteria bacterium
CCGCCGCCGCAGGCGACGAGGCTCAGAGCGCCGAGTAGCCCGAGCGAGACACAAGCCGACACTCTATTGGGGATGGGGCGATGCAGATACATTGGTACTCTCCGTGACGTTGGAATTGCGGGTAAGTAGCGATATCGCTGGATTCAGTTCAAATTCCGGGAACATCGCCGTTCCCGTCCCAGTTGTGGGCCGACGCCATTAGTAGGTCTTCTCCTTCGTCGATGGAAATCGATTG
>PLEC01000112.1:0-209 GCA_003136935.1 Gammaproteobacteria bacterium
AGCGCGGCCTTTTCCGGATCGAATCCCGGCGCCAGCAAGCCCACCAGCCACGGTGCGCTGAGTATGCCGAGCACGGTGATCGCGCTTAAGGTAACCGCCGCAAGCGTTGCGACCTTGTTGGCGAGGCGCCAGGCCGAGGCGTCGTCCTCGAGCGCGCCGGTGCGGCTGAAGACGGTGACGAAGGCGGTCGACAGCGCGCCTTCGGCGAA
>PLEC01000112.1:259-19280 GCA_003136935.1 Gammaproteobacteria bacterium
CGCCGCGGTCGCCGCGGTCGCGGGTGTGTCGCCTGTTGGCATGCGGTCGCCACGGTATCATCCTCCGCGAGGTCACGGCCAGCCGCTGCAACACTAGCCGGTGATGAGCTTCAGCCGCTGCGTTCGCGACGCGTCACCGATCTCGTTCACCCGGCGCAACAGCTCCCGCGCGGCGTCTGCCTGCAGCGGCCGGCTCAGGAGAAACCCCTGCGCATCCTGGCAATTCTGTTCCTGCAGGAAGGTCAATTGCGGGAAATTCTCGACGCCCTCGGCGGTGACATTGATTTGCAGCGATCGAGACATGGCAATNNGAGACGAAGGAGCGGTCGATCTTGAGGCGATCCACCGCGAAGCGTCGCAGGCGCCCAAGGCTCGAGTAGCCCGTACCAAAGTCGTCGATGGCAAGGGAAATGCCGAGTTGCTTGAGCTGATTGATTGCCTTTTCCGCCCATGCCTCGTCAGCCATGACGACCGATTCGGTGATCTCCAGTTCCAGCACCGCCGGCTCGAGCCCCGTTTCCTGCAGGATCGTGGCGACCTCGCGGGAATACTCGGCCAGTGCAAACTGGCGACCCGAAACGTTGACCGCCATTCTTTGCAGTGGCAACCCCTCCGCGCGCCACGCCTGGGCCTGTTGACAGGCCTGGCGCAGCACCCACGCACCGATTGCGAGGATCAGTCCTGTCTCCTCGGCGACCGGAATGAACTCGGTGGGGCTCACGGCGCCGAGCTCGGCGTTGGTCCATCGCAACAGCGCCTCCACGCCGGAAATTGCGCCCGTGCGTACGTCGAACTGCGGCTGGTACTGCAGAGAAAACTCGCCGCGCTCGAGCGCGCCGCGCAGCTGTTCTTCGATCGTGAAGCGCTGCAGGGCGTTCGCGTTCATGGAGACATCAAAGAAGGCATGCGTGCCGGGGCTGCGGCGCTTGGCAAAATACATCGCCAGGTCGGCATTACGTAGCAGGGTTTCGGCGTCGCTGCCGTCCTGCGGATAGATCGCAATGCCCACGCTGGGCGTGACGACCAGCGAATTGGACGTCAGCTGTATCGGCTCGCGCAGCGCCAGGATCAGCCGCTCGGCTACCGCGCTCGCATCGAGCGTGTTGCGCAGGTTGGGCAGCAATACCAGGAACTCGTCGCCACCGAGGCGCGCGATATCACCCGGGCGGGGGCTGTCGGCCGATCCGTGAACGTCGGAATCCGCGCCGTAGCGCAGCGAAGCGCGCAAGCGCTCCGCCACCACGCACAGCAGCGCATCGCCCGTGGCGTGACCCAGCGTGTCGTTGACGCGCTTGAAGTTGTCCAGATCCAGGTACAGCACCGCCAGGCTGCGGGCGTTTTCCTTCGCCGACTGCAGCGCGCCCACCAGTCGGTTGCGGGACTGCTCCCGATTCGGCAGACCCGTGAGCGTGTCGAAATAGGCAAGTTTCACGATGCGCCGCTCGGCGCGCCACTTGCTGGCGAGCGCAATGGTCATCTGCCGCACTTCGTGCGGGTGGAACGGCTTCTGCAGGTACGAAAGTTTGTCCTCGGGCGGGACATAGCTGCCGATCTCGCACGGATCTGCATCCGAATAGGCCGTGCAGATGACGATCTCAACCGCCGGATCCAGCTCGCGGATTTGCGTCGCCGCCCACACGCCGTCGTGGCCGGGCGGCATGCGCATATCGAGGAACACGACCGCGAAGGGTTGATCGCGCGCCAGCCCGTCCTTCACCGCCGCGACCGCCTCCTCGGCCTGGTCACAGAACACCGGCTCGAAGCTGGTCGCGCGCGCTGCCCCCGGAGCCCGCCCGGCTTGCGTAGGGCTCTTCCTGAACAGCCGGCTGCGCAGCTCGTGAAAGCCGGTCATCTCCAGGCTCGCCTCGCTCGTCGCGAGGATCTGCCGGTAGGAATCGCGGATCTCCGGCTCGTCATCGACCACGAGTACCCGGATGGGGATTGGATTGTGCTCAGCCATAGGAACCTCAGGCAGCTCCGGTCAGGGAGGCAGTTTCACGGTCGGCGAGCGGTACGATCAGGTGTATCGACGCGCCGCGCCCCGGGCCGTCGCTGCTGGCCCAGATCCGCCCGCCCAGCGCGTTGATGGCATTGGCGCACCAGTGCAGGCCGATGCCCTGGTTGGTTTCCGATGATTTCGTCGAGAAGCCTTTTTCGAACACCCGCGCGAGATTCTGCGCCGGGATGCCGACACCGTCGTCCTTGCAATGCAGGTGCAGCTGCTGGCGTTGCGCCTCGTGGAGGATTTCGGCGCTGACACGCAGCACGCCTCGCTCCTTGCCGGCATCGCGCACCGCGTCCGCGGCATTGATGATCAGGTTCTGCAGGATCAGGCGTAGCACCGTACGCGCGACCCGCACGACGCCCAGCCCGCGCAAGGTGTCGTCGGCGTCGATCAGCAGGCGCGCCCGACTGGCGTCCGGGACAATCTCCAGCGACTGTGCCACGAGCTCCGTAAGGCGTACCGGCTCGATCACATGCTGGTTGCGCGCCGAGCGCAACTGCTCGGTGAGCGCAGTCTGAATGATGCCCGCCTGGCGAGTGACGACCGCCACGTCGTCCTGCGCCAGGCTCAGTGTGCGCCCCAGATCGCGGCACGCCAGACGCAGGAACTCCTTAAGGTCGGCGCTGCGCGCTGTGTCCGCCGCCCCGCCGCACAGCTCCGCAGCCGCCTCTTCGGCGTCCGCCACTGGCGCCAGCCGCAGCCGCTCGTTCAGGCTCGCGAGCCGCACGCCAATGGGCGTCATCGCGTTGCCGAGATTGTGCAATACGCCGGTGGCGAGTTCCGCGAAGCCAGCCTGGTAGGACTGATCAACAAGCTGCGTACGCGAGTGTGCGACGCGTTCCACCATGCGATCAAACTCGTGCGCCAGCACACCGATTTCGTCGTCGCGTTTTAGATCAAGCCGCGTCGTCAGGTCCTTGTCCTCGCCGAGCGCCACTGCGTGCCGCGTTACAAGCGCGAGCGGGCTGAGAATCATGCGACTCAGCACGACCACCAGCAGGATCAGCACGATCACGGCCGCGGCGATCAGGCAGGTCGAGGCGTAGATCACGGCCCTCCGGCCGCGCATTGTGACCTCGCGCGGCACATCGACACGCAAACGCATGATCGGCCGGCCGTAGAGATCATCGAACGAGCGGTATATCTGCGTAACCGTATCGCTCTCGATCAGCTCCGCAGATGTGTGGCCTGCGGCCGGTGCAAGCATCGCCAGTTGCGTCTGCGTCTGCGCGCCGATGGCGCGGATTGCCGCCGGCGAGAGCAGCCGTCCCAGGATCACCATCCCGTGGGCCGGCCCGCCACCGTTACCGTCGAGCACCGGCGCGGCCGCCAGCATCAGAATGCCGCGGTTGGTCTGCAGCAGTCCCTTCGCCGCCTGGCCTGCGCGCAGACTGGCGCGCCACGGAAAATCATCCGGCAGCGCCTTGCGCGCTGCGAGGTCGAGCCCCAGCGGCCGGTCGGAGCTCAGGTCCAGGTCTCTCGACAGCACGAACCTGCCGTCCAGGTCGACGACCAGCATGACATTGACGTTGAGCTGCCTGAGTGCAAGATCGGTAATGTTGGCCGCGATGTATTCCGGATTGTGATCCTGCACAAAGCGGTAAGTGTCGGCCCAGTTGCCCCAGTCGGTCGCAGACAGAGCGAGGCGCTCGAGCGTCAGATCCAGCGCATAGTCGATACGTCGCATCGTGGAGCGCGCATCCGTACGCTCCAGTTCCGCGAAACTGGGCATGACGACCTGCCGCTCGACCAGGATCTCCGCAAGGCTGAGAATGGCGAATATCACGGCGATCAGCGCAATCACCTTGAACCGTATGTTCACGGGATTAAGCTAAATCGAAACGTGCTTTTGTTAGCGTCCTCGCCTCTCAAAATCGGGCGGGCCGGCCACAGCGACGCGCGCGGGAAGTGACGCGCGTCACATAACCCGGCCGCCCGATGCTGCTAAAGGACCGCGACGCCCTNNCCCCGCGACCTAGTGTCCCACCCGCCAGGTGGCGGTGATTCCCACGGTTAAGGGACGGAACGTGTACGCGTTCTGCTGCTGCGACGGCGATCCGGCCGGATTGTAGGGATCGATCTGGCCGAGCGCGAAGTTGGTCACCGTGTGCGAATTCAGCACGTTGTCGATGAAGGGCGCAATCTGCCATTCGCCGATGTTG
The DNA here is from genome assembly GCA_003136935.1 of Gammaproteobacteria bacterium. Taxonomy (GTDB): domain Bacteria; phylum Pseudomonadota; class Gammaproteobacteria; order Steroidobacterales; family Steroidobacteraceae; genus 13-2-20CM-66-19. The sequence goes on from PLEC01000112.1 coordinate 4,427, forward strand.
ATGCCGGCGCGCAGCGACAGGAAGTTGGTCGCGGACAGCGTGTAGCTTCCCGGAATGTACTGCGACGAGGCGGGGTCCTGCACCGCAGCCAGCCACGGGTTGCGGCTCTCGTAGGTGTAGTCGAGGCGGATGAAGGCCTCGTGCTGACTGATGCTGAAGCGGTACTCCGGCCCCACCGATACGGTCCACGGCGGGTTGGTGCCCGGGGCGTAGTCGGTGGCCGCCTGTCCGGAGATGGCATCGCCGTCGAGCGCGAGCGGCGGTGCACCGGCAGCCGGCGGGGCCGAGTTGGCGGTGTAGCGCGCATTCGTGTAGCCGACCGCGAAATCGACGAACAGCGGGCCGAGGGCGAGTTCGGCCTGCATGTCGAAGCCCTTGGCGACCGCGGTGCCGAGGTTGTCGGTGAACTGCAGGCCNNTCTGCTGGATGTTGTTCCACTTGATGTAGTAGACGCTGGTGGCGATGCGGAACACCCCGCCAAAGGCGTTCTTCGAGCCGATCTCGTAGTTCTGCGTGCTATCAGGCCGGTAGATGAGCGGCGCGCCGTTGGGGAAGCCCTGCGCGGCGAGGTCGGAGTTACAGTAGCTCGGCAGCTCCGGGTTGCCGCCGCCGACACGGTAGCCCTTGGCGTAGGTCGCGTAGTACATGTTGTTGGGATCGGCCTGGAACGACAGGCTCGCCTTGGGCGTGTTGGGGTTGGAGCTGGTCGAGGCCGAGCGCCCCACGCCCGGGATCTGCTCTGCGACGCCGTTGACCAGTACCGGCGTCGGTCCGTAGTTCTCCAGGCCGTCGCCGTAGTTCCTGATGTCGAAGGTTGTGTGGGAGACGCGCTCGCCGAGCGTCAGGCGCAGGCGCTGCGTGAGCGCGTAATTCAGCTCGCCGTATAGAGAGATCTGCTTGTCGTGGGTCGTATTGCTGTTGTAGTAGATGTCGCAGGCCGGTATCGCCGTGTAAGTACCGACGCCGTTACAGGAGTAAGGCGAGACGACATTGCCGTTGATGTCCGTGTAGGTGAACAGCTGGGTTGCCGGGATGCCGTACAGGTAGTTGAAGAAGTTATTGATCTGCGGGTCCTTGAGCTCCTCGATGCTGCCCTCCTTGGCGAGTTGCCAGAACGCCCCGACCGTCCAATGCAGCCTCTCGTCCGGGTCCGCGGACTGCCAGCGTAATTCCTGCACGTAGCTGTCCTGGGTGTTGGTGATGAGGTTCGGCGTCTGGTAGTTGCCGAAGCCGGCGGGTAAATGCAGCCCGTTGCCATCGAGCAGCGGATACCACGAGCACGGCGCCGCGGCCGTCGTCGACGTCGGACCGCAGGCGAGTCCCCCGGTCAGCGGGTTGTTGGGCCAGCCGAGGCTCTGGTAGAAGGCCAGGTCGTACACCGTGCCCTGGTAGCCGGTGTACTCCTTGCGGTGGTAGTACGAGGTGTTGGAAATGACCTGGCTCTTGGCGAGGTCCCACTGCAGCTTGAGCGCCGACAGGACGTACTGATCCGGATCCGGTATGCGCTCCGGGCTCGCGGTGTTGAACTGGCCGGCATCCGGGTTCGAATACGCCGGCCAGTAAGTCGGCTGATCGTGCTCCTGGCGGTTCTGGTAGAGGATGCTCGGCGTCGCCGTGAAGCCGCTCGCCGGCTGCCACACGCCGGCGAGGCGCAACACCAGCGTATGCGAATAATTGACGTTGTGCGCAAGGGTCGCATCGGTGGTCGGATCGACTCGATCGATCCAGCCGCCGTCGTAGCGGTACCAGGCGCTGGCGCGCCAGCCCAACACGCCGTCGACCACCGGGCCGCCGTGTGCGACGCCGAACTCGTAGCTCGGCTGACCGTATTCGGTGTAGGAGGCCTCGGTGCGCACGTTGGTGCTCTCCGAGGTCAGGCTCGGCTGCGTCAGGATGTAGCGCACCGTGCCGCCCTCTGAGCCGGAACCGAAGAGCGTGCCCTGGGGTCCGCGCAGCACCTCGACCCGATCGAGATCGAAGGTCTTCGGCAGGGTATCGTCGGGGTTGAATCCCGCGCTGCGCATCTGGATAGGCGTGTCATCGATGTAGATGCCGGTGGTGCCGGCGCCGGCCGAGGACGAGATGCCGCGGATCGAGATGGCGTTGGTGCCGGAATTGTCGATGGTCACGCCGGGCACAAAGCGCACGATGTCCTGCATGTCCTTGATGCCGCGGTCGTCCATGTCCGTCTGGCTGAGTGCCGAGACGCTGATCGGCACCTTGCTGAGTGACTCCTCGCGACGCGTCGCCGTGACGACTACTTCCTGCAGCTGCCCCTCGGGGCGCGCGGCAGTGTTGCTGCCCGTCGCCGGCGCCACCGCGGTGCCGGCCGGGGCCACCGTCAGATCGTCGGCGCGCGCCGGCTGCGGCGCAGCCAGTGCACCCAGCGCCGCCAGCGGCAGGCAGATGGTGATGAGGATCGCGCGAGTGGAATTCATCATGTGCTTATCCTTACTCTTCCCGGAAGCCTCGCGTGGCTAGGACTGCAGCAAGACCGCGGCATCTGCGCTCCAGCTCACGAACACCTCATCGCTCCAGTCTATGGCCGCCTCCGAGGTGCGGCGCTCGTTCTGGGCGACGACGGTGACCAGTTTGCCGGTGGTGGTTCTGATTCTGTAGGTCGAGCGGTTGCCGAGGTAGCCGAGCTCCCAAACCGTGCCGCGCAGCTGATTGACGCGCACTGCACTCACCGGTTGCTTGCCGAGCCGCACCTTTTCCGGCCGCAGCGCGACCCACACGCGCTGCCCGACCGTGAAACGCCCCTCGTCATCGACCAGCAGCTTGCCGCCGGCCTCGGCGCAATCCACCGTGATCAAGCCCGGCTCGCAGGCGCTCACCGTGCCCTCGAAAAGATTGGTGGTACCGACGAAGTCGGCGACGAAGCGGCTGCACGGAAACTCGTAGATTTGCGCCGGCGTGCCGACCTGGACCACCTGGCCGCGATCCATGACGGCGATACGCGTGGCGAGCGCCATCGCCTCGTCCTGGTCGTGGGTCACCACGATGAAAGTGATGCCGACCTTCTGCTGCAGATCCATCAGCTCAAACTGGGTCTGCTCGCGCAGCTTCTTGTCGAGCGCGGAAAGGGGCTCATCGAGCAGCAGCACCTTCGGACGGCGAATCAAGGCGCGCGCCAGCGCCACACGTTGTCGCTGGCCGCCAGAGAGCTGGTGCGGTCTGCGCGCGCCCAGCGCACCGAGCTGCACCATGTCGAGCGCCTCCTGGACACGCTGGCGCTTCGCGGCCGCGTCGAGCCGCAGCCGGCGCAGACCATAGCCGACGTTGCTCTCCACCGTCATGTGCGGGAACAGCGCGTACGACTGAAACATCATGTTGACCGGCCGCTCGTGCGGCGGGATCGCGCTCATGTCAACGCCGTCGATGCAGATGCGGCCGCTGCTCGGATCCGCAAAGCCAGCAAGCATGCGCAGCAGCGTGGTCTTGCCGCAGCCTGAGGCGCCCACCAGTGCGAATATCTCGCCCTTGAAGATGGCAAGGTTGACGTTGTCGACCGCGGTGCACTCGCCGAAGGTCTTGCCAACGCCGTCGATCACGATCTGCGGCGTGGCGCCCGGGTCCAGCCACGGCCGCTCGGCGAGAGCTTTCGACTGCGTTGTTACCATGGCTCCCCGGTTGCCTCGCCTTTAGAAATCCGCCGGTGGCGTCGCGCGGCGGCGCGCCGGTGCGTAAAACGGGCGCTCCACGACCCGCGCCCGCGCCATGCGCCGCTGCCACGTGAGTTCGCGGTTCAGATAGATCTCGGCCCACACCGCCGCGCCCATGGCGAAGTGTGGCGCATCAAGCATGGCGAGCGCGAGGTTGCGCTTGGTCGTGGGTGACCAGGTCGCGGACGTGACGCTGCCGACCTGCTTCATGCCGGCGCGGTCCGCGTACAGGAGCGTATTGTGCGCGGGCTTATTGCCCTCGATGTCGAGTCCGACCAGCAGGCGCGCAGGTCCGCGCCGCTGCTCCTCGAGCAACGCGCGCCTGCCGGTGAAATGCCCCTTGCCGAAGTCGACCAGCCAGCCGAGTCCGAGCTCCAGCGGCGAGCGCTCGGTGCCGATGCGCAACGTGTGTCCGGCAGAAATGAAGTCGAGGTTCGGCAACAGGAACCCGGCCTCGATGCGGGCGATGTTCAGCGCGCGCGAGCCGATCGGCCGGATGCCGCGGGTGCGCCCCGCCTCCATGAGCGCATCCCACACACCCTCCGCGTCCGCCGGCTGCATCCACAGCTCATACCCCAGGTCCCCGGTGAAGCCGGTGCGCGACACCATGACGGGCAGCGCGGCCGGCGGCATGGCAAATTGTCTGAGCTCAAAGGGCTTCAGTCGCTCCACCCCGTCAAATCCCAGCGCCTGCAGGAGCGCACAGGATGTGGGTCCCTGGAGAGCGAGTGCCGCGACCTCCTCGGTCACCTCGGCAATCTCCACATCAAAACCTATGGCCGAAGCGCACAGCCAATCCAGCTGCCGCTCGGCGGTGCACAGGCGATACTCGTTGACGGCGAGGCAGAACACCGTGCCGTCATCGATGAGATGGCCGCTGTCGTCGCACCAGACACTGTAGGCAACCTTGCCGGGCGCGAGGTTGCGCATGTCGCGCGTCATCAGGCGATTCAGGAAGCGCAGCGCGCCAGCGCCGACGATGCGGTACTTCACCATCGGGGTAAGGTCGTACACCGAGGTCGAGTTGCGGATGGCGAAGTATTCCTGCTCGACGGTCGTGAACACGTCGACCGTCGAGTAGCCGCTCCAGGCAACGAAGCTGTCCACCTGGCTTAAGGCACGGGCCCGCTCGTGGAACGGCGTCTTCAGCAGCGGCTGGCGAAAGTGCGGTTCGCTCTCGGTGAGCATCTCAGGCTGCCTCGCGCAGCACTTGCCGCGCGGCGTTGCGTCCGGCGACACCCATCACCCCGCCGCCTGGATGGCAGCCCGCGCCGCACAGGTACAGGCCGGCCACCGGCCCCTGGTACTGCGCCGCGCCTGGCACCGGACGTACCAGGAAGAACTGGTCCAGCGCGAGTTCGGCGTGATGCCAATGCCCGCCGGCAATGCGAAACTCACGTTCGATGTCCGGCGGCGTCAGCAGCTGCGCGCTGTGCAGGCAGTCACGCAGATCCGGCGCGAACGCGCCGATCGTGTCGATCGCAAGATCGGTGAAGGACTGGCGCTGCGCCTGCCAGCCGGACCGAAGCGAGTAAGGTGCGTATTGCACGATTGCCGAGAGTACGTGTTTTCCGGGTGGCGCGAGTGTTGGATCGGCAAGCGTCGGCACCGTGATCTCCAGCATCGGAGCCGCTGAGAACTCCCCGTACTTGGCGTGATTGAAAGCGCGCTCAATATACTGCGGCGACGGCGCGATCAGCAGCCGGCCGCGCAAGGCTTGGCGGTCAAGATCCGGAAACTGCGGCAGCCGCTCGAGCGCCAGGTGCAGCTTCGCGGCAAGCCCGCCGGTACGCAGCTGCGCCACGCGGCGCGTGAAGCCCGCGTCCAGATGCTCACTGCCCAGAAGTCCGAGGAAAGTCGTCTTCGGATCGGCGCTCGATACCACCACGTCCGCGGCAATCTCCTCCCCGGACGCAAGCACCACCCCGCTCGCGCGGTCCGCGCTCACCAGGATGCGTGCGACCGGTGCCTGGGTGCGAATCTGCGCACCGGCTGCAGTGGCCGCACCTGCCAGCGCTGTCGACAGCGCACCGAGCCCGCCCGCGGGTTGGGCGAGCGCCTCCGCGCCACCGGCGGCCGCCATGCGGTACAGGAGCGTGAGCACGGTGCCGGGCGAGCGCGGCCCGAGGTTCGTTCCCAGCACGGCATCCACAGCCAGCGCTCCTTTCAGGAGCGGCGACTCGAAGCGTTCATCCAGCAGGTCCTGCACATTCATGCCACCGATGCGCAACAACTCGCGCATGTCGCACCTGCCGAGGCGGCGGATGCGCCAGCCCAGGCGCAGGAGAGACGCACGCGCCCGCCACGATCCGGTACCCAGGCGTGGCGGCGCGTCGGTCAGCACCGGATGTAATGCGGCGGCGAGGCGCTGACCCAGTGCCTGCCATTCGCCGTACGCCACTGCGTCCGCTGGCAGCCGCTGCGCCAGACCTGCGGGCGCCAACGACAGATGCGCGCCGTCACCGGACAGCGCAGTGGTCGGAAGGTGCTGCGCGGCGAGCTTCAATCCCTGGGCGCTTAATCCCAGCTCCCGCATGAGCGCCCCGGGCATCAGGTGCAACAGGTGCGCGCACGCCGACACCTGAAATCCGGGCGCAAACTCGCGCGTGACCGCAGCTCCGCCTACCTGCCCGGCCGCCTCCAGCACCAGTACCGAACGCCCACCGCGCGCCAGGTAAGCCGCGCACACCAGTCCGTTGTGGCCGCCGCCGACCACGATGCAGTCGTAACGCGGGGTGCCGGCCGCGGTCATGTTGATTGCGCCAGGCGCAGATCCCGCAGGATTGCGCTCGCGGCATTGGCGCCCGGCGCGCCCATCACGCCGCCGCCCGGATGGGTGCTCGCCCCGCACATGTACATGCCGCGCACCGGCGCGCGGTATTGCGCGTAACCGGGTATGGGCCGGTTGAAGAGCAACTGATCGAAAGTCAGCTCGCCCTGGAAGATATTGCCCTCCGTGAGACCCACCTCGGCCTCGATTTCATGCGGCGTACGGATTTCCGCATGCAGGATGAGGTCCTTGAAGTCCGGACTGTGCCGCGCAATGGTATCGATGACGGTGTCGCCGAACGCCTGGCGCTTCTGCGGAGTCCACTCGCCGTCGGCGAGCTTATAGGGGCAATACTGCACGAACACCGACATGTAGTGCTTGCCGTTGGGTGCCATGGTCGGGTCGATCTGCGAAGGGATCAGCATGTCAATGTAGGGGGCACGCGACCAGCGCCCCTCTTTCCAGTCGTCGTAGGCGCGCTCCAGCATGTCGATGGTATCGGTCACGTGCATGTCGCCGCGGGTGCACGGCGAGCCGTGCGGGATTGCCGGGAAGTGCGGCAGGCCGTCGAGCGCGATGTTGAGCTTGCCGGAGGAACCACGGATCTTGAAGCGCCGCACCTGTGCAAGGAACTCGGGCGGCAGGTGCTTTGGCGCCACCGTCTCGAGGAAGGTACGGCGCACGTCGAGATTGGAAACCACCACGCGGGCCTTAATCTCCTCCCCGCCCGCGAGCCGCACGCCGGCTGCGCGACCACCGCGCACCAGGATCTCATCGACCGGCGCACTGCTGCGCAGCGTGCCGCCGCTCGCAGCAAACGAAGCCGCCAGCGCCTGCGTGACCGCGCCCATGCCGCCGCGNNCCGGCCAGATGCGCCTTGACGATGTCGCTTTCGAAATATTCATCCAGCAGATCGGCGCAGCTTTGTGTCCAGAAGCGCAGCGTGTCGTACATGCGCGCCTCGCCGAGCTGGTGGAAATGCCGGCCGAGCCACAACAGCTCCTGGATATCGCGCGGCTTGAAGGAGGTTGGATCGGGCGGCTCGCGCAGCAACAGCGGCTTGATGAAGCGGCAGTGACGCAGCATGTCGCGTACGAAGCGGTCGTAGCTTTCCGCGTCGCGGCGCGAATGGCGGGCGATCTCGCGCCGCAGGGCGTCGTGGTTGTCGTAGAGCGCCAGGTGCTCGCCGTTGCGCATGAGCGTGCAGCCGCCCTCGTACGGGATGATCTGCAGGCCGTAGTGCGGCAGGTCGAGGCCGCGGATGATTTCGGTGCGCAGCAGGCTGCACACGTATGAACAGTTCGAGTAGGTGAAACCGTCGTAGAGCTTGCGGCTGACCGCGGCGCCGCCGATGTAGGCATTGCGCTCGAGCACCAGCACGTCAAGTCCGGCGCGTGCCAGGTAGCAGGCGGCCACCAGCCCATTGTGGCCGGCGCCCACCACGATGGCGTCGTGTCGCTTGGCCGCGCGCTCGCTCACCTTCAGGCCGGCACGCGCCGCGTGCTGCCGAGCGCATTGAGTGTGCGGTCGATCGCCACCTCGAAGGCCGCCAGCGTGTCGGCGAGACAGGAGTCATCATGCGCGGCGCACACGAACCACGGTTCGCGTGAGTCCGGCTCGCACAGAATGCGCTCATCGTGAAGCGCCTTCGCCGCGGCGTCGTAGAAGGTGTAGTCACTGCCCTTCCAGTCCCGGTAGGTGCGCGGCGGATCGTGGGCGAAGTAAAGGCCGCTCATCGAGGGGTGGCCCACGAAGCTGTGGGCGATGCCGCGGGCCTTGAGGATCGCGCTCATGCCGACGCGCAACCGCGTTCCATAGGCGGCGACGCGCTCGAGCGCATCGGTGTCGGCGAGAATCTCCAGGGTCTTTTCCGCCGCGGCGAGCGACACCGGGTGCGCCGTGTACGTGCCGCCATGGGCGACCCCGCGCCCGAGCTTGCGCATGATGTCTTCGCGCCCGGCGAGCACTGAGATCGGATAACCGTTGGCGAGCGCCTTGGCGAAGGTGCACAGGTCGGCGCGCACGCCGTACAGTTCCTGCGCGCCGCCACGTGCGACGCGAAACCCGGTCTTTACCTCATCGATGAGCATGACGACGCCGTAGCGGTCACACAGCTCACGCGCCGCGCGCAGGTAGGCCGGATCCGCGGCAATGCCTAAGCAATTGCCCATGATCGGCTCGATCAGCAGGCAGGCGATCGAGTGGCCGTGGCGCTTGAGCACGTCCTCGAGCTGATTGGCGTCGTTCGCCTGCACGAAGTGCGCGAACTGCCGCGTGCTCAACGGCACGCCCTCGCTGTATGGGTAGACCTGCGGATCGCCGACCTGCTGCCACTTGTCCATCGGCGTGTACCACATGGCCGCGTCAAACAGGCCGTGGTAACTGCCTTCCAGGATGACGTAGTTGTCCCTGCGCGTGTAGGCACGCGCCAGACGCAGCGCCGCCATCACCGCCTCGGTCCCGGAGTTGGAAAATCGAACCAGTTCGGCCGCCGGCACCATCTGCGCGATGCGTTCGGCGACCCGGTACTCGCACTCGGTCGACAGCGCAAACACGCCGCCCACCTCCATGCCGGCGCGGGCGGCCGCGTCGACGCGCGGATCCGCGTAACCCAGGATCGCGGGCCCGTAACCCATGCGGTAGTCGACGTACACGTTGTCGTCGATATCGGTCACGCGCGCGCCGCGTCCGTGCTTCACGTAGATGGTGCGGTCCTCGCCCCAGAAGCGAAAGTTGGACGCGACCCCCAGCGGCAGGCGCTTGAGCGCGCGGCGGTAGTGTTCGTGATTCCTGGTCAGGGTTCTGGCCATGGCTGCACCGCTAACTAGTTAGATTTCAAGGTGTTGCCGCGACATCCAATTCGATCGCGCCCGTCACCTATATGATCATATAGTTTTTTTCGGTAGAATTATATGGCCATATACTTACTCCCCGACCGGTATATCCCGCCATGAATTCCACAGCCGTCCGCCCGGTCAAACCCGCCGACACCGCCGCGTCCCGCGGGCTGCCGGCCTGGGTATACAACCACCCTGAAATGACGCGCCTGGAGTACGAACGGCTGCTGAAACCCAGCTGGCAGATCACCTGCCACATCAGCCAGATCCCGAACGCCGGAGACTATGTGACCTTCGAGCTGGGCCCGGACAGCGTGATCGTGTTGCGCGAGCGCGGCGGCGGTATTCGGGCGCTACGCAACGTCTGCCGCCACCGCGGCACGCGTCTGCTCGAGGGCGCCGGCAGTTGTCACGGTCGCATCACCTGCCCGTACCATGGCTGGAGTTACCGCTATGACGGATCGCTGCTCGCGACTCCGGCAAAGGAGAGCTTTCCCGGTCTCAACCTGCGCGAGCATGGGCTCGATCCCGTTCCCATGGAGCTGACGCTGGGCTTCGTATTCGTCTGCCTCGCCGCAGTGCCTCCGCCGCCACCCTCGCAGATGTGGGCGCCGATCATCGAAGAGCTGGCGCCTTATCGGTTTGAGGAGCTCGTTCCCACGCAACCGGTTTATCTCGAGGAGTGGGAGGTCGACTGGAAGATCGCGATGGACAACTATCTGGAGTCTTATCACGTGCCGATCGGCCATCCGGGACTAAACCGCATGTTCACGCCCGACTATGAGGACCAGCGCGGCGTTCCCGGCATTGCACGCGGCATCAGCTGGATGCGCGAGGCGCCCTCGAGCCGTTGGAGCGAGCGCATCTATCAGAAGTACGTCGGCCCGGTGACCGCGCGGCATCTGCCCGAGCCGCACCGCCGCAGCTGGCGATTCTACAGTTGCCTGCCGAATCTCGGGATCGACATCATGCCCGAGCAGGTCGACTTCTTTCAGGTCCTGCCCCGCGGGCCGGGCAAGTGCGTGATCCGCGGGGCCGCCTTCGGACTGCCCGATGATCGACGCGAGATGCGCCTCGTCCGCTGGCTCGGTAACCGCATCAACATGCAGGTCAACAAGGAAGACCGGTTGTTGTGCGAGCGGTTGCAGCGCGGCCTCGCCGACAGCGCCTACCGGCCCGGGCCGCTGTCACAGCTCGAGACCTGGATGATCGAATTCCACGATCTGCTGCGCGCGCGCATCCCGGAGGTGAATCTGCCGGCGGCTCCCGCGCGCTTCGCCTAGGGCGTCTTTCGGCCGATGGACTAGACGCGCTGGGCCGCAGGTACGCTGCGCGCGGCCGCGTTGAAGTGACCGGGAAACACCGAGTTCAGATACCTGAGCGAACGCTGCACGGCGTCGGCGCGGTCGATGTTGGCCTCGCTCTGGAAGGCGAACCCCTGCCACAACACCTCGAGCACGCCGATAAGACCCAAGGCCACCCCGTCCGCATCAAGGTGGTTCGCACCGCTGGCGCCGATCATCCGTTCGATGAGCTCGCGCACCAGCACCGCGAACGCTTCGTCCTTCTTGCCACAGATGTCGTAGTACTCCTGGCGCGAGCTGGCCTCGCCCCAGAACGCGTACCACACCGACACCTTGCGCGGACTGGCGATGTCCGCGTCGAGGTACAGGTCCACCAGCAGGCGCAGCGCCTCCACCGGCGAGTCCTTGAGTTTCGCGACTGGAACCATCACGCGCTCTTCGAACTCTGCGGCCAGATGCTCGAGCGAGGCCACCAGCATCGCCGCCTTGGAATCAAAGTAGAAACGCACGATTCCCGGCGACAGGTCGGCAAGCGCCACGACCTTTTCCACCGTGGTACGCGAGGGCCCGTAGATGTGCAGTGCCGAAATGCACGCATCGATGAGACGCAGCCGCTGGCGCTGACGGATGCGCGAGCCGCCGCCTTTGACCGGGGCCTGGACCTTACTCACCGCATCCGCATCCTGCGCCCGTGCCTGCCGGGCAATTGCTGTACTGACACGAAGCTTAGCGCGCACAATAGCCCACCGGCACCGTTACAACACGCATCATGAAACCAACCTGGCGTCCGGGCCGCTGGCTCATCATCCTGCCGCCGCTCATTTTCCTGACTGTATTCTTTCTCATTCCGTTCGCCTTCGCCTTTAAAATCAGCTTCGCCGAAGCTGCGCCGCACGTGCCGCCCTTCACGGACGTCTTTTCCTTCACCCCCGATCACCACCTGCAACTGGCGCTGAGCCTGGGTAACTACCGCTACCTGCTCACCGATGAGGTGTATGGCGTCGCCTATCTGTACTCACTGCGCACAGCGTTTTTCTCCACCCTGATCTGCCTCGCCATCGGCTACCCGATGGCCTACGCCATCGCCCGCAGCCCGAGGTCGGCACAGGGGCTGCTGCTCCTGATCATCATGCTGCCGTTCTGGACCTCCTTCCTGCTGCGGGTGTACGCGCTCGAGGGGATCATCCGCGACAACGGCTTTCTCAACACGGCGCTGCTGCACCTCGGGCTCATCAGTCATCCGTTGCGCATCATGCGCACCAGCCTCGCGGTGTATATCGGCATCGTCTATTCCTATCTGCCCTTCATGGTGCTGCCGCTGTTCGCAACCCTGGAGAAGCTCGACCCGCTGCTGCTGGAAGCGGCCGAGGATCTGGGCAGCACTCCGCGGCGCGCGTTTGTGGACATCACGCTGCCGCTGTCGCTGCCAGGAGTGATTGCCGGCTCGATGCTGGTGTTCATACCCGCGGTCGGGGAGTTCGTGATCCCGTCGCTGCTTGGCGGCCCGAACACACTGATGATCGGCCGCGTGCTGTGGGATGAGTTCTTCGGCAATCACGACTGGCCGGTGGCCTCGGCCGTGGCGATCGGCTTTCTGCTGCTGCTGGCCGGCCCGATTGCGATCTACCAGTACTACAACGTGCGGCAGCTGGAGGCTTAAGCGCACCGCATGGAACGGCGCTCCTCCACCGCGCTTCTGTCAGTGCTGTTCTTCGGCATTGCACTGCTGTATCTGCCGATCCTGGTGCTGATCGGCTACTCCTTCAACGCTTCACCGCTGGTCAATGTCTGGGGTGGCTTCTCCACCGCCTGGTATGGCGAGCTGCTGCACAACCGCCAGCTGCTGCAGGCCGCGCTGCTGTCGCTGGAGGTCGCGCTGACGGCCTCGACGGGCGCGGTGCTGCTCGGCACACTGGCGGCGATCGCGCTGGTGCGCTTCGCGCGCTTCCGCGGCCGGTTACTGCTGACGGGGATGGTGAACGCGCCGCTGGTGATGCCGGAAATCATCACCGGCATCACGCAGCTGCTGCTGTTCGTCTCGATGGTGCAGTTGTTTTCCTGGCCGCACCGCGGCTTCACGACCATCGTGCTGTCGCACATCACCTTCTGCACCGCCTACGTGACCATCACGGTGCAATCGCGTCTGCAGGCGGCGGACCGCTCGCTGGAGGAAGCCGCGATGGACCTGGGCGCAAGTCCCACGCGCGCATTTCTGGAGGTCACGCTGCCGATCATCTCCCCGGCGATCATCTCCAGCTGGCTCTTGTCCTTCACGCTGTCGCTCGATGATCTGGTGATCTCGAGCTTTGTCGCAGGTCCCGGCGCGAGCACCCTGCCGATGGTCATCTACTCCAAGGTCAAACTGGGCGTGAGCCCGGATATCAACGCACTGGCGAGTCTGATCGTGTGCGCGGTGGGCGCGTGCGTTATTGCGGCCGGTTACCTCATGACGCGCGCTGATCGGCGTCGCACCCGCGAGGCGCAACTCGCCGGGCACTAAGCGCTGCGGCCGACATCAAGGCTTCACAGCCCGGTCTTGATGCGCGTCCAGGTGCGCGTGCTCAGCCGCTCCAGCGCCGGCGCGACCTCCCCGGACTGATACAACCGCGCCTCCACCGCCGCGGTTGGATAGACATCCGGATCATTGAGGATCTGCGGGTCAACGTAAGCGCTGGCCGCCTGGTTGTCATTGGCATAATGAATGTCATTGGTGACTTCTGCGATCACCCGCGGCTCGAGCATGAAGTTGAGGAACTTGTGGGCTGCCAGCGGGTGCGGCGCGTCGGCGGGGATGAGCAGCGCGTCAAATGAAGCGTTGGCGCCCTCCTTGGGCACGGTAAAGGCGAGGTGCACGTCGATGCCTGCGGCCTTGGCACGCGCCCGGGAGGTCGCATAGTCCCCGGACCAGGACATGGAGATGCAGTACTCCCCATTCGCCAGTCCGTTCATGTATTCCGAGGAATCGAAGGCGCGGATGTAGGGTCGCACGGCGAGCAGCAGCTTCTCGGCCTGCGCGTAATCCGCGGCACGGGTGGTGTTGGGGTCCAGGTGCAGGTAGTTGAGCGCGAGCTGCAGCACATCCTCGGGCTGATCGAGGAAGGTCACGCCGCAATCGGCGAACCGCCGGATGATCTCAGGCTTGAAGATCATGTCGAGGCTNNACGTGGCGCAGGTACGGCATTGCATAGCGGTTGCCGGGGTCCGCCTGCGCTTCGATCGCCAGGATATGTGGATCGAGATTCATCCAGTTCGGCAGCAGCGCACGATCCAGCGGGCGGTAGATACCCGCCTTGATCTGGCGGCTGAAGAAATCGGTCGAGGTACTGACGACGTCGTAGCCTGAATCACCCGCCATCATCTTCGCTTCCAGCGTTTCATCGGCGTCATAAGTGTCATAGACCACCTTGATGCCCGTGGCGGCTTCGAATTGCGCGATGGTGTTCTTGCCGATGTAGTCCGCCCAGTTGTAAACGTGCAGCTCTGGTTCCTCCACGGCGCGCTGCCGGGAACCGGAGCCGCAGGCAGCGAGCAACCCCGCCGCGAGCACGGCAACGGCGGCGCTGCGCCCCGCGGGCGCGAGCCTCGCAAGCCCCGCGCCGCCTATAACTTCACCATGACGTGGCGTACCACCGTGTAGTCCTCGAGGGCGTAGACCGACAGGTCCTTGCCGTAGCCGGAGCGCTTGAAGCCCCCGTGCGGCATCTCGCTCACCATCGCAAAGTGCGTGTTGATCCACGTGCACCCGTACTGCAGCCGGGCCGCCACCTGCATGGCCCGCGAAATATCGCGCGTCCACACCGAGGACGCCAGTCCGTATTCCGAATCGTTGGCCCAGCCGATCGCTTCGTCCACATCGCTGAAGGGCGTGACGGAAACGACCGGACCGAACACCTCGCGTTGCACAATCTCATCTTCCTGCCGGGCGCCGGCGATCACGGTGGGTTGGTAGAAAAACCCACGGCCCTCGCCGGACTTGCCCCCGGTCGTGAGCTCGATGTGCTTCAAGGCCGCGGCACGAGCGACCAGGGCGGCGACGCGCTCGCGCTGTGCCTGGGAAATGAGCGGCCCCATTTCGACCCCCGGCTCCTCCTGCAGACCCACCTTGATGGTACGCACCGCCGCAGTCAGATCCGCAACCACCCGATCGTAGACGCGCCTGCCCACGTACAGGCGGCAGGCGGCGGTGCAATCCTGACCGGCGTTATAGAAGCCGAAAGTGCGCACGCCGGCCACCAGCGCCTCGATATCCGCGTCATCGAACACGATCACCGGCGCCTT
>PLEC01000120.1 GCA_003136935.1 Gammaproteobacteria bacterium
GCGGCAAAGTCGGCCGTGAGTTTTTCTGCGCCGGCGGCGGTAGTCGCGGTGCCAACAAGACGCGCGCCGGCGCCACCCAGGGCGAGCGCGATGGCATGTCCTATGCCGCGCGAGGCACCGGTGATGAGCGCGACGTCGTTTTCAAGCATGAACATCCCCCTGGTTTATCGGCCGAAATCGCTTCGCAGCGATTTCGGCAGACAGCGGTTCCGTTTCCGCCGGNNCAAAGGCGTGACTTTGGCCGGCTACGGCTGTGGTCACATGGTCGGTTGCGCGGTGTTAACACGCCTTAGTCGCCGTCAGCGCCGTCGCGATTGAGGCCGGATCCTCGAGCGCAAGAAAGCGTAAATCCGCGCGGCGTTCGATGCGGCGATTAAGCCCGGTGAGCACCCTGCCCGGACCGCACTCGATCACCTGCGCGATGGCGCCGGCGCTCACCGCGCGCAGCGTCTGCGGCCAGCGCACCGGGCTTGAAATCTGCCGCACCAGCACCTGGCGGATGTCATCCGGTTCGCTGTGCGCGCCGGCATCCACCGCGCTCACGTACCGGATGCGCGGCGTACGTACATCGAGCGCGCGCAGGCGTTCGCCCAGGCGCTCGCCCGCGCCGCGCATGAGGCTCGTGTGCGAGGGCACGCTCACCGGCAGCACCACGGCGCGTTTGGCACCGCGCGCCTTCGCCAGTTCGATGGCGCGCTCCACGGCGGCACGCTCCCCGGCGATGACCACCTGGGAAGGTGAATTGAAATTGGCTGGCTCAACCACAGCGCCCTGGGCTGCCTCGCGGCAAGCGGCCTCAACTGCCTCGTCCTCAAGCCCCAGGATAGCCGCCATGGCGCCGGTGCCGGCCGGGACGGCCGCCTGCATGAACTCACCGCGCAGGCGTACGAGCTCGATCGCCGCACGGAAGTCCAATGACCCGGCGCATACGAGCGCCGTGAACTCCCCGAGGCTGTGTCCGGAAACCACCGCAGGAGCACCGCCGCCCTGCGCGCGCCAGGCGCGCCAGGTTGCCACGCCGGCCGCGAGCATCGCCGGCTGGGTGCGTTCCGTGGCGTTGAGTGCCTCCTCCGGCCCCTCGCTCACGAGCTTCCACAGATCGAAACCCAGTACGGCCGAGGCCTCCCCGAAGGTCTCGCGCACTGCTTCATACGCGCCACCCAGCGCGCCGAGCATGCCGAGCGACTGCGAGCCCTGGCCCGGGAACACAAAGGCAAACGACATGAGACCCCTTCAAAAGCCGCAGCGAGTATAGCGGCTCAGGGCGCCGGCCTAAGAAACGCCGCCGCCCCCGCGCCCCCGATCACCCCGTAGAGGTGCGCCTGGGTCACCACCGTCCCGCCCGCGAGCGGCAGCGGGCCGACCCAGTGCTCCCAGGTGAGCTTCAGTGCGAGAAACCCCGCCAGTACCCAGCCATCGCTCTCGCGGCGGCGGATATGCGCCAGAGCACCCGCCGCCATGACGCCATGCAGCGCCCCTGAGGAACCCACGTACCACTGCACGGTCGAAGCGCACAGCCACAGGCCCGCATCAATCGCAGCGATCGCACCCAGCACCACCAGGAGCCACTGACGCGCGGAGTAGTCGCGGGCGAACAGCGCCCACATGAGAGCAAGCCCACAACAGTTCAGCAGCGCGTGCCGCAGATCCAGGTGAACCAGGTGCCCGGTCAGCAGCCGCCATGCTTCCCCGCCGGCAAGCGCCGTGCGGTCGTAGCGCAGCAGCGTGCGCCCGTTTTCGCCCGTCAGAGCCAGCAGCAGGAGCGCCGCACAGGCCGCCAGGAGGATAAATCCCCGGGCGCCGTCGCAATTGAGAGACTTGAGCACCCTGTGCACGTGGTTCACAGGGTAAACGGACCCCATTTGTTATGATCCCGACCCGTTTTATGGCCTCGACGGCGGCCGCCCGCCTACGGAATACATCGTATGAGTTACATCGCCCGCGAGGTTAGCAGACACCGGGGCGCGCGGATCGCGCGCGGCTTCACCCTCATCGAGATCATGGTGGTCGTGATTATCATTGGCCTGCTGGCAGCTTTCATCGTGCCGAAGGTCATCGGCCAGGTGGACCAGGCCAAGATCAGCAAGGCCAAGGCCGATGTCCAGGCGCTCGAGGCCGCGCTCACCATGTACCGCATCGACAACTCGCGCTTCCCGACCACCGACCAGGGGCTCACCGCGCTGGTGCAGAAGCCGAACGATCCGGCGATCAAGAACTGGAAGCCCGGCGGCTACCTTGATCGCATCAGCAAGGACCCCTGGGGCAACGACTACCAGTACGCGTATCCCGGCACGCACGGCAAGGACTACGACCTGTTCAGCATGGGCGCCGATGGGCAGCCGGGCGGTGAAGGCCTCGATGCAGACATCGGCAACTGGAATCTCGGCGACTAGTCGATGGGAAAAAGTCGCCTGCGGCGCTTTTTCGGACCGTGGCTACGTTCCCGCCGGCAAAAGGCGCGGCTTTTGCCGACTGCTCAGTGCCAGGTTTTTGAGTCGGCTGGTCCGACAGGCTGCTAGTCCATTGGCCGAAATCCCAGGAAGTCGATTTCGGCGGACAGCGGCTTCGCTTCCGATGGCCGGCTGCGGCCCCATGCGGCTGCAGCGCTCCGGCGGTTTCACCCTCATCGAAATCCTGGTGGTGGTGGTCATCATCGGTGTGATCGCCGCCGGCATGGTGCTGTCGGTGAGCCTGACGGGGCGGGATCGCGACCTCGAACGGGAGAGCAAGCGCCTGTCCGCACTCTTTGACTACACGCGCGAGCAGGCGGAGCTCCAGAGCCGCGAGTACGGCGTGATGTTCAAGGACGACGGCTACGAGTTTCTGACCTATGACGTGCGACGGGCCGCATGGCGCAGCATCACCGATGATGACGCCCTCGAGCCGCGCAAGCTCCCCGACGGGCTCGGCGTCAAGCTCACCGTCGAGGCGCGCCCGGTGGTGCTCACCCGCCCCGCCGATGCCAAGGACAAGACGCCACAGGTCATGATTTTTTCCAATGGTGACCTGACGAATTTCGCCGCAACGCTGGAGCGTGACAGCGGCGTGCGCAGCGTCACCCTCACGCAGGACGACAAAGGCCTCGTGGTGCTGCAGCCAATGGTGGAGGCAAAACCATGAGGCGCGGGCGGGGCTTCACGCTCATCGAGGTGCTGGTGGCGCTCGCCATTGTGGCCGTTGGCATGGCCGCGGTGATGCGCGCACTGACTTCCTCTGCGGATACGGTCTTTTACCTGCGCGACAAGACCTTCGCGCAATGGGTGGCGCTGAATCAGATTGCGAACCTGCGCCTGAGCGGCCAGGTGCCGGCGGTCGGCAACAGCGATGGTGATCTCGACTACGCCGGCCGCAAGTGGCACTGGCGCCAGGAAGTGGTCGCGAGCGAAGTCCCCGGCGTCGAGCGCATCGACGTGAAGGTGCGGCCGACGGACCTCAAAGTCGAGGACGAGGACAGCGGCTGGTACACGACGTTGAGCGGTATTTACGGCGATGCGGTTGCGGCGCCGCGCGGCGATACGCCTGACTGGGGCTCGCAACTGCTCGCGCCGCCCGTACCCGGCGGCGGGACTGCGCCCGGGGCGCCCGGCACCACCCCGGGCACGATCGGTTCGCAGGGAACCATCGGTTCGCAGGGCACATCCCCAACCCAATGAACACGCGCATCCGGGGCTTTACGCTGATCGAGCTGATGGTGGCGCTGTTCATCGCCGCACTCATGTTTGCGATGGGTTACGGCGCCTTAAGCCAGGGTCTGAAGAATCACGACACGCTGAAGGATCAGCAGGCGCGCCTGCTGGCGCTGCAGACCGCGATCCGCCTCCTCGAACAGGACTTCGTGCAACTGACGCCGCGGCCGGTGCGCCAGTCGGTGGGGGATGAGCCCGCGCAGCCGGCCCTGCAATCCGGCACCCCCGGCACCCCGCCGATCGTGGCATTCACGCGTGGCGGCTGGTCAAACCCGGCGGGCCTGCAGCGCACCGGTTTGCAGCGCGTCGCCTACGTGCTCGAAGACAACACGCTCAAGCGCGAGCACTGGAACGTGCTTGACCCGACGCTCGCGAGCACAACCGTCAAGCGCGACCTGCTCACGCACGTGAAGAACCTCAGCCTGCGCTACATGGACGTCAACCGGGTGTGGCAGGTGCAGTGGCCGCCGCCGACGGTGGCCGGTGTCATCGCCCAGGAGAGCAACCTGCGCCTGCGCCCGATCGCCGTGGAAATCACACTCGACACTGACGACTGGGGCACGATCGTGCGCGTCATCGAGATCGCCGGATGAGCCCGCGCAGCCGCGCGCACCGTCAGCGTCCCGGCACCCCGCGCAGTGCACAGTGCGGCATTGCGCTGCTGGTGGCGATCCTGCTGGTGGCGCTCGGCACCATGCTGGCGGCGGCGATTGCGTACGAGAACGCCATGACCGCCAGGCGCGGAGCGGCAACCTACGCTTTCGATCAGTCACTGCTCGTGCAGGAAGGCGCCGAAGCGCTCGCCGCCTACGGTCTGCGCGAGGGGTGGCGTTCGGATCAGCAATACACCTACGCCAACCAGGGCTGGGCGAAACCCTTAGGCCCGATCGAAGTCGTGCCCGGCGTGATGCTCGAGGCGCAGCTTGAGGACCTGCAGGGTCGCTTCAATCTCAACAACCTCGTAAACGGGGACGGCACGCCGGATCCCACCCAGGTTCAGGCGTTTCAGCAGCTGCTGGCGATGCTGGGGCTGGAACCCAAATGGGCCGGTTACATGGTCGACTGGATCGACCGCGACATCACGCCCTCGATTCCCGATGGGGCCGAGGACAGCGTGTACATGGGACAGAACCCGCCGTATCGCACTCCCAACCGCTACATCACCAGCGCCAGCGAGCTCATGGCATTGCCAGGCTTCGGCCGCGATCGCTACCTGCAGCTCGCGCCCTACGTCACGGCGCTGCCGTGGGGTCAGCACCTCAACATCTGCAGCGCCTCAGGCGTGGTGCTCGATGCGTTTCTCGGTCACGGCGACTTCAGTTCCGATCCACAGGGGCTGGAGCGCAACCGCGAAGCCGCCCCCGGATGTTTTCCGAAAATAAGCGACTACCACTCGGCGTTCAATGACACCAATCCGGCGGCATGGAGCAACGTGCAGAAGGAGATCCAGATCAACTCGCACTACTTCCGGCTGACGAGTTACATCACTATTGGCAGTAGTGAATTCAACTTGTACAGTCTTCTGTACCAGGATGGGCAGAACGGCGGCGCGGTACGTCCCATCCTGCGCAGCTACACTGCCGACTGATCCATGACGAGACTCACCCATGGCTGACTGGTTTCTCATTCGCCTGCCCCGCGTGCCCGGAGGCAACGCCTCGTGGCTGATTGCCGATTCGCGCGGTGCGGCCACCGGCGCCCCGCAGGAGGGCCCGCTGTCCCTCGCCGCGCCGCGCGCGGCGGGGCGGCGCGTGTGCGTGCTGGTTCCCGGCGCGGATGTTCTGCTCACCGAGACCGAGGTGCCGGCAAAGGCCGGCGCCCGCCTGGCGCAGCTCGTGCCCTACGCGCTCGAAGAGCATCTGGCGGATGACATCGAGCAGCTGCACTTTGCCATCGGTAGGCGCGCCGGGGACTCATCCCCCGCGCCGGTTGCGGTGGTCGCCCGCTCGCTGCTGCAGGAGTGGCTGACGACGCTGCGCGCAGCCGGGATCGAGCCGGCAATGATCTATGCCGACAGCGACCTGCTGCCGGAAAATCCTGGCCAGGCGGTGGCGCTCCTCGAAGAGGACGCGGTGGTGGTGCGCCCGCCCGGTGGCGCACCGGTGACGCTGCCCGCGGCGGCGCTCGGTGAAGCCCTCGATATCGCTCTGGCCGGCGCGGATGGTGGCGGCCGCGGGCTCATCCTCTACACCGGTGCCGCCGAGTGGCAGTTGCACTCGGCGCAGGTCGAGGCGGCGCGTGCGAACTTCGACGGCATCAAGGTGCAGCTGCTGACCGGCGGACCGCTGGCGCTGTTCGCACAGCAGCTCTCCTCGGTGGCTCCCATCAACCTCCTGCAGGGCAGCTATGAGCCGACGAGCTCGCACGCTGCCGGACTGCGCGCGTGGCGCGTCGCCGCGATGCTGCTCGCGGGCCTGATCGTCCTGCACGTGGTTGGCAAAGCCTGGCAGCTGCACTCGCTGCACAGCAAGGAACACCAGGTCGATGCTTCTATCCGCGATACCTTTCATCTGGCGATGCCCGGAGTGCAGAGCACCGCCGACGCGCGCCATCGCATGGAACAACGCCTGCAGAGCGCACGCGGAGCTGGCCAGGGCCTGCTGGCGGCACTCCAGGCGCTCTCCCAGGCGCGCGATACGGCCCCGGGAACGAGCGTCCAGGCGCTCACGTTCCGTGACGGCACGCTGGATCTGAAGCTCTCGGTACGCGATGCGGCGAGTCTTGACCGCGTCAGCCAGTCGCTGCACAACAACGGCTGGCAGGCGAGTCTCACCGGCGGCAGCAATGCCGGCAGCGCCTACGAGGGACGCATCCAGGTGCGGCCCGGAGGAACCTGAAGCGTATGAAAACCGACCGCAACTCTTTGTCGCTGGAGTCCTTCGCCGCCCTGCCCGTGCGCCAGCAGCGCCTGGTGGTGGGCGGCATCGCAGTGGCCATCGTGCTGCTGATCGTCGCGGTGCTGCTGCCCCTGGACCACAGCGTTTCCAGCGCCCAGCAGCGGCTGGCGAAAAAGCGCGCGGATCTCGTGTGGATGCAGGGTGTAGCCCCGGAACTGGCAACCGCCCCGGCGCCGCCCTCGGACAGCGGCGAGTCGCTCCTGGTCATCATCGATCGTTCGGCGCGCGAGTCGGGACTCGCAACCGCGCTCACCGGCAGCGAGCCGGGCACCGGCGGCAGCCTCGCGGTGCGGCTGCAGAAGGCGCCGTTTGACACCCTGGTCGCCTGGCTCGCGCGCCTCGCGCAGCAAAACGGCATCGTCGTGGATTCCGCCACCATCGACAGCGCCGGCGCACCCGGGCTGGTGAACGCCGCGGTCGTACTGNNCGCTCGGGCTGAAGTGAAGCGCGGAACCTGGATCGGTGTGGCCGCGGCGGCCGTGTTTGTGGTCGTGTTCGTGGCGCGCATCCCGGCAAGCTGGTTGATCCAGACGAGCGGTGCGAACGCGTTGTGCGCGAGCGTCGAGGGCTCGCTATGGAGCGGCTCGTGCAACGCCATGAGCATCGCGCATAACCCGATCGGCGATGTCACCTGGGAGCTGCATCCGCTGCGTCTGTTTGCAGGCGAGCTTGCCGCACATGTCACCGCCGTTCATGGCGCGGCCCAGGCGAGCGCGGACGTGGCGCTGTCCTTCGGGCAGCGCATCACGGCGCACAACCTCGTGGGCGATCTACCACTCGATCCCGCCATCATTCCCGGACTGCCAGCGACGCTCAGGGGCCGCGCGCACTTTGATCTGCCATTCGCGCGCATGGAGCGCGGGGTCCTCAGGCAGCTGCAGGGTCGCATCGAGGTGCACGATCTTGAAGATCTCAGCGGCGCGGCGACCCCGCTCGGCAGTTACGTCATCGAGTTTCCCACCGGCGCCACCGGCGACCCGGTCGGCAAACTCCACGACCTCGACGGCCCGCTCGCGGTTGAAGGAACGATGCGTCTGACACCGCAGCCCGGATTTGATCTGCAGGGCGAGGTCACCGCCCGACCCGGGGCGCCACCGGAGCTCATCAACAACATCCGCTTCCTGGGTTCGCCCGACGCGCTCGGGCGGCGGCCCTTTGGGGTCAGCGGGACGCTGTAATTTCGCGCATTACGCCAAGCAGCGGAAAGTACAGCGCCACCCGCACCGGCTCGGGCCCCAGGGCCCGCGCCAGCGCCGCATAGACGGTCAGCTGCGCTGCATAGCGCTGCATTTCCTGGTCGAGAAACGCTTGCAGTCCCCCGCCCTCGTGGCGGCTGGTCTTGTAGTCGATTACCCAGCGCGTGCCGCTCTCGTCGACGAAGCAGCGATCGATCACCACGCTGCGCAGGCGCCCCTCGCTCAGGCCCGTCAGCGGCAGCTCGCTGTGCGCATCGCGATGGCGCGCGAGGATCCAGCGGCCACGCTCATCCGCGAAGGTGCGTTGCAGCGCCGCGACAATGACGCCTACGGCCTCGGGCCGTTCGGCAGCCGGGACGCCCTGGCGGCGCAGCTCCCCTTCGAGCGTCTCGCGCTGCGCCTCGATCTCACCTGCAGTGAGCGGTTCACCTGAGTCCGCAGCCCGTGCGAGCCACGCATGCACGATGGTGCCGATGTGCCGCTGGGTTTCTCCAACCCAGCTGAACTCCTGCACCTCGAGCGCGGCGCGCGCCAGCGGCAGGTGTACGAGTTGCGGCGCCGCGGGAAGCTCCGGGGGACTCCAGTGCGGCACGAGGCGCCGCAGCAGCAGCGGCGCCGGTTCACCGGATGCGGATGCGGGTGCTGTGTCGGTTTGAAACGAGTCGGCCAGCGCCGGCCACAGGCAGGCAAGGAGGCTGCGCGGGTCGGGGCTGATGCTGCCGTCCTTCCTGGTGTCCGGCGCGGCGGACAGATGCAGCGTCTGCCGCGCCCGCGTTGCGGCCACGTACATGAGGCGCGTGCGCTCGTGTGCCGAGCGGGTTTTCTGCAGGGTGCGAATCAGCGCGCTCAAGGGCTCGCGTCTGGCGCGCTTGTCGTCAGTGGCGGGCGCCACCACCATGAGCAGATCACTCTCATCGCCTCCGCGTGGCAGATCGATCCACTCGAGCAACGCACTGTCGCCCGAGTCCGGGACACGCTCGAGTCCCGGTATAAACACGTGCTCGAACTCGAGCCCCTTGGCGCGGTGAATGGTCATGATCTGCACCGGCTTGCCGGGGGCCACGCGCGGTGTGCTGTACAGATCCGCAAGCAGCGCCGGAAAATCCGCAGGTCCCCGCCATTCAAACACCGCGGAGCGCGCGGCGAGCGCGCTGAAGAACCCGTGCGCGTCCTCAAGATCCTGCCGGCGGTACGCATCCGGGGCGCCGAGCCGCACCCAGGTGGCCTCGAGCCAATCCGCCGGCGGCTCGCTATCGCGCCGCTCGAGCGCCCCGGCCAGCACGTCCCGCAGCCGCTGCAGGCGCGGCCGGTCTTCCGGCAGGCATCGCGCGAGCCGCGCGGAGTCGAACAGCGCCTCCCAGATGAGCTGCGGTTCCTTTGGGCCGGACAGGGCTGTCAGGGTTGCCAGCCGAACTCCGCACCAGGGCGCACGCAGCACCGCCAGCCACGCACTGCGATCGGCGAGATCGTGCAGGGCGCTGCTAAGCTGCACCAGGTCGCGCACGATCGGTCGCTCCGCCAGCGGCACCAGATCCACCCCGAGCGGCTCGAGCCCACCCGCCTTAAGCGCGCTGACGATTGCGTGCGCATGCGCGCGCACGGCGACCAACACCGCGACGTCAGCCTGCGGATCCTCGGCCTTCAGGCGCACGATCTCGGCGGCCACGCGCTGTGCCTCCCCACGCCGATCATCAGGAAAGAGAACGAGCCGCGCGCCGCCCTGGGATTGAGCGCCCGGTACGCCGGCCGGGTCAGGCGGCGCGCGCGCCGCCACGCTAGCCGCGAAGGTCACGGCTCCAGAACGCAGGTCGTCGGCTGGTGCGAGTACCTGTGCGAACACCGCGTTGCTCCAGCTGACCAGCGCGGGCGTGGCGCGGAAATTGCGCGTGAGGCGCAGCGGCGTCAGCGGTACGTTGCCGACGCCACGCTCGCGCGCGGCAATGAAGAGCCCCACCTCCGCGTCGCGAAAACGATAGATCGACTGCATCGGGTCACCGACCACAAAAAGCGTGCGGCCATCCCCCTCCTCCCATCCGGCGGTGAGCTTTTCGAGCAGCTGGAATTGCGCCAGCGAGGTGTCCTGGAACTCATCCACGAGGATATGCCGCAACGACAACCCGGTACGCAACGCCAGCTCCGTCGGCTCGGACGCCGCGCTCAGAGCCTCGCGGGCAGCTCCCGAGATGTAGGCGTAGTCGACCAGGCCGCTGGCCGCGAACTGCAGCTGCAGTTCCGCGGCGGCGCGCGCGAGGACGCGCGACAGCGCCGCGATTGCCTGGGTATCGGCGGCGCTCAGCGCGGCCGGCGGCAGCGGCAGGAGTTCGCGCAGCGCCGCCTCAAGGTCGGCGATGCCCGAAAGATGCGCAATACAGTCGCGCAGCGCAGCGCGCGCCGCGGGTTCCTCGTACCCGGCTCCCAGATGTCGCGCGCTCAGGGTTTGGCGCCAGCCGCGCTCGGTGAGCGCCAGTGAGCCAAGGCGCTGCCAGGCGGCAAGATGCTGCGGATCCGTGTCCAGAGCGCCCACACCGGGCAGCGCCGCGGCGCTGCGCAGCAGTGCGCGCGGCACGAGACGGTGCGTCGCCTCCAGGCGGGTGCGAATGATGTCGGCGAGACTGGCGTTGATGCGATCGCACAGCACCTGCGCTTCGTGCTCAACGACAAAGCGCAGCCAGTGACCGCGCTGCTTCAGCATCTGGGCCAGCAGCCGTTCAACGAGGTTCCAGTTGTTGTCGAAACGCTCGAACAGCAGCTCGATGTCGGTGGCGAGCTGGGCATCGCTCTCGCCATCCACGAGCGTGCGGCGCGCCGC
This sequence comes from Gammaproteobacteria bacterium, assembly GCA_003136935.1. GTDB lineage: Bacteria > Pseudomonadota > Gammaproteobacteria > Steroidobacterales > Steroidobacteraceae > 13-2-20CM-66-19. Next base: position 10,589 of record PLEC01000120.1, read on the forward strand.
ACGGCGGTAGAGTTACTGTGCGGCATAGGTCACGGTCAGCGTGCCACC
>PLEC01000039.1:0-2804 GCA_003136935.1 Gammaproteobacteria bacterium
GTTCTTCAGATAGCCCTTCATGACGATGTTGCCGCGGAACATGATCTCGCCTATCACCTCTCCGCTTGCCGGCACCGTCGCCATGGTTTCCGGATCGAGCACCGTCATGCCCTCCTCGAGCACGTAGCGCACGCCCTGCCGGCCATTCAGGCGCGTCTGCTCCGCAAGGCTCTCCGTGGCCCAATGCTCGCGCCTGGCTGCCACCGCCGCCGGACCGTAGGTCTCGGTAAGTCCGTAGGCGTGGGTGAGTTCGAAGCCGATGTTGCGCATGCCCTCGATCATCGCCGCCGGCGGTGCGGCGCCGGCCACCATGCCGCGCACGCGTGTACGAATGCCCTGCCGCAGGGCCGGGTCCGCGTTGATCAACATGTTGTGCACGATGGGAGCTGCGCAGTAGTGATCCACGCCGTGCACGCGCATGGCGTCGAGCACGGCGCCGACCTCCACCTTGCGCAGGCACACGTGGGTGCCGGCGAGCATGGCCACCGTCCACGGGAAGCACCAGCCGTTACAGTGAAACAGCGGCAAGGTCCACAGGTACTTCGGGAAGTGCGGCATGCCCCAGGTCAGGGCGTTGCTCACCGCGTTCAGATAGGCACCACGGTGGTGGGTCACCACGCCCTTGGGGTTCCCGGTGGTCCCGGAAGTGTAGGACACGGCGATGGCGTCCCACTCATCCTGCGGGCCGGCCAGTTGCGCCACAGGAGCGTGCTGCCCCAGCAGCGTTTCGTAATCATGCTCTCCCAGGCGCTCGCCCGGCCCGCGGTACTCACTGTCACTGACATCGATGACGATCGGTGTCCGGCCGTGCTCGGCGCGCAGAATGCGCAGCGCCTCTTTCACCACGCCCGAGAACTCGCGATCGGTGATCAGCACCGCCGTTTCGCAATGCTGCATCTGCCAGGCGAGCAGCGCCGCGTCCAGCCTGATATTAAGGGTGTTGAGCACCGCATTGAGCGCCGGCACCGCGTAATGCGCCTCGATCATTTCCGGCGTGTTGGTCAACATCGCGCTCACCGTCGTGCCGCGGCCGACACCGAAGGAGCGCAGTGCCGCCGCGAGGCGCGCCGCGCGCTCGCGGGTCTCGCTCCAGCTGTAGCGCCGGCTGCCGTGCACCACGGCCGGCAGGTCACCAAACACCTCGGCGCTGCGTTCCACGAAGCTCGAAGGCGACAGCGGCACGAAGTTGGCCGGGTTCTTGTCCAGGTCCTGGTCGTAGATGCTCATAGGCCCCTCCACTGCCTGCGAAGCATACGCGCGCCAGCCGCCTTGCTACAGTTGCCGCCAACCATGACGGCAGCGGACAACCCCACGCTTCGGGTTACCTACCTCGAACTGCGCGCGGCGCCGCAGGCAGCGGCTGGTGCTGCAGGCAGCGCGCGCGTGAGCCTCGAGCGATTGTCACGAGCCGATTACCTCTCTTTATATGGACGCGTCGGGGAGTCGGTGCGCTGGGACCAGCGCCTGCAGATGTCAGCGAACGACCTCGACAGCCTGCTCGCCGGCGACGCCTTGAGGATCTACGTGATGAGAGACGAGCGCAGCACCCGCATCGGCTTATGTGAGTTCGACCGCAGCCGCTTTCCGGAGGTCGAACTTCTGAACTTCGGTGTGGTGCCCGAGTGCCGCGGCAGGAGTCTGGGGCCTGCGCTGCTGGCGGCGGCGTTGCGGGCGGAGTGGCAAGCGGGTCCGACGCGAATTTTCCTGCACACGGACACCTGGGATCATCCGGCCGCCAGAGCGCTCTACGAGGCGGCGGGTTTCCGTGTGTACGCCGAGCGCGAAGAGCCGGCGGGTCCGTTGTAGGCTCGCGAACTCTACCAAGGGGAATGCGGGTGTCGGGCGTGGGGCCGAGGGTCATACCTGCTGGGCGAGGGGCGCGGGTGCGACCTCATGATCGGCCAGAAGCTCCAGCGCGCGCACCATCGCCGCATGATCCCATGCGCGGCCGCCGTGCGCGACGCAGGCGTTGAACAGCTCCTGCGCCGTGGCCGTGTTGGGAAGCGACAGACCGCTCTGGCGTGCTGCGCTGAGCGCCAGATTCAGGTCCTTCTGATGCAGCTCGATGCGAAATCCCGGCGCAAAGGTGCGCTTGATCATGCGCTCGCCATGCACCTCCAGGATGCGCGACGCGGCGAAGCCACCCATGAGCGCCTGGCGCACCCGCGCAGGATCTGCGCCGAGCCGCGACGCGAGCAGCAATGCTTCGCCAACCGCCTCGATGGTCAGCGCCACAATGATCTGGTTCGCGACCTTGCAGATCTGGCCATCGCCATTGGCGCCGACGAGCGTGATGTTCTTGCCCATGAGCTCGAACAAAGGCCGCACCTGATTGAAGGCCGCCTGTGCGCTGCCCACCATAATGGTGAGAGTCGCGGCCTTGGCACCGACTTCCCCGCCCGACACGGGCGCGTCCAGATACTCGCAGCCCAGGGCGTTGATGCGCTGCGCGAACCCGCGGGTTTCGAGCGGGGCGATCGAACTCATGTCGACCACTGTCTTGCCGCTCGACAGCCCGGCGGCAACCCCCTGCGGATCGAACAGCACCGCGGCCACATCGGGCGTGTCGGGCACCATGATGATGATTACATCCGCGTGCCCGGCGATCTCCCGGCCGGAATCACAGCGCACCGCTCCCTGCGCGAGTAGCGCAGGCGGGACGGAGTGCCTGCCATCCACATACAGCTTGTGACCTGCTGCCAGCAGATGCCCGGCCATGGGCGCGCCCATGACCCCGAGACCAATGAAACCGACCTTGCTCATACTGCGTCCTTAAGCACGGTAAGCCGTGAGCGGACCGGCGC
>PLEC01000039.1:2855-10792 GCA_003136935.1 Gammaproteobacteria bacterium
AGGTCTCCCTCCATGATCTGCATGTGATAGATGTCGTACTGCAGAAACAGGTTGGCCGATCCCACCTCGGCAATAATGTCGAGCGCCTGCTGTGAGCGGTTCACGTAAAAGCCCGGAATGTCGCGCGTGTTGCACGGCTCCAGCAGCAAGCGGATGCCGGCTGCCCCGAGTTGCGCGGCGGCGAACTTGAGGTTCCTGACCAGGGTGGCGCGAACGACCTCGGCGTCGGCGTCCGCCGGTGCGATGCCCGCCAGACAATTGACCTGACTGCACCGCAAGGCGTGCGCATATTCGATCGCGGTGCCAACCCCCTCCTGGAACTCCCCCACGCGTCCCGGCAGGCAGGCAATCCCACGCTCTCCCTTGCCCCAGTCTCCGGCGGGCAGGTTGTGCAGCACCTGGGTCAGGCCAAATTCATCCAGGCGCCCGGCCAGCTCCTCCTTCTTATAGGGATAGGGGAACAGGTATTCCACGCCCCGAAAGCCCGCCTGCCGTGCCGCAGCGAAGCGCTCAAGAAACTCCAGCTCGTTGAAGAGCATGGTCAGATTGGCAGCAAACCTCGGCATACTTCAGGCTCCCAGCCGCTTCAATCTACGAGGGCGAGTTCGCGTGCCGAGGTGACGCGCACTTCCGCGAGCTCTTCGAACTCGGTGATGTTGTCGAGCTCGGTGCCCATGGAAATGTTGGTCACGCGCTCGAGAATTACCTCCACCACCACCGGCACGCGGTGGCGCTCCATAAGCTCATGCGCAGTTGCGAAGGCTGCGGTCAGGCCCTCGGGCTTGCTGACCCGGATCGCCTTGCACCCCAGGCCTTCGGCGACCGCCACGTGATCCACGCCGTAAGCGCCCACCTCGGGCGCGTTGATATTCTCAAACGACAGATCGACACAATAGTCCATGCTGAAGTTGCGCTGCGCCTGGCGGATGAGCCCGAGGTAGGAGTTGTTCACGACAATGTGCAGGTACGGCAGTTTGAACTGCGCCCCGACGGCGAGTTCCTCGATCATGAACTGGAAATCATAGTCGCCCGACAATGCCACCACCTTGCGGCGCGGATCCGCCTTGACCACTCCCAGGGCGGCCGACACCGTCCAGCCCAGCGGCCCCGCCTGGCCGCAATTGATCCAGTGGCGCGGCTTGTAGACGTGCAGGAACTGCGCCGCGGCGATCTGCGACAGGCCGATGCTGCTCACGTAGCACACGTCGGTGCCGAAGGCCGCGTTCATCTCCTGATATACGCGCTGCGGCTTGATCGGCTGGTTAGCGAAGTTGGTCCGGCGCAGCATGGTGCGCTTGCGCTCGCGACACTCTTCGCCCCAGCGGCGCCAGCGCCCGCGCCACCCGCCGGCCTGCTCGTGCGCCAGTTGCACCAGGAGTTCGAGCGCCGCACCGGCGTCGGAAACGATGCCGTAGTTGGGACCGAACACGCGTCCGATCTGAGTCGGCTCGATGTCGATGTGGATGAATTTTCGCCCCTTGGTATAAACCTCGATCGAGCCGGTGTGACGGTTAGCCCAGCGATTGCCGATTCCCAGCACCAGGTCCGCGGCGAGCAGAGTCGCGTTGCCGCAGCGGTGTGAGGTCTGCAGTCCCGCCATGCCCGCCATGAGCGGGTGATCGTCGGGAATCGCACCCCACCCCATGAGCGTCGGAATGACGGGCACGTTCACGAGCTCCGCGAATTCAACCAGCAGCGCCGCGGCGTCCGCGTTGATCACCCCGCCGCCGGCGACGATCACCGGCCGCTCGGCTGCGGCGAGCATCACCAGCGCTTTTTCGATCTGCGCGCGCGTGGCGCGCGGCTTGTAGACCGGCAGACTTTCGTAGGTATCGATATCAAACTCGATCTCCGCCATCTGCACATCAAAAGGCAGATCGATGAGCACCGGTCCAGGGCGGCCTGAGCGCATGAGGTGAAATGCCTGCTGGAAGGAATAAGGGACCAGCGCCGGCTCACGCACCGTCACGGCCCACTTGGTCACCGGACGCGCGATCGACTCAATGTCGACCGCCTGGAAGTCCTCCTTGTAGAGCCGTGCGCGCGGCGCCTGGCCCGTCACACACAGGATAGGAATGGAGTCGGCCCACGCGGCATACAGGCCCGTGATCATGTCGGTGCCGGCGGGGCCGGAGGTACCGATACACAGGCCGATGTTTCCCGCCGCCGCGCGCGAGTAACCGTCCGCCATGTGCGTGGCGCCTTCGACGTGACGCGCCAGCACGTGATCGATGCCACCCGATTTGCGCATGGCGGCATATAACGGATTGATCGCCGCGCCCGGCACGCCGAACGCGGTGTCGATGCCCTCCTTGCGCAGCACCTGCACGGCGGCCTCAATGGCCCTGATCTTCGCCATAACCCTCTACTCCTTCAGGCAACCGCGGCGCGCTGCGCACGCGGTAACTGCGCCGCTGGCTCGGGTGCCAGCTTGTTGGTGAGCGAACCTATCCCCTCGATCGCAACCTCGACCGTTGCGCCGTCGCGGATCGAACCGATGCCGAGGGAGGTGCCGCACGCAATCACGTCCCCGGGGAGGAGCGTCATGTCGTGCGATATGCGGCTCACGAGCTCCGCCGGTGAAAAAATCATGTCCGCGAGCGGATAATTCTGCCGCTCCGCGCCGTCAAGGCGCGTAATCACGCGGCCGTGTACGTAATCGAAGTCCGAAGCGATCACCGGACCCAGGCAACCGAAGGTGTCGAAGCCCTTCGCACGGCACCACTGCGCGAAGTCGCCGTTCTCGTGCAGCACGTCTGCCGCGGTCACGTCGTTTACGCAGGTGTAGCCGCCAATGCAGGCGCTCGCCTGCGCCGCCGTTACCGCCTGGCAACGCCGGCCGATGACAATGCCGAGTTCCCCCTCGTAGGCGATCTTGCCCGCATAACCCACGGGCCGGGTGATCGGCTCACCGGGGCCGGCCGTGCAGCTCGCCGGTTTGATGAGATACAGAGGATGCGTGGGCGCCGCCTTGCCGAGCTTGGCGGCGAGCGCGTGGAAGTTGTTCCACAACGCCACGATCTTGGTCGGAACGCACGGTGCCAGCAGCGTCGCCTTCGCGAGCGGGACGACGACATCCGTCGCGAGCGGATGATGGAACCAGTCTCCCGAGTACTCCCTGACGCCCGCCGCCTCGAGCGCGCCGCAGCACACGCGGCCGTCCTGCGATCTGAAGCGCACCCATAGCGTCATGCGCGCGCCTGCGCCATGGCGCGCGCCAGCAGGTGCGTGAGGCCGTACACCGCATTGATGTGCGGGGTATGCGTGTGGGTCAAACGGCCGAGCTCCACGACCGAACCCACCAGGGCTTCAAGCTCCGGCGCGCGCCCGGCCTCGACATCCTGCAGCATGGAGGTCTTGTGCTTGCCAACCTTCTCGGCGCCGGCGATGCGCTTGTCCAGCCCCATGCGAAACACGATGCCGAGCTTCTCGGCGATGGTCTGCGCCTCGCTCATCATGGCCGCCGCCAGCTCGCGGGTGGCCGAGTACTGGCAGATATCCGCCAGCGTGGAGCGGGTCAGCGCGCTGATGGGATTGAAGGTGAGGTTGCCCCACAGTTTCAACCAGATTTCCGCGCGAATGTCCTCGAGCACCGGTGACTTGAAGCCGGCGCGCATCAGGCACTGCGACACGCGCTGCACGCGCTCGCTGCACCCGCCGTCGAGTTCCCCGACCGGAAAGCGCTCGCCCTCGATGTGCCGCACGACCCCGGGCGCGAGCAGCTCCGCGGCCGGATAGACGACACAGCCGATGACCCGCGCGGGGGGGATCAGCTCGCTGATGCGCCCGTGCGGATCGACGCTGCGCACCACGCTGCCGGCGAGATCCCCGCCATGGCGGTGGAAATACCAATAAGGAATGCCGTTCTGCATGGTGACCACGACCGTATCCGCGCCGAACAGCTGCGGCACCAGGCTCGCGACCGCTTCCAGCTGGTGCGCTTTCACGGCGAGGATCACCAGCTCCTGCGGTCCGACGGACGCGCAGTCATCGGTGGCAACAACATTGCGCGCGATGTGCCGCGCACCGTCGCTCATGATCAGCGTGACCCCTTCACGGCGCACGGCTTCGAGGTTCGCTCCCCGCACTATGCAGGTGACGGTTTCCCCGGCGAGCGCCAGCCTCGCTGCGACGTAGCCGCCGATGGCGCCGCAACCGATGACGGCAATTTTCATAATCTGGCGTGTCCCGACCGCAGGCCCGCGCCAGCGTCGTTCAGGACGTCGCGCCGGGCGCCGTCACGCGGACCGCTCCCGCATGCAGCGCTCCTTAGCCTCCAGCACAAGGTTGCGCAGGAACGACTTCTCATAGACGCGCAACAGGTGCGCCTGGCTGCGCTCGACGTACGTGCCGATGAAATCCCGGTCGGCGGCGGCCTTAACCAGATCGCGGAAAGTGTCGGCATCCCAGCGCCAGGGCAGTTCCAGCTCGCTGAATGCGCGGTTGTACGCCTCGAGCTCCACGGCGAGCGGATCGCTGACAACGTTTGGCATCGCAGCCTCCTGTTGGGACTGTTAACCAGACTAGGCCGGCCCGTGCTAAAGGAAAAATCAAACGTTTCTATTGCCAGCATATGGTTTTACTAATATCTCGGACCGCGTATGCTCCGCGCAATGAGAAACGTGACCCTGCGCCAGCTGCGGGTTTTTGCAGCGGCGGCGCGGCATATGAACTTCTCGCGCGCCGCCGAGGAACTGCATCTGTCGCAGCCCGCCGTTTCAACCCAGATCAAGGAATTCGCGGGCTGCCTCGGCCTGCCGCTGTTCGAGCGCATCGGCCGCCGCAACTACCTCACGCCCGCCGGGGAAGAAATGCTGGAGTGCGCCAGGGCGATCACGCAACGTCTGAAGGAAGCGGAAAGCGCGCTGGCGCACATGAAAGGCATCACCGGCGGCCGGCTCAATGTCGCCGTGATCAGCGCCGGTGACTACTTCTTTCCGCGCGTACTGGCGCAGTTCGGCGCCGGCCACCCCGGCGTCACTTTCAATCTCACGGTGCACAACCGCGAGGAACTGCTGCGCCATCTGGCCGACAACCTCACGGACCTTGCGGTCATGGTGCGCCCGCCCGCCGAGCTGGATGTCATCGCCGTGCCGTTCGCCCCGCATCCCTACGTCATCGTCGCCGCGCCCGACCACCCGCTGGCCAGGATGCGGCAGATCCCGCGCGCGACGTTGAACCGCGAGCATTTCGTGCAGCGTGAGCAGGGCTCCGATACCTGGAATTCAATGCGTGAGGTCTTTGGGCGGCAGTTTTCCAAGCTCCATATCGCGATGCAGATTCACAGCACCGAGACCATCAAGCAGGCGGTGGTCGCCGGCATGGGTATCGCGTTCCTCTCGGCCCACACCATTGGCCTGGACCTGCGCGCGGGGAACCTGGTAGTCCTCGACGTGCAGGATTTCCCGGCGACGCTGCATTGGTACCTGGTGCACAACCGCACCAAGCGGCTGCCGCCGGTTGCCGTGGCCTTCAAGGAATTCCTGTTGCAGGAGGGCGCGTCGCTGATTGAGCGGCTGGTGAGGTTCGATGCTGGCGGCAAGGTTGCCCGCGGCAGGCACGAGCGCGGGCGGCGCGGCGGCTAGTCGAGAAAGTCGCAGTAGCGCTCGACGTGCGCGGCGAGGTCAAGCGTGTGCTGGCGCGTGAGCCGCTCGGCGAGCTCGGTATCACGGCGCTCCAGGGCTTCGATGATCTTCAGGTGCTCGATGATCGAGCGCGAGGAGCGGTCGTTCTGCGAGATGGTGGCCTTGCGGATGGCGCGCACATGGATGAACAGGTTTTCGGTCGCGTCCCGGATCAGTTGCGAGCCACCCAGGCGGATGATCATCTGATGAAACGCAATGTTGGCGTCCGAGTACTCGTGGATGTGCTCCGCGGGCGGGGAGTTCTGGAACTCGTCGAACAAGTGACGCAGCTTGCCGATCTCAACATCCGGCGCGCGCAGCGTCGCCAGCCGCGCCGACAGGCTCTCCAGCGCCGCCCACATCTGGATCATTTCGATGATCTCGCGCTTGGACTTGCGGATGATGAAAATGCCGCGGCGCGGAACCGTGCGTACGAAGCCCTCCTGCTCGAGGATCGACAGCGCCTCGCGGATCGGTGTGCGGCTGACGCCGAGCGCCTGCATCAGCGCGCGTTCGTCCAGCCGCAGTTCCTGACGCTGGTTGTAGATATCCGTGTTGGCGATGGCGTCCTTGAGCTTGGCGTAAGCTTGATCGCACAGGCTCACCGACGTAAGCGGCACCAGCCCGAGATGACCCGCGCTGTGTTTTACCGACACGCTCATTCGACCTCCGATTATCTCTCCGTCCTACGTTAGCCGACGCGGCGCAGCGGGATGCATAAACCGGAGCTGGCACCGCTCGGGCGTGGCTCAGAGAATCCAAGCTTGATATATCAGATATCGTCGCGGACGCAATCGCCCTGTTGCAGTGCAATTTTGGTCCCGCCTGAGCCTCCGCTTTTTACATTATGTTTCATCAATCCCGCAACAGCGCGGATCGCGCCGCATCTTACGCCATGTTGACAAGCTGGAGATATATCAAATATGGTCGGCCTTCACTAAAAATGCATAACCTCATGCACGATCCAGGGGTCGCATCAGCGGAGCCGGCGTCCGACGGCGCTCACTGTGGAGCCCGGTTTGCACTTGCCATGAGTCCCGCAGTTCCTGCCAACCGACGGACGGTTTCTTCCCGCAAACCGGTGTTCTGGTGACGTACGTGATGATCAGCCTCGCCATGATATTCAACCTGCTCGCAGCCGCTCTGGGCCTGTTGGTGCTGAAGCCGAGGCCCGAGCACCGGCTTCCCGCAACGACTCTGGAGACACCATGAACGCAGTAACCGCAACCCCCGCACCGGCGGCAACGCCCGCATCCAGCACGGCGGAGGATACGCTGCAGCGTAAGAGCCGTGACGCCGGCGTGGTGTCCGGAGGGCACCTGGTCGCAAAAGCCCTGAAGAATGAGGGCGTGGATACGATCTTCACCTTGTGCGGCGGCCACATCATCGATATCTACGATGGCTGCATAGACGAAGGCATTCGCATCATCGACGTGCGTCACGAGCAGGTCGCGGCGCACGCCGCCGACGGCTATGCCCGCCAGACCGGCAAGCTCGGCTGCGTCGTGACGACCGCCGGACCCGGCTGTACCAACGCGGTCACCGGCATCGCGACCGCCTTCCGCTCGGAAAGCCCGGTGCTGCACATCGGCGGTCAGGGCGCGCTCACCCAGCACAAGATGGGCTCGCTCCAGGACCTGCCGCACGTCGACATCATGTCGCCGATCACCAAGTTCGCCGCCACGGTGCCGAGCACCGAGCGCGTCGCTGACATGATCGCGATGGCGGCGCGCGAGGCCTTCAACGGCGCCTCCGGGCCTTCGTACCTGGAGATTCCGCGCGACGTACTGGATCGCGAGGTCGATGTAACCAAGGCGATCGTGCCCAAGCCCGGTCACTACCGCGCTTCCACGCGCTCCCTGGGAGATCCGCGCGACATCGAGAAGCTCGCCGATATCCTCGTCAACTCCGAGCGTCCTGCGATCCTCTACGGCCAGCAGGTCTGGTCCGCCCGCGGCCATGAGGAAGCGATCGCGCTGCTGCGCGGGCTCGACATTCCCGGTTATTTCAACGGCGGCAGCCGCGGCCTCCTGCCGCCGGGCGACCCGCATCACTTCGATCGTACGCGCGGCCAGGCGTTCTCCGATGCCGACGTCATTGTCATTGTCGGCACGCCGTTTGATTTCCGCATGGGTTACGGGCGGCGCATCAGCAACAAGCTGCAGCTGGTGCAGATCGACATGGATTACCGCACCGTCGGCAAGAACCGCGACATCGATTTGGGCCTCGTCGGTCATCCAGGCGCGATCCTCGGCGCCGTGCTGCAGGCGGCGTCCGGGCGCTCAAAGCAGGACAAACGTCAGGCGCGCCAGC
>PLEC01000018.1 GCA_003136935.1 Gammaproteobacteria bacterium
TTGACCTTGTCCTTGTAGGCGTCGGGCTCCCACAGATAGAGCTGCGGCAATTTATCGGTGCGCAATTCCGCGACAAAGGTGATGACGGCGCCGGGATCGAGCGTGATGCGGAAGATGTCCGCGGTCGCGCTCTCCTGCCGTTCGGGGCGGTCGCCGGTCGAGGGCGTAATGGTGGCGATGCGCGACAGTCCAAGCTCGGGCCACAACAGCCCCGACGACACGATGCGGTAATGCGGTGCGACGATCAGGCGGTCGAGCTGGTCGTCGGTGTTGTTGGCGAGCGCGAACACCACCCAGTTCTGGCCGCCTTCGCGGGCGCGGACCTCGATGCGGCGGACGATGCCGTCGGTGCCGGGCGCGGTGGAGACCTGAATGCGGTCGGTGTCGCTGTGCTGATGATCGAGCACCGCGGTGAGGTCGATCGCGGGCGCGTCGCCGCGGACGCTGACGGCGTCGATGGCGCGCGCCGGCGGCGCGGCGGCAAAAATCATGAGGCCCAGCGCGAGGGGCGCAAGGCACCTGATCAGACGCAATGTCAGTTCTCCGCNNCCAACACAATTTTGCCAATATGTTCACTGGTCTCCATGCGCCGGTGCGCGTCGGCGGCCTTTTCCAGCGGGAATGTGCTGTCCATCAGGGGTTTGACCCGCCCTTCGCGCATCAGCGGCATCACCTTGGCCTCGATGGCCGCGACCATCGCCGCCTTGTCGGCATTGCTGCGGGGGCGCAGCGTCGAGCCGGTATGGTGCAGCCGCTTCATCATAAGCTTGGCGAAGTTAGCGTTTGCCTTGGGGGCTCCGCTCAGAAAAGCGATCTGGACGATGCGTCCATCGACCGCCGCGGCATCATAGTTGCGGTCGATGTAATCGCCACCGACCATGTCGAGAATGACATTCGCGCCGTTCCCGTCCGTGGCCCGCAGTGTCGCCTCGACGAAGTCGCCCTCGCGGTAGTTGATCGCAAGATCCGCACCCAGCTCGCGGCAGGCGGCGCATTTTTGCGCGCTGCCGGCCGTGACGATCACCCGAGCCCCGGAAGTCTTGCCGAGAAGAATCGCCGTGGTGCCGATGCCGCTCGCACCGCCGTGCACCAACAGCGTCTCGCCACTGCGCAGTCGCGCGCGCTCGAACACGTTCAGCCACACGGTGAAGAACGTCTCCGGCAATGCTGCGGCTTCCTCGGGAGTCAGAGGCGCCGGTATCGGCAGGCACTGCAACGCGGGCGCGGTGACGTACTGCGCGTACCCGCCCCCGGCCACGAGGGCACACACCCTGGCGCCGAGCGCAGGTTCCCGCACCCCGGCCCCCAGACGCACGACCTCGCCCGCCACTTCCAGCCCGGGAATGTCGGTGATGCCGGCGGGCGCCGGATAGAGACCCTTGCGCTGCAGGATGTCCGGTCGGTTCACACCGGCGGCGGCGACGCGAATCAACACTTCCCCGGCCGCAGGTTCCGGTTGCGGACGCTGCACCACGCGCAGTACCTGCGGCGGGCCAGGTTCGCGGATTTCGATTGCCGTCATGGTCGAGGACATAGCAAGCACCCAGTCTAGCGTCAGTGCGTCACGTCCGCGCGCGCGGGGGCCTGCACGGCGAGGGTCCCCGAGCGCCCCGCCACCGTCCCGGACACGATGCGGCAGTGCGGCAGATTGCCGCTCAGCCGCGCGGCATAGCCCGCAAGATCCGTCAGCTGCCTGTCGCGCTGCCGCCAGGCGCGCAGCAGTCTTTCGAAAGCGCTGAGGTACGAGCCGCCCTCGAGTTCGGCGTGCAGGGTGAATACCTCATCACGCGCCTGATCCGCGGTAACTGCCAGCAGATGATCCACGGGATCGGCAGCACGCAGGTCGGAGCGGCCGATGAGCTCATCCAGTGTTGGCAGCGTGGTGGGCAGCTGCGGGACCGTACCGACTCCCGGATCGAGCACCGGCAGGAAGGGGCCGGTGCCGCGTGTATCCGAGGCGTAGCGAAAACCCAGTTCCTGCTGCAACGCCGGCACGTAGCGGTTCATCTGCCAGCCCGCCGCGCCGTGGACCTGCGGCGCCCGTTCAAAGACTTCGGTGAACTGGTCGCGTGCCAGTGTCAGCTCGCGGCGTGTCCACGGCTCGCCCGCCTGCCCCACGCCGTCCTGCCAGCGCACGTGGTCCCAGGTGTGCACGCCGACCTCAAAGCCGCGGCGCGCGATGCTCCGCATGAATTCGCCACAACGCCGCCCGATGTGCGGGCCCGGCAGGAGCACCCCGTACATGAGGGTCTTCACGCCGTAGTGCTCCACGACCGAGGTGCGCTTCAGCTTGCCAAGAAAGCCGGGGCGGAAGGCGCGCCTGATCGCCCGCCCGGTGTGATCGGGGCCTAAGCTGAAAAGAAACGTCGCACGCACGTCGAGCCGTTCGAGCAGATCCGCCAGCCGCATCGCGCCCTCGCGCGTGCCGCGGTAGGTATCGACGTCGATCTTAAGTGCGATCAGCGACATGGGTGCGCGCCTGGCGCATCACGCCAGCGGCAATGGGCGGCGCGCCAGCGCGCCCGCGCGTTGCGCAAGGTCGATGGATCCCTGGGAATCCACGGCCGCGAGCAGCCGCAACACGCCGCCGTCGCCGCACGTGGCATAACAGGCGCCATCCATGCCGAACAGTTGCGGTCCCGGTGCAGGCGGGCACAGCGTGGCAAGACGGGTGCGATAGATTTCCCAGCACTCGCTGCCAACCTGCGCAAACGCGCCCGGGAAGGGCGGCGCCACGGCACGCACCAGGTTGTGGATCGCCAGCGCCGGCCGTGTCCAGTCGATCCGCCCGTCTTCGGGTCGGCGCCGGCCGAAGTACTGCCCGGGTTCAATCGGCTGTGGCTTGCGCGGCGCGTTGCCGGCAATGAGGCCTGGAAGCGAACGCGCGAGCACGGTTTCGGCGGCCACCGTGACCTTGCCGAACACATCCCGCGCGTCGTCGTCCTGCAGGATGGGAACAGCGTGGCTGTCCACGATATCGCCGGCATCCGCACGCTCCACCATGTAGTGCAGCGTCGCCCCGCTCTCGCGCGCGCCCTTGAGAATGGCCCAGTTCACCGGTGCGCGGCCGCGGAATTTCGGCAGCAGCGAGCCATGCATGTTGAGAGCGCCGCGCCGCGCGGCGCGCAGCAACGGCGCGCCCAGCATGGAGCGGTAGTAAAAGGAAAAGAGGAAGTCGGGCTCAAGCGCCGCAACTCTCGCCTCAAGCTCCGGCGTGTTGGCCTCGGCCGGTGCAATCACGGCAATACCGTAGTCGGCGGCGGTCGCGGCGACGCTGGCATACCACTGCGTTTCGTTCGGATCGTCCCGGACAGTCACCACCAGCGGGATGTCGACCCCCGCTGAGATGAGGGTCTTGAGGCAACGGACTCCGACATCGTGGTAGGCAAAGACGACGGCGCGCGCCGCGCTCACTCAGGAGCTCCCCGCACGATGCGTCCCGGCTGCGTGACATCCAGTGCCGGCACCGCGGGTGCCTCAAGATGCCGCAGCCGCGCGGTACTAGACTCGTCCTCAAGGACGGCCGCGATGGTGTAACGCGGCCGCTGACGCACCTGCTCGTAGATGCGCCCGACGTACTCGCCCACGACTCCGAGCCCCAGCAAGGTCACCCCGATCAGGAAGAACGCAATAGCGAACAGGGTGAACAACCCCTGCGCTTCCGGACCCACGATCAGGCGGCGGACAAACAGGTACACCACCAGGAGAAGCGAGATGAGCGCAATGGCGGCGCCCGTGACCGAGAAGAACTGCAGCGGCGCCACCGAGAATCCGGTCATCAGATCAAAGTTCAGGCGCACCAGGCTGTAGAGCGAGTACTTGGACTGGCCCACGGTGCGTTCCGCGTGTGACACCTCGATCTCCACCGGGTGACGCGCGAAAGTGTAAGCGAGCGCCGGGACGTAGGTGCTGACCTCGGTGCAGTGGTTCACCGCATCGATGACCGTGCGATGGTAGCCGCGCAGCATGCAGCCCTGGTCGGTGATGCGGATCGACGTCGTGCCCTCCCGGATGCGGTTCATGAGACGCGATGCATACCGGCGCCACATTCTGTCCTGGCGGCTCACGCGAATGGTGCCGACAAAATCCGCGCCCTGGTCCATCGCCGTGACCAGCCGCTGGATTTCCTCGGGGGGATTCTGCAGGTCGGCATCGAGGGTGATCACGTAGGTGCCGCGGGTTTGCGCAAACGCCGCGAGAATCGCCAGGTGCTGGCCGGCGTTACGCGCCAGCACGACGACCCGCGTCACATCCGGTCGACGCTCGAACTGCTCGCGCAGCACCGCCACGGAGCGGTCGGTACTGCCGTCATCCACAAACACCACCTCATACGAGCGGCCGAGGGCATCGAGCGCCGCATACAACCGCTCGAACAGCAGCGGCAGCCCCTCCTGCTCGTTGTAGACCGGAATCACGATCGAAATTGCCGGGCTCACGCGCGCGCTCCGCGCACGATGGCGCTCGCGGCCGCAACCACCCGCTCGACATCCGGCAAGTCCATGGCGGGAAACAGCGGCAGAGTCACCGTTTCGCGGCCGATGCGCTCGGCATTCGGGAACTGCCCCTCGCGGTAGCCGAGCGCGCGGTAGGCGCTGAACAGGTGAATCGCCGGGTAGTGCACGCCAACACCGATGCCGCGCGCCTTCATGGCTTCGATGAACTGCGGGCGCGAAATGGCCTTCAGCGGCAGCAGCGGCGTGAACACATGCCAGCTGTGGCCGTCATCGCCGCGCTCCGGGAGACGCAGCGGCGCATCCTTCGCCCACAGCTCAAAGTAGCGTGCCACCAGCACGCGACGGCGGGCGTTGAACTCCTCCAGGCGCTTCAGCTGCCCGAGGCCCACGGCGGCGGCGACGTCCGAGAGGTTGTATTTACCGCCGGCGATGAGGGTGTCGAACCCATCGACACCGGATTTCACCTGGCCGTGCCAGCGATGCAGCTCAATGCTCTTGAGCTCCTCGGGGGTACCGCCGCAGATCGCACCACCCTCGATGGTGGTGATGTTCTTGTTGGGGTGGAAACTGAAGCACACCAGATCGCCGAAGCTGCCGATGCGACGGCCACGCCATGCGGAACCGATCGCGTGGGCCGCGTCCTCGATGACGCGCAGCTTGTGCCTGCCGGCGATGGCGTAGAGGCGTTCCATATCCACCGGCAGGCCGGCGAAGTGCACCGGCATGATGGCGCGGGTGCGCGGCGTGATCGCCGCCTCCACCTGGTTGAGATCGATGTTGCGCGAATCGAGCCCGACGTCCACGAACACCGGCCGGGCGCCCACGCGCACGATGACGTTGGCGGTTGCGACGAAGCTTAAGGCCGGCGTGATGACTTCGTCCCCGGCGCCGATGCCGCAGGCCAGCAGCGCCATCTCCAGTCCCGCGGTGGCGGAGGTCTGGCTGCGCACCGGCCGGCCGCCAAAATATTGCGACAGCTTTTGTTCCAGCTCCGCGACCTTCGGTCCGCTGGCGAGCCACCCGCAGCGCAGTACCTCGCCCACGGCGGCGATGGTCTCCTCGTCAATGCTCGGCCGCGTGAACGGCAGGAAGCTGACGGCCTGCTGGTTGGAATCGTTCATGAGCGGGTCACCAATACGACTCCCAGTACGATGACACCGATGCCTGCCACGCGCTGCGCATTTGGCACTTCGCCCAGGAGCCACCAGGCAAGCCCGATGTTGATGACATAGCCCATCGACAACAGCGGATACGCCTGGCTCACCGGCACGCGCGACAGCCCCACCAGCCACACGATGACCGACAGGCCGTAGGCGCACAGCGCATACCATAGCGAGGGCACCACCAGCAGGTCGAGCCCCCGCTTCCAGACGCTGCCGTCGCCGGCAACCAGGGGACCCGTGACCTGGGTCGCGGCCTTCAGCCCCAGCTGCGCCAGGGCGTTGAGCAGCACTCCACATGAGAGGATGGCGAAATCGGCGAGCTTCACTTAGCGACTCACTGCGACGGTGTAGTTGTCGGCGGCCAGTACCCGTCCGGGAAGCCCGCGGCGCCGCGAGGAATCCCAGACTCCCGGATCGAAGAATGCCACGGCCGCGCCCCCGGCGCTCCAGCGCGCAGTGAATTCTTCCAGGCTCATGCGCGCGCGCGGCTCCTCGCTCAGGCCGAACTGCAGCTCGCCCTCGAACGCCACCAGCTGCAGCGTGCGGCCGAGGTAAGGCGAGATGGTCTCGCGGTACTGTCCGACGCTATAAAGCGGCGTGCCGGCGCTGATGTAAGGACGAACCGCGGCCACCAGATCGCGTGCCGAGCGCGCCGGCGCAATGGCGGTGAATTCGCTCAGCAGGCTCTGCCACGCGAGGATCGCGCCCGCAGCGCTCACCAGGACGCGGGTCGCCAGTGTCAGCCGGGGAGCGCTGAAGGTGACCACTACCCCGAAGCAGGATGTGATGACCGCGACCGCCGCCCAGGCAATTGCCTGGTGCGGTACGAAGCTGTTGCGCTGCGCGCTATAGATAAGGAGCCCCACGGCAAGAAACACCACCAGGGCGCCGACGATCCGTGCCGCGCGCCGCGTAAAGCGCAGGTGATCGGCAACAAATACGCCGCTGATCGCCGCCAGCACTGGAAACATCGGCAGGATGTAGGGCGCGAGTTTGGAGCCGGACGCGGAGAAGAACACCAGCGTCACACCGGCGTAGAGAGCCAGGAACTTCAGCGGTTTGAACCCAGGAGTCATGCCGGTGGCGACGTCGTGCCCGGTAGCGGGAGCGCCGGCCGACCACGCCGCGCGGCAGGCCCGCGCCAGCGGCAGCGCCCACGGCAGTGCGCCGAGCAGGAGCAGCGGCAGGAAGTACCACCACGGCTCGACCCGCTGATGCACCGTGGTGAGGAAGCGCGTGAAATGCTCATGCACAAAGAAAAACCCGGGAAAACCGCGGTTGCGCAGCGACACCAGGATGAACCAGGGTGCGGCCAGCAACAGGAATAACGCGAGCCCCGGCAGAGGATGCAGTCGCCGCCAGGTGAGCGTGTCGCGCTCGATGAGTGTATAGACCACGAGCGCCGTTCCGGCGAGCACCCCGACCACGATTCCCTTGGACAGCACGGCCAGCGCGGCCGCGCCCCAGGCGAGGAGCATCCAGCGCCGTTCGCTCGCGGATTTCACCGCGCTCGTCTGCGCGAGCGTGAAAGCAAACACTGCGCAGCTCAGCCAGAACGNNAGGCCGTAGAGGCGTCCCGTCCACGCAAATACCAGCGCCAGGCAGGCGAACGCAAGGCCGGCCGACCACAGGCGCGAACTCCACTCGCTCACACCGGCAACGGAATAGACCGCCGCGGTTGCCCAGTACTGCAGCGGGGGCTTTTCGAAGTATTTGAGGCCGTCGAAACGCGGCGTAATCCAGTCGCCGCTCGTGAGCATCTCGCGCGGAATTTCCGCATAACGGCCCTCGTCAGGATCGAGCAGCGGGCGCAGCGGCACGGTGGCAAACCACGCCACGGCCAGCAACGTCCACGCCAGCCACCCCGGCCGCCGCGCGCGCAGCCCCTGTATCTCGCTGCCCATGTGCGCGGCAGCGTGCCGCTAGATACCCGCGGCCATTGCCGCCGCGCGGGTGCCGAAGCCTTCCTGCTTCACGTAGAAATCGATGGTGCGCCGGATTGCGGTGTCCATGTCGGTCGTGGGTTGCCAGCCCAGATCGCGCTTCGCGGCCTCGACGTTCGGTACGCGCACCTGGATGTCCTGGTAGTACTTGCCGTAGTAGTCCCCGGCGGAGATGTCGATGATCTGGGTCGCCTTGGCCGCGTCCCGCAGCACCGGGAATTCCTGCGCGATGCGGATGGTGCGTTGCGCGAGATCGCGGATCGAGATGCAGTTGGCCGGATTGCCGATGTTGAAAATGCGCCGGCTGGCACAGCCGTCCTTGTTCTCGAGGATGGTGAGCAGCGCCTCGATGGCATCGTCGATGTAGGTGAATGAGCGCTTCTGGCTGCCGCCGTCGACCAGCTTGATCGGGCGCTTGTACAGCACGTTGGAGAGGAACTGGGTGAACACCCGCGAGCTGCCCTCCTTGGGTTCCTCGACGTTATCCAGATTCGGGCCGATGAAATTGAAGGGCCGGAAGAGCGTGTAGTCGAGGTTGTCACGCACGCCGTAGGCGTAAATCACCCGGTCGAGCAGCTGCTTGGAGGCGGCATATATCCAGCGCTGCTTGTGGATCGGACCGTAGGTCAGCGGGCTCGTCTCCTCGTCGAGTACCGGATCCGGGGACATGCCGTAGATCTCGGAGGTGGACGGGAAGATCAGCCGCTTGTTGTACTTCACGCAGTGCCGCACGACGTCGATGTTGGCCTCGAAATCGAGCTCAAACACCCGCAGCGGAT
Organism: Gammaproteobacteria bacterium; assembly: GCA_003136935.1. Taxonomy (GTDB): domain Bacteria; phylum Pseudomonadota; class Gammaproteobacteria; order Steroidobacterales; family Steroidobacteraceae; genus 13-2-20CM-66-19. Next base: position 8,340 of record PLEC01000018.1, read on the forward strand.
GCGTGACGTATTGCGCCGGATTGGCGATGGCCACCAGCGGCACCACCACGTCGCATTTCTTCACGTGGTACTCGACCCACTCCTTGTTGATGGTGATGTCACCTTCGACAAAGTGGAACCGCGGGTTCTTCGGCGCCTCCCCGAGCTTGTTGTCCGCGAGGTCGATGCCGTAGATATCCCAGTCGCGGTTGCGCAGGATCGAGTTGGTGAGGCCGCTGCCGATGAAGCCGTTAGCGCCGAGAATCATTATTTTGAGTGCCATAACCTTACCTTTGCGCGGCACGCGTGCCGCTTACCCTTGGCTTCACCGCGCCTGAGAATTGAAGCGCGTAATGCTAGCATTTTCCGCTGCATCGACCGGCTTCAGGCGAGTAACCGCCGCAACGCCTGCCCATAGCGCGCGGCGATGCCGTCACGATCGCGGTGCCGCCCACCGCTCACGAGCTTGACCCCGGCCCGCCACACGCAATCAATCACCGGCTGGCCGCCGGCAAAAATCCAGCTATCGAGGATCTCATCCTCGCGCCGTGCGATGAGCGCCGGGTGAGCGGCGTTGAGACTGAGCACGTCGAGGGATGCCCCTGGTGCCAGGCCCGTCGCCCGCTCATCGGGGTACAACGCCTGGGCGCCACCGGAAAGTGCGGCGTCAAAGAGACTCCTGCCAGTGGAGGCGCCGTGCCCCGCAGCGAGCACATTGCGGGCGCGCTGGGCGAGGCGCTGCGAGTACTCGAGCAAACGCAGTTCCTCCGCCGCATCCAGCAGGATGTTGGAGTCGCTGCCGATAGCAATGCGACCCTTGTGGGCGAAAAACTGCGCCGCCGGGAAAATGCCGTCGCCCAGGCTCGCCTCTGTCAATGGGCAAAGTCCGATCACCGCGCCGCGTGCCGCCACCGCCTCAAGCTCCGCATCGGTCGCGTGCGTCGCATGCACCAGGCACCAGCGTTTATCGACGTCCTGATTGTCGAGCAGCCACTCCACCGGCCGCCGGCCGCTCCACGCGAGGCACTCCTCGACCTCCCGCAGCTGCTCGGCGATGTGGATGTGGATCACGCCGCCGTGTGCGAGCTCAACCACCGCGGCGAGCTCAGAAGGCGTCACCGCCCGCAGGCTGTGCGGCGCCACGCCGACCCTGGCCCCCGCGAGTCCCTGCACTGCCTTGCGGCTCGCCTCGACAATGCGCGCAAAGCGCTGCGGATCGTTGCAGAAGCGGCGCTGCCGTGGCGCGGGCTCGGTACCACCGAAACCCGCGTGCGCATAGAACGTCGGCAGGAGCGTGAGTCCTATGCCGGTGTGGGCGGCGGCGGCGGCGATGCGGCCCGCAAGTTCGCCGGGATCCGCAAACGGCACCCCATTGCGATCGTGGTGGAGGTAGTGAAATTCGCCGACGTGTGTGAAGCCGCCCTCGAGCATCTGCGCGTAGGCGAGCGTGCTCAAGGCCTCAAACTCATCCGGGTCCATGCGTTCGACAAACTGGTACATGAGTTCGCGCCAGCTCCAGAAACTGTCGTGCGCCGGTCCGCGCCGCTCGGTGAGTCCGGCGAGCCCGCGCTGGAAGGCGTGGCTGTGCACGTTCGGAAGCCCCGGCACACCAATGGCGTGCCGTTCATCCTCCGCTTGCGCGGCCACTCCCACCGCGACGCGCTCGATGTGCCCGTCGGCCGCAGTAAGGCGCACCTGCGTCGCCCAACCTTGCGGCAACAGCGCCGATTCAAACCACAGGCTCGTCATGGCGTACATTATTGATGTATGGGCGATGAGAACCAAGCGTCGTGGCTGCAAGTGCAGCGCGGGGATGCGCCGCTGCTGCTGTGCATGCCGCACACCGGGACCGCCATCCCCTCCCGCATCGCTGCTCAGCTGCCGTCGCCGTGGCTGGCGCGCAAGGACACGGACTGGTGGATCGAGCGGTTGTACGCGTTCGCCGCGGATCTCGGGGCAACCATCGTGCGCACCAGCGTGTCGCGCACCGTTATTGACGCCAACCGCGACCCATCCGGCGCCTCCCTCTATCCGGGCCACGCCACCACCGAGTTGTGTCCGACCACCACTTTCGATGGCGAGCCGCTATACGGTGCGGGCGCGGCGCCGGGCCCGCAGGAGATTGCCCTGCGGCGCCGGGAGTACTTTGAGCCCTATCACCGGGTGATCGGCGAACAGCTCGGGCGTTTGCGCGCTGCGCACCGCGTGGTCGTACTCTACGACTGCCACTCGATCCGCTCGCAGATCCCGCGACTGTTCCCCGGCACACTGCCACACTTCAACATCGGTACTAACAGCGGGGTAAGTTGCGATGCGGCGCTGACGCGCTCCATCGAGGCGCTGTGCGATGCCAGCGGGCTTACGCGAGTGACCGACGGGCGCTTCCGCGGCGGCTACACCACCCGGCACTACGGGGCGCCGCAGGACGGCGTGCATGCCGTGCAGATGGAACTGGCGTGCCGCGCCTACTTACGCGAACCTGCTTGCGAGGTGGACGCCGACAGCTGGCCGTGCGCTTACGATGAGGACTTCGCCGCGCCGCTGCGCGCGGTGCTCACGCGCGTACTCGAAGCCTGCCGCAGCTTCAAGCCCGGCGTTGCAATCGACGGCGCACGGCACGGGTGATGTCGTGCACTTCGCCGATTCCCAAGGCGCTGGCCGCAAAGAAGAACGCGCCAGCGCCCGCGGCGATGACAAGCATGAGACTCAGGAGCTTTGGCCAGAAAGCCTGCACGGCCCAATCCGCCAGCAGGAAATGTCCGCCTGCCCACGAGATCCCGAGCAACAGCGAACTCGCCACCGCGATCTTGCCGAGCAGCGACAGCATGGCGCGGGACTCAAGCGTGCCGAGCTGTCTGCGCATGAGGACATAGAGGATGAGAAAGTTACTGGTGGCGACGCAGGCGGTGGAAAACGCCAGCCCGCGATGGCCCCAGCCGAGCTGCAGGGTGAAGATCCAGTTGAGCAGCAGGTTAAGTCCGACGGCAAGAAAGCTCACTACCATCGGCGTCTTGCGCCGGTCGAGCGCGTAGAAGGCGTTGACGAGCACCTTGAGAGCGGCGTAGCCGCACAACCCGATGGCATAGAACCGCAATGCGCCTGCGGATTCCGCGGTCTCGTGGGCGCCGAAACGGCCGTGCTGGTAGAGCACCGAGATGATCGGCTCGGCGAGTACCATGAGACCGACGCTCGCCGGAATGGTCATGAGGAAGGCGAGGCGCATACCGCGCGCCAGCTCGCTGCGAAACCCCGCGGTATTGCCGGTGGCGGCCATGCGCGCCAGCAGCGGCAGCGCCACGGTACCGAGTGCCACGCCGAAAATCCCCAGCGGCAACTGCATCAGCCGGAAGGCGACCGTCAGCCAGAAAGTCGGTCCGTCGCCCAGTTTGGATGCGAACACCGAGTTCACCAGCACATTCACCTGGGTGGTGCTGGCGGCGATCACCGACGGCCCCATGAGTGCCAGGATGGCGCTGACGCCGGCATCGCGCCATTGAAAATCGGGCCGGAATCGATAGCCCAGGCGAGCCAGCGACGGCAGTTGCACCGCGAGCTGCAGGGCCCCTCCAATCAGCGTGCCCACGGCGCGTCCGAGCAGCGCGCGCGGACCGAAGTGCGGTTCGATCCAGTAGCCAAGCACCACGCCGCCGACGATCGAGCCGATATTGAAAAAACTGGAAGCCATGGCCGGCATGCCGAATACGCTCTTGGCATTGAGCAGCACGTCGGCGCCGGCGGCGAGCGACACGAGCGCGATGGTCTGACCGGGGGCGGCCGTCTCGAGCGCCGTGGTGAGCAGGAGTCCGGGGTGCGCGGCGCCGGTGAACCCGACCGATCCGCTGAGATCATCGACGACTCGCGCCTTGTCGACACCGAGTCGGGCGATCAGCGCCCGCACCGCGCGGCCGTGAGATCCGGTGACGATCACCCGGTCGAGCTGGTCGGGTGAGAGCTCCGCGTCCTTCAGCGCCGTGTTCCACGCCTGCTCGCCGAGCGGGACGTACTTCGTCTCGCCGAACCGCTCCTCCCAGACCTTCGATCGACGCTCGCCGGGCACGCGCCAGCGATCGATGAACTCCTCGGTGGTGTGACCTTCACCGACGAGGGTGGCGATGAGCGGGCCGGCGGAGTCCGGGCCGACCAGGATCGCGGCGGCGGCGTCACCGCCGGCCGATTCGTCGGCGCTGGTGGGCAGGCCGTCGCGGATGTCGGCCGTCACGACCAGCGTCGGTGTGGTGGTGTGCAGCGCCGTCCCGAGCGCCGCGACGCCCGATCGGATGGCCCCGCCGAAGTCGGCGGCCACGACGTCGGTGTCGAGTCGCAGCGCGGCGTGGATCGTCGTGGCGTTCGTCTTGTCGAGGTAGGCGGGAGCGACCGTCGAGAACCACAGGACCTGGGCCGGCGTGTCGGGCACGGCCCGCAACGCCAGGCGCGCCGCCTCCACGCCCAGTGTCGTGGTGTCTTCGTCGTAGCCGGCTACCGCTCGGGTGCCCCGGCCCCCGCCCGAGCCGAAGGTCTCGGCGATGGCGCTGCGGTCCAGCCGTCGGTAGGGCACGTAGCCCGCGGCGCTGAGAATTCCCTGCATCACGTCCTTCTCGGTCCCGCTGGGCGGCCCGTCGCCCAGCACCGCGCCGATCGTACCGGCCGACCGCAGGTCCCGGCCCATCTACCATGCGGCCCCGTGCGCCACGACAGACCCTGGGACCGGACCGCCGCGGAGGATCGCGGGTGAGGCTCGGGGAGGTCGCCAACGCCGACGCCGAGCGTTACGGCAAGCCGCTCGACGGCGTGCGGATCCTCGCCGCCGAGCAGATGCAGGCCCTGCCGTTTGGCACCCAACTCCTCGCCCGCCTCGGCGCCGAGGTGATCAAGGTCGAACACCCTCGAGACGGCGAATCCGGGCGGGGCGCCCTCCCCGCGATGACCGACCCGACCGGGCGGCGCGCCGGCGCCACCTTCTTGCGCAACAACCTCAACAAGCGCAGCGTCGGGATCGACCTCAAAGCCCCCGAAGGCCGCGATCTGTTCCGGGCGCTCGCCGGACGCTTCGACATCGTGGCCGAGAACTTCAAGCCCGGGACGATGCAGCGCATGGGTCTCGGCTACGAAGACCTCGCCGCGCTCTACCCCGCGTTGATCTACGTGTCGGTGTCGGGGTTCGGCAACACGATCTCCTCGCCCTATGACTCGTGGGCCGCGTACGCACCCATCGTGGAGGCGATGTCGGGGATCTACGCCTTCAAGCAGGTCGATGATCAACCCCCCGTGGTGGGGCCGGTCGGCGCGCTCGGGGACATCTCCAGCTCCCTCTTCGCGGTCGTCGGCACCCTCGCCGCGTTGCGGCACCGAGACCGGACCGGCGAAGGCCAGTACGTCGACGTCGCGATGCTCGACGCCGTCGTGGCGATGACCGACCTGGTCACGAACTTCTGGTCCATGGGGCTCCGACCCGGCGGGCTCGGCCCCCTGCTCATCATGGACGGCTTCCGCGCCAAGGACGGATGGTTCGTCGTGCAGGTCGGTCGTGAGCACCAGTTCGAGCGCCTCACCAAGCTGATCGGCCACCCCGAATGGCTCGACGACCCGCGCTTCGCGAGCCGCGAAGGCTGGCGCGTGCACCTCGAGGACGTGATCCGCCCCGCCATCGAGGGCTGGGCGGCCGACAAGACCAAGCTCGAGGCGGCACGCGAGCTCAACGAAGCCGGCATCGCGACCGGACCCATGAACACCGCTCCCGACGTGATCGCCGACCCGCACGTCGCCGCGCGCCACATGCTGGTCGAGGTGCCACGCACCGATGGCGAACCGCCCTACCTCATGCCCGGCAACCCGGTGAAGATGACGAAGGTCGCCGAAGGACCCGAAACGCGGGTCCCGTGGGTCGGTGAGCACACCGACGAGGTGCTCCACGACGAGCTCGGCCTCGAGGACGCGGAGCTCGCACGCCTTCGGGAAACCGGCGTCGTCGGCTGACCGGCTCGACGATCGATCGACCCGCCGAGCGACGCAACCGGGGACCAGCAACGACGTTCCACGGTGCCACAGCAAGCCGGGTGCGCGCGACTGAGATATATCATGGCACGATATGAAGTCTCGGGGTCGCGGCGATCGCCAGCGAGTCCGGGGGCGGTGGGGATTCGCGAGCGTCATCGTCACCGCGCCACGCGGGTTCTGGTGGCTGGTCGTGCTCGTCGGCCTCGTGTCGGGGCTGGCCGGCGCCGGCTTCGTCGAGACGCTCAAGCTCCTCACCCGCGTCCTGGGGCCCGGCGGGTTCGCGCGTCCGACGCACCTGGTGCTGATCGTGGCGGTGGGCGCCACGATCGGGCTCTTGACCCGCGTGCTCGGGAGCCCCGGGGACGTCGAGTTGCTCATCGACAACATCCACGTGTCGGGCGGCCCGGCTGACCTGCGCGACCTGCGCTCGCTGATCCCCATCTCGCTGCTCGGGATCAGTGTCGGCAGCGCCATCGGGCCCGAGGCGCCGCTCGTGCAGACGACCGGGGCCGTGGGCAGCTGGATCGCGCTGCGCCGCCGGCTCAGCGTGTCCGAGTCGCGGATCCTGACCGTCACCGGCATGGCCGCGGGATTCACCGTGCTGTTCGGCGCGCCGCTCGGCTCGGCCGTCTTCGCGCTCGAGATCCTGCACCGGCGCGGCCTCGAGTACTACGAAGCGCTCCTCCCCGCCGGGATCGGATCGCTGGCCGGCTACGTCGTCTATGGGCTGGTGACCGGACTCGGATTTCGCCCCGTGTGGCACTTCCCAGAGCCGCACACGGTGCGCTTCGTCGACCTCGGGGTCGGCCTGGCAGCCGGCTGCGCCGGCGCGCTCGTCGCGGTCGCGTTCATCTACGCCGCGCAGCTGTTCCGCTGGTGCTTCCAGGCGCTGCCCCCGATGCTCCGACCGATCGTCGGCGGTGCCGCCCTCGGCGGCCTCGCCTTCGCGACCCCGTACGCACTCACGTTCGGCGAGGGCCAGATCCAGGTCATCGCCACCGCGAAGATCGTGCTCGCCACGCTGCTGCTCGCGTTCATCGTGAAGCTCATCGCCTCGTCGATGATCGTCTCCTCGGGCTGGCGGGGCGGATTCATCATCCCGATGTTCTTCCTCGGCGCCGCGCTGGGGGCAGCCGCCCACGACGTGCTCGGCGTGGACAAGGTGCTCGCGATGGCCGCCCTCATGGCCGCGATCAACGCCGGGGTGACCAAGACACCGTTCGGCTCCACGCTCGTGGTGGCCGAGATGTCCGGGTTGCGACTCCTCCCACCGGTGTTGCTGGCTTCGATCGTCGCGCTGTTCCTCACCAGCCGCGTATCCATGATCCACACCCAGCGAGACCGGATGGCCGAGGTCGAACCCGGTCCCGGCTCAACCCCGGACCCGAACGGCGCGGCGAGCGAGACGTCCGGCCGGGCGCCCCCGCCCGACGACGACGCGCCCGCCCCGACCGCCTGACCGAGCCGCGCTCAGCGGGTCTCGGCGTCGAAGGCCAGGATCGACGCGGTCGCCGCCGCCGGGTCTTCGAGAGGACCGAAGTGACCGAGGCCGGGCATGACCTCGAGGGTCGCGTTCGGGATCCCGGCCGCGAGCCGAGCCCCGAGCCCGGGCGTCACCGCGTCGGACCGCTCCCCGCAGACGATCCGCACCCGGGTCCCGAGCGCGCCCCGCTCCGGCCACAAGCGGTGCGCCGAGGCGTACTCATAGACCGCCGCTTCGTCGTTCGGATCGCACTTCAGCTCCCACGTGCCATCGGGCCGCGACCGCAGCCCGCCGTCGACGTACGCCGCGAGACACGCCGCATCGAGTACGTCGAGGGGCGCTCGACTCGCCCACGAGCGTTGGGCCTCGTCGGGGGAGGCCCACCGCGTCCGCCGACGGCGGGCGCTGCGGGCCAGCGGGAAGTCGACCTGGGGGCCGCGCGGCTCGCCGGGGATGACGACCGGTTCGTAGCACCACGCCCGACGGAGCGTCCCCGGCGCCGCGAGCTCGGCGAGCAGCAGTGCGGCCGCACCCTTGGAGTGCCCGACGCCCAGCAGCGCCGGGTCACCCGCCAGCCCGAGCCCGTCGAGGACCGCCAGCACATCGTCGGCGAAACGCTCCCAGGCGTACCCGTCGGGCGATGGGTCGCTGTCCCCATGGCCCCGGAAGTCGAACGACCACACCCGACGCCCGGCCGCGACGAGACGCTCGGCGAGCGGACGCCAGATCAGGCCGCGGAAGCCCGTGGCGTGCGCGAGGACGATCGGGTCCCCGTCCCCGCCCCAGTCATGACGCGCCAGGCGAACTGCACCCGCGCTGACCAGCTCAGTCGACACCAGCGGCATAGCCCGTCATCATGCTCGGCGTGAGCGCCGACGACGAAGTTCGAGCCGCCAACGGCGCGTTCTACGCCGCGTTCGAAGCACGGAACCTCGACACCATGGCCGAGGTCTGGGAGCACTCCGACCGCGTCACCGTCACCCACCCCGGCTGGCCCACCCTCGCCGGGTGGGCGAGAGTCGCAGGCTCCTGGCAGGCGATCTTCGCCAACACGCCGTTCATCCAGTTCGTCCTCACCGACGAGCGGGTCCTCCTCGACGGCAACGTCGCGCTCGTCACCCTCGACGAGAACATCCTCCAGGCCGCCGGATCACCCGAGGGTGACGCGACCGACACCGGGGAGCTCTCCGGCGCACGCGTCGCGGCCACGAACGTGTTCGTCCACGACCAGGGGAGCTGGCGCCTTGTCCACCACCACGGCTCACCGGTCAACGCGGCCTTCGACTAGTGACCCCCGACCCGCCCGGGCGCGTGGCGCCGCTCACCGGTCAGGCCAACGAACCGGACGCAGGTGACCTGCTTCGCGTTCGGATGCTCACCA
>PLEC01000128.1 GCA_003136935.1 Gammaproteobacteria bacterium
CAGCCGACGGCGCAGTTCTATCATGTGTCTGTCGACGACCGCTTTCCCTACTATGTCTACGGTGCGCAACAGGACAATACGAGCGTCGCCATTGCCAGCATGGATGACGAAGGCGCCATCGTGCAGCGCGACTGGTACGACGTGTTCCAGGGGGAGTGCGGCTTCGTGATCGCCGACCCGCGCGATCCCGACATCGTCTATGGCAGCAGCGAAAACGTCGTCGGCCGCTTCAACAAGCACACCATGCAGTGGCAGGTCATTCCGGTATGGCCGATCGATGCCTCAGGCCACGCCGCCAAGGACCTGGAGCATCGCTTCAACTGGACCTCGCCTCTGAGCATGTCGCCGTTCGATCCAGACACGCTCTATTACGGCATGGAGCGTCTCTACCGGACGACCAATGACGGCGGCAGCTGGAGCGCCATCAGCCCCGATCTGACTCGCAACGACAAATCCAGACAGCAGGCTTCCGGCGGCCCCATCACCAAGGACATCACCAGCGTCGAATACTACGACACGATTTTCGCCATCGCGGAATCACCGCTCAGGAAGGGAATGATCTGGGTCGGAACCGATGACGGGCTGATCCAGCTCACGGACGGCGGCGGCGCCTGGACCAATGTCAGTCCGCACGACATGCCCCAGTGGAGCACGATCAGCATGATCGAGCCGTCACGCTACGACGCGAACACCGCCTATGTGGCGGTCGATCGCCACAAGCTCGATGACGTGAAGCCCTACATCTTCAGGACTGACGATGGCGGCAAGAGCTGGCGGCGCATTGACGCCGGCCTGCCGGACGGGTCGTTCGTTCACGCGGTGCGCGAAGACTCGCGCAAGCGCGGCCTGCTTTATGCCGCCACCGAAACCGGCGTCTTCGTATCCTTTGACGACGGGCGACATTGGCAAAGCCTGCAGCTCAATCTGCCGCGCTCTCCCATTCACGATCTGGTGGTCAAGGGCGACGACCTGGTGGTCGCGACCCATGGACGCTCATTCTGGATACTCGATGACGTCACGCCACTGCGCCAGGTCGCGGCCGCAGCGGCGGCATCGACCGCGTTTCTGTATACGCCCGCAACCGGTTATCGGCTCTACTACCCCGACCAGGTCGATGTGCGCCCGCCCGTAGGCCAGAACCCGCCCGCCGGCATTCTCATCGATTACTACCTGCCAGCGGTGCCCACCGAGGCGATCAGCCTCGACATTCTGGATGCCAACGGCAGTCTCGTACGCCATCTTACCAGCGTGAAGGCGAAAGAGGCTGAACAGCCCCCGGAATGGCCGGACCAGGTGCATCCCCAGGACACGCTGGGGGCGCTTCAGGGCATGAACCGCTTTGTCTGGAATCTGCGTTATGACGATCCGGTGCAAATTTCCGGCGCGTTCTATGCCAATCTGCCGCCCCGGGGGCCGATCGCGCTGCCTGGCAACTACACCGTCAGGCTCACCTCTGGCGGGCACACGCAGAGCGTGCCACTCACCATCGCGGCCGATCCGCGCGACAAGGGATCGCTCGGGGGACTGCGGCTGAAATTCGCGCTGTCAATGCAGGTCTATAAGGATCAGGACGCGCTGCATCGCGCCGTGAACGATATTCGCCGCGTTAAAAGCGGGGTCGCGGCGGTGCTGCAGGAGACCAACGGTAACCCCAACGGCACGGCGCTCACGGCCGAAGGAAACGCGCTGCTCAAGCAGGCTGGGCAAATCGAAGCGGTGCTGATGCAGGTCAACATCAAGGGCTCAGAAGCCAATCTGAACTTCCCCGGCATGTTGAACGAGCAGATCTATTCTTTCAGCGGCCTGCTGGACGACGCCGACACGGCACCCAATGCGCAGGAGATCGAAACCTATGCCGGCATGCACGCCAGGCTCGCCGCGCAGCTCGGTGCCTGGAGTGACCTGAAGAAAACACGAGTCGCGGCTTTCTGTGCGCAGGCACAAAAGGCGGATGCGCACGACCTGTCCAGCACCTGCCCGTAAGCTGTCATTTCCCGGCTCACTTGGGCGGTGCATCGCCTTTGCCCATGTCCATATCCTCATCGGGCGGCGCCGCGGCGACCATCTGTTTGTATTGTGCGGCGTCGAGGTCGGGGAGTTTCTGAAGGAAGGCGACCATGCTCCAGATTGTGAGNNTCGCACCCGCGCGAGATTCGGAGGCCGCGGGTACAGGCCTGGTCTGATCTCCGAATTCGCAATGCCCGGGGCCAGGTGGCAGCCGACACACATCGCGGCATATTGGCCGGCCCCTTTCGAAATCAGTGCCGCATCCTGCAGGTCCGGTGGCTGCAGTCCTGCGCTGTGCGCAGCGATCGACCGATCGCGCAGCGCCGTGATCAGGCTCTGAGTCGCCGGCCAATGCGGGGCGTCGGCGCCCATGTCATAGCGGCCGGAATAGATGAACAGCGCGACGCCGAGGAGCAGGGCGCCGAGCGTTAATGCAATCGTGCTGATGGTTCTCATGTCGGGGAGTGTAGCCGCTGAAGCGGTCGGGCTCACTGGCCACGCATTAGCCTGGTACCGCGTTACACCATTGGCTTGCGTTGCCTGACTGCACCGACGAAATCCAATTCGACCGCTGGAACAGGGACTTGTCAGCGCCGAAGCGATGATCTGCGGCACTTGGCCCCTGATTCCTGGCGTCGAGTGCAGTGAGCCCACGGAGCGTCCGGGTGGCCTTGGCCTTGCTGAACCAGGCGTTCACATCCTTGAGCATCGTCTTGGCATTTAATTGCCGGTTCGTGATGATTGTGGTGTGCTCCGTGTTTCCACGCGATTGAGCCCAAGGTCCAAAGGAGGCGTATGTGAAGATCAAGGTGGGCTACGAGTTGATCTACGACTGTCCGCAGCCGACGCCGATGATGTTGCTGCTGAATATTCACTATACGCGCGCAGCTGATCTCGCCGTTCCGGATCATGTAGTTACAGACCCGTCCATTCCAATAGCCGCCTATCGCGATAGCTTCGGCAACTGGTGCAGTCGTATCGTCGCCCCTAAAGGTCAGACCAGGATCACGAGCACGGCCGTGGTCAACGACTCCGGCGAGCCGGAGGTCGTTGCAACGTCTGCGCAACAGCATTTAATACAGGATTTGCCTGAAGAGGCCCTCGTTTTTCTGTTGGCGAGCCGATATTGCGATACCGAGAAATTTCTACAGATCGCTTGGAACATGTTCGGTCAAACTCCCATGGGCTGGGGTCGGGTCCAGGCGATCTGCGATTTCGTGCACAATCACATCTCATTTGGCTATGAGCATGCGAGCGCCACAAGAACGGCATGGGAAACGTTCAACGAGCGGCGCGGCGTCTGCCGCGATTTCGCACATCTTGCTATTGCCTTCTGCCGATGCATGAATATTCCGGCGCGGTACTGCACCGGCTATCTCGGCGACATAGGCGTTCCGCCGCCTTACGGTCCGATGGACTTCGCCGCTTGGTTCGAGGCGTATCTCGGAGGACGCTGGTATACCTTCGATCCCCGCAACAACGTGCCGCGGATCGGGCGCGTACTGATGGCAAGAGGCCGCGACGCGATCGACGTCGCGATAAGCACGACATTCGGGACCAATACGCTCGTCAGCTTCAAGGTTTGGACTGATGAGGTACGGTCAGCTTGATCGGAACGCAGTCGGCACGACCACTGTAACGGCATTGGCCGTGTGAGGGCATTTCTGAATTCCCTACCAATTCTTCGAGGATGCCACGCTCAGATCGAAGGGGCCTCCGAGAACAGCGGCTTCCTCTGTCGCGCATCGCTGGAGAACTGAATCTGACTCTGACTCTGACCGGTGTCTCCCGCGCGCGGCGGAAAATAAGTCTGCGCGATGCCCTCGTGCACAACGATGATGTGCAACTGCAATTGATCGATGAGCTCATGCAGACCGGGCTGGTCGAGAGTCGCCGGCGTCGCACTCTCGAGGAAGCTGCGGGCCCCTCCCAGTGAGCCCAGCACGCCGGCGCTGCGCGGCAGCGCCCGCAGGAAATGCTCGACCTCTTTCAGGCAGAACAGACACGCGCGCGGGAACTGGAGGTCTCGCAGCACGAATTCGAGAACAGCTGAGCGGCTGACGAGAGTTCGCTGGCTCAAGCGGTACATCTGATAGCCGGACAGCGTTTTCAGCAGGTTAAGCCACTGGATCGTGTCGAACGGCCGGAACCCCGGCGCATCCGCGGGAAGCAGCTGCGCGGAACGCACATCAACGATCCGGCTCGTCATGTCGGCACGCTCCAGATTGCGGCCGAGCATCAGTAATGTGAATGCGTCATTACGGCTCATCGTTCCTTCAAGCTCGCCGGTCAGCGTCTGCATGCCCCGTATGATGCGCTGTAGGAAATGGAAGCGGGTGCGCTTACTTAACGCTGCCGGCAACTTCTCTTTGATTTCCATGAACAGCTCATTCATGTGCTCCCAAACTTCGTTCGGAAGAACGTCACGCAACGTGCGGGCATTTTCGCGTGCGGAACGGACCGATGAGAGGATCGATCCGGGGTTATCGAGGTCGGCAATCAGGAAATGAACTATGTCACGTTCCTCGGTTCCCTTCTCGCGAGCATCGAACAGTTCGCGGCTGCCGGTGATGTCGATGAGCGCCAACCAATCTGGCCGGTATTCGGGCGGCAGGTCAAGGAGCAGTTTTGCGTTGACGTTGACCAGGCGCGCCGTGTTCTCCGCACGCTCAAGGTAACGTGCCAGCCAGTAGACATTCTCCGCGACACGGGAGAGCACGGGCTATGCCTCCATGTCCACGATCCAGGTGTCTTTGCTGCCACCTCCCTGTGAGGAATTGACCACGAGCGAGCCTTCACGCAGGGCGACGCGGGTCAGTCCCCCGGTTGTCACGTAGGTCTTCGGACCACTAAGGATGAACGGACGCAAATCCACATGACGCGGCTCGATGCGGTCATTGACGAAGGTCGGCACCGTGGACAGGGTTATCACCGGTTGGGCAATGAAATTGCGCGGCGCTGCCTTCACTTGGGCGGCGAATTGATTGCGTTCGCGCTGGCTCGCCGTTGGTCCCATCAGCATTCCATAGCCGCCCGAGCCGTCGACGGGTTTGACCACCAGCGAATCCAAATGATGCAAAACATGCTCGAGCTGTTCGGGCTCCGCGCAGCGCCATGAGGGAACGTTCGGCAGAATCGGGTCCTCGTCGAGGTAGTAGCGAATCATCTCGGGCACGTAGGTGTACACGAGCTTGTCATCCGCGACGCCTGCACCGGGCGCATTAGCCAGAGCCACGTTACCTTTTGCCCAGGCGCGCATAAGTCCTGGAACGCCCAGCGTGGAGTCTGCGCGGAAGGATTCCGGATCGAGGAAGTCATCGTCGATGCGCCGGTAGATCACGTCGATACGTGTCCAGCCGTGGATCGTCTGCATGTACACGCAGTCATCGTCGTGTACCGCAAGATCTCTGCCTTCGACGAGTTCACAGCCCATCTGCCGCGCGAGATACGAATGTTCGAAGTACGCCGAGTTGTAGATGCCGGGCGTGAGCACCACGACCTCCGGCAATGGTCCGCGTCGAGGAGATAGCGCCACCAGCATCTCGTGCAGCTGGGAAGGGTAATCATCGACGGGAAGGATCGCAGTATTCTCGAACAGCTCCGGAAGCACGCGTTTCGCAACCTGCCGGTTCTCGATCATGTACGAAACACCGGACGGTACGCGCAGGTTGTCCTCGAGCACGTAGACCGTGCCGTCTTTGTCGCGCACCAGATCCGAGCCGCAGATATGCGCCCAGCAGCCCTGCGGCGGACTGATACCGACGCAGTTCGGCCGGAAGTTTTTCGAGGACATGATGACATGGTGCGGAAACACACCGTCCTTGACGATACGCTGCGCGTGATAAACATCGTCGATGAAGTGATTGAGCGCGGCGACGCGCTGTTTCAGGCCCGCAGCGATTCGGTTCCACTCCCTCGAGGAAATGATGCGCGGGATGATATCGAGTGGCCACGCGCGATCGATCGAACCGCCTTGCTCGTGATACACGGCGAAGGTCACGCCCATCACCTTAATGGCGAGCTCCGCGGCCTGCTGGCGCACGCCGATCTCCTCACTTCCGAGCTCCGACAGGTGACGTATGAGCGCACGACCGGCGACACGCGCACCGCCTCCCGGGCCGATCAGCTCGTCATGCAGCCCGGATGCGCAGTAGCTGGTCCAATTGATGCTCATGAGCGCTCTTAAGCGGCGTGGGCCGGAACATCTGGCACTCTGTTGAACATACTAGCCCAGTTCGACCAGAATCGAACGTCGTTGCGCGTGATCCGCTTCCGTGCCCTGCACGACCCAGAATGGTGCAAAGGAGACGCCGCCGGTGCCGTCCAAATACCCCGGCGGCATCCGTATAATGCCGGCCCGTGTCGATCCATGTTGCGCTGAATCACGTTACCCATTACCGGTATGACCGGCGCGTGGCCTTAGGCCCCCACGTGGTGCGTCTGCGGCCGGCTCCGCATTCGCGCACTCGCATTCTGTCCTATTCGATGAGCATCGAGCCGGCCCGGCACTTCATCAACTGGCAACAGGATCCGGAATCCAATTATCTAGCGCGCGTAGTGTTTCCAGACAGAACCGAGCAGCTGCGGATCGAAATCGATTTGATCGCCGAGATGGCAGTCCTCAATCCGTTCGACTTCTTTCTCGAGCCGCACGCGGAGAACTTTCCGTTCGCCTACACGGCCGAGGAACAGAGTGATCTCGCGCCGTATCGGGCGAAGGCACCCGCGGGCCCACGCTTTGCCGAGTACCTCGCCTCGATTCCCCGTGTGCCGGTCGGTACGGCGAATTTTCTCGTCGACCTCAATGGGCGTTTGGCCCGGGATATACGCTATCTGATTCGACTTGAGCCGGGCGTGCAAACGCCTGAACAGACGCTATTGAACGCTTCCGGATCATGCCGCGATTCAGCATGGCTGCTGTTGCAATTGCTGCGCAATCTGGGGCTCGCCGCTCGGTTCGCTTCCGGCTATCTCATCCAGCTCGTGACCGATGTGCGCTCCCTTGACGGGCCCTCCGGACCGGCCGCCGACTTTGCGGATCTGCATGCTTGGTGCGAGGTGTATCTGCCCGGTGCCGGGTGGATCGGCCTCGATCCCACCTCGGGCCTGCTCGCAGGCGAGGGGCATATCCCACTCGCCTGCACACCCGAACCGTCAGCTGCGGCGCCTGTTACGGGAGCGGTTGAGGAGTGCGCAGTTCAGTTCGAGCATGCGCTGCGTGTGGATCGCATCTGGGAAGCACCTCGCGTCACGAAGCCCTACACCGAGGCGCAGTGGACACAGATCGAGCTCCTGGGTCAGGCGATCGACGAGGACTTAGTGGAGCTCGATGTACGCCTCACGATGGGTGGAGAACCGACGTTCGTGTCCGTGGATGATCCGGATGGCGCGGAATGGAATACCGCGGCACTCGGGGACAATAAGCGCGATCTCGCGGTCGATCTATACCAGCGGCTGCGCGAGCGGTACGCCCCGACCGGCCTTGCGCATTTCGGCCAGGGCAAGTGGTATCCGGGCGAGCAGCTGCCGCGCTGGTCGCTCAACTGCTTCTGGCGTGGCGACGCCGAACCGATCTGGTGCAATCAGGCGCTGATTGCCGATGAGGCGATTGACTATGGCGCGACCGCCCACACCGCGCACCAATTTCTGGCCACCTTCGCCTCCCAACTCGGGCTGTCCCCCGAACTCGTGTTCGCAGCTTACGAAGACCCCTTTTATTATGAGTGGCGAGAGCGCCGGCTGCCCGCCAACGTCGACAGCCGGGATTCACGCCTGGACGATGCCCAGGAAGGCGCTCGCCTCGCTCGCCTGTTCGACCAGGGGCTCGACAGCGTAACCGGTTACGTCTTGCCGATCGCCCGCGATGCGAGCGGCACGCATTGGCGGACGGGCGCCTGGTTTCTGCGCCGCGAGCGTTGCCATCTGCTGCCCGGGGACTCCCCTATGGGCATGCGGCTTCCCCTCGATTCGCTGCCCTGGGCCGCACCCGCTGACCGTCCGCAGCTGCATGCGCCGGATCCCAACCAGGCGTTTGCACCGCTTCCGGGGTACGCCAAGATTCGCCAACGGCTTGCAACGTCAACGCCCGGATCGCCGGGTTCACAAGCGTCACGGGCGCCGTGCAACCACGAGTCGGCATCCTGGATCGCGCGCACCGCGATCTGCGCTGAGCCTCGTCACGGGGTGCTCTACATCTTCATGCCGCCGACGAGTCATCTCGAGGATTATCTCGAGTGCATCGCCGCAGTCGAAGCCACCGCTGATTTGTTGTCGCAACCGATCGTCCTCGAGGGCTACGAGCCGCCGCGCGATCCGCGTCTCAATACCTTTCGGGTGACGCCGGATCCGGGTGTCATCGAGGTCAACATTCATCCCGCCTCGTGTTGGAACGAGATCGTGGAGCGAACGACTCACCTTTACGGTGCCGCGCGTCTGTCGCGGCTCACCTCCGAGAAATTCATGCTCGACGGGCACCACACGGGCACCGGTGGTGGCAATCACGTTGTCTTAGGCGGCGCGACTACCGCGGATTCGCCGTTCCTGCGCCGCCCGGACCTGTTGCGGAGCCTTCTGGCGTATTGGCACAATCACCCCTCGCTATCGTATTTGTTCTCCGGCCTGTTCATCGGCCCCACATCGCAGGCGCCACGCTTGGACGAAGCGCGAAATGACTCGCTGAGTGAGCTCGAGATCGCCTTTCGCCAGGTGCCGCCGCCGGGGGCTGAGTGCCCGCCCTGGCTCGTCGATCGGCTGTTCCGCAATCTGCTCATTGACGTGACCGGCAATACGCATCGCGCCGAATTCTGCATCGACAAGCTGTATTCGCCGGATGGCCCGACCGGGCGGCTGGGGTTGCTCGAGTTGCGTGCCTTTGAAATGCCACCCCACGAGCGGATGAGCCTCACGCAGCAGCTCCTGTTGCGCTCCCTCGTGGCGCGCTTCTGGCGTACACCGTACTCGCCCGCGCGTCTGGTGCGCTGGGGCACACAGTTGCACGATCGCTTCATGCTGCCGCACTTCATCGCACAGGATTTTGCGGATGTCATCGCGGAGCAAAATGCTGCAGGCTATTCACTGCGGGACGAATGGTTCGCGTCGCATATGGAATTTCGCTTCCCGAAGTACGGTGACTTCGCTGCGCGCGGTGTCGAGATCGAGTTGCGTCAGGCGCTCGAGCCTTGGCACGTCATGGGCGAGGAGGGCGTTGTCGGCGCTACCACGCGCTATGTCGATTCCTCGCTTGAGCGCGTGCAAGTTAAGGCAACCGGACTGGCGGCGGATCGGTATGTATTGGCTTGCAACCGCAGGCCCATTCCGTTGCAGGCCACGGGCACGACGGGAGAGTTCGTCGGCGGCGTGCGCTACCGGGCTTGGCAGCCGGCATCAGCGCTGCATCCGACGATCGGCGTCCACTCGCCCCTCACCTTTGATCTATTCGATACCTGGATGAGCCGCTCGTTGGGCGGCTGCCAGTACCACGTTATGCATCCGGGTGGCCGCAACTATACGACGTTCCCGGTGAATGCCTTCGAGTCCGAAAGCCGACGGCTGGCGCGCTTCACTCGCACCGGGCACACGCCCGGCGAGTATTCGTTGCTGCCGGCGCCGATCAGTCCGGATTTCCCCTGCACGCTTGATCTGCGCCGCACATGAAGAATGAAGCGATGAGCGACCAGCGTCCCGTGACCTCCGCTGCCGGGACCGAGGCGTATCTTTCCAGCTACGTCCCCGATCCGCGCCGCTACGACGAACTTCTCGATGAACACGGCGCGGTGCGCGCGCACTGGCGGGCGCTTGTCGAACGGGTGACCGCAGACAAGGCGCAGCATACCGGGCGCGACGCACTGGCACTCACGCGGCGGTTGATCGTTGAGAACGGCGTCGCCTACAACGTCTACTCCGATCCGCAGGGCGCAGACCGTCCGTGGGCACTCGACCCATTGCCTCTCATACTCTCGCAGGACGAGTGGCGCAAGATTGAGAAAGGTGTTGCGCAACGCGCGTGCGTGCTCGAAGCGTTGCTCGCGGATCTTTACGGGCCGCAACGCCTGCTCGCAGAAGGATTAGTACCGCCGGAGCTGCCGTTTGGGCACCCGAATTTCCTGTGGCCCTGTCACGGCCTTGTGCCCAGGGGCGCGAGCTGGTTGCATCTCTATGCCGCCGACTTGGCGCGCGCCCCCGATGGCCGCTGGTGGCTGCTCGCGGACCGGACTCAGGCGCCTTCGGGAGCCGGGTACGCATTGGAGAATCGCGACATCGTCGAGCAGGTTCTGCCCGAGGTAATCCGCGATCTGGGCGTGCGGCGTGTGCGCGATTTCTTCGGTGAGATGCGCGAACGCCTGCGCAGCCTATATGACGACGGCCCCAATCCACTGGTCGTCATTCTCACGCCGGGTCATTTCAACGAGACTTATTTCGAGCACGCTTATATGGCGCGTCAACTGGGCCTGCCCCTCGTGGAAGGACCCGACCTCACGGTGCGCAACGAGATCGTGTATCTCAAGACTCTCGGTGGACTCAAGCGCGTGCACACGATTATGCGGCGACTCGATGATGACTATTGCGATCCGGTGGAACTGCGCAGCGCCTCCGCTTTGGGCGTGCCCGGACTTATCAGCGCGATCCGGGCCCAGAATGTAGTCGTCACCAATGCCTTGGGCACGGGGGTGATCGAATCCGCAGCGTGGCTCGGATTTCTGCCGGGCGTCGCCGAGCGTCTTCTCGGTGAGTCGCTGCAGCTGCCCTCCGTGGGCACCTGGTGGTGCGGTGAGAAGCCGGCGCTCGACTACGTGCTCGGAAATCTCGATCGGCTCGTCGTGAAGCCCACCTATCCCAATCAGCACTTCGAGCCGGTCTTCGGCAGTGATATCGAAGGAAAGGAGCGCGCAGCGCTCATCCGGCGGCTGCAGGCCCGTCCCTACGCGTACGTGGCGCAGGAGCATGTCGCACTGTCGCAGGCGCCTGTATGGCGCTCGAACGACACGGCGAATTTTGCGGCCAGGGCATTCACCATCCGGGTCTACGCCATTGCAACTGAATCTGGGTTTCGCGTGCTGCCCGGCGGGCTGGCGCGGGTCGCCTCGGAGAGCTCCGTTGATGTCGTATCGACGCAGCGCGGCGGCGG
>PLEC01000132.1 GCA_003136935.1 Gammaproteobacteria bacterium
GGTTTCCGGTCACCTGCGCAATTGCACTGATTTTTGCGTTCCCGGCACACGCGCAGGATCCAGTCCAGCCGGTCGACCCAAGGATCGCCGCCGCGCTGAAGGAGATCTCGCCCGCACGCATCCAGGCCAACATCGAAAGGCTCGTGAGCTTCGGCACGCGGGCCACTCTCTCGGCGCAGGATCCGGCGTCGATCGCCGCCGGGCACGGCATCGGGGCTGCGCGTGAGTGGATCAAGTCACAGTTCGAGCGCTACTCGAAAGATTGTGGCGGCTGCCTCGAAGTGAAGACGGACGCCTTTACGCAGGCGCCTGCCGAGCGGATTCCTCAGCCGACCGAAATCACCAACGTCTATGCGGTGATGAAGGGAACGGATCCACAGGCTGCCAAGCGCATCGTGCTGGTCACCGGCCATTACGATTCGCGCGTCACGGATGTTCTCGACTCGAAGAACGGGGCGCCGGGCGCCAATGACGATGGCAGCGGGACGGCGGTCAGCCTCGAGTGCGCGCGAGTCTTGAGCAAGCTGAAATTTCCCTCGACGATCATCTTTCTCACTGTCGCCGGCGAAGAGCAGGGTCTGTACGGCAGCCGGCACTTCGCGCAGATGGCGAGAGAGCAGGGATGGAATATCGTGGCCGCTCTGAACAACGACATTGTTGGCGGTGACAAGAGCGTCGGACAGGATGCGGGCATGGTGCGCGTGTTTTCCGAGGGCGTGCCCGTCGCCGCCGATGACAAGCAACTCAAGCTGATTCGCGCTCTCGGCGGCGAAAGTGATTCATCGTCCCGGGAATTGGCGCGCTACATCGCAGAGGTCGGCGCGGCTTATGACCCCGGCGTAAAGGCGCTGCTCGTCTTCCGGCTCGACCGGTACTTGCGCGGTGGCGATCATTCTGCCTTCAACCAGCAAGGATATGCTGCGGTTCGCTTCACCGAATACCGCGAAAACTTCAACCATCAGCATCAGACGTTACGCACCGAAAACGGCATTGAGTTCGGCGACCTGCCGAAGTTCGTGGACTTCGACTACGTGGCGAAAGTGGCGCGCCTGAATGCATTGACGTTGGCTGCGCTCGCCTCCGCGCCGGCATCACCGGCCAACGTACGACTCGTGACCAGTAACCTCGATAATGATTCGACCTTGGAGTGGGCGCCTTCCGGCGATGCCAGCGGCTATGAAGTCATCTGGCGGGCTACGAGCAGTCCGAGATGGGAGCACGCTCAGAACGTCGGAAACGTCACGACCACCACGCTCAAGCTTTCCAAAGACAACGTGATTTTTGCGGTACGGGCAGTCGATAGCGAGGGACATCGGAGCCTGCCGGTCGTGCCGTTGCCCGAGCGCTGAGGCGCCTAGGGGGAATTTTGCGGGAGTCGGTTGTGCTCAGTTGTGCTATCGCACAATCGCCAGTGCGCACCATTGCGGAGGCGCCCTCGCCGGGAGCATCTGTCGCGGACCCGCGCGCATGTACGGCGTGATCATGGCTGAACTGCGAACGAAGGAGGGCGGATCCGCGTCAGCGAACCCGCCCAAACGTTACGAAAATCAACAATACGACTCCCAATATGACTGCTCTGGAAACCGCCTGTCAGTCCATCGTTTCCAACTTGGTTCAGCGGCCGCAGTCAGTTCAAGTCAATTTGCCGGCTCGAATTAGGGTTGTAAGACTCGTCCTACGTGCAGAGTCGGGCTTTGCGAGGCGGGTCGCACTAACCACAGGCGTATGCTCCACCAGTAACATTCCACCCTGTCGAGTGGAAAACCGGAGGATTCAAATGAAACTAGCGTTAAGCTGCGCGTTGCTCGCCAGCGCATTACTGGGCCTGTCTGCGTGTAACAAGGCCGAATCTCCCGACAAGGTTCAAGCGGATGTCGCAAAAGCCCAGAGCGATGCAGCCGAGGCGAACGCCAAGGCGGACGAGAAACAGAAGCAAGTCGAGGCCGAGGCAGCTAAAGACCGGGCGGATGCGCAAGTCAAGGCGGCCGATAAGAGTGTCGGCGCCGTAGCGGACTCTGCGGTTACTCAAGCTGAGGGCAAAACAAAAGTCGCCCTGGCGAAGTGCGAGGCGCTGGAAGGTGATGCTCAAAAAGCGTGCAAGGACCAGGCAAACGCCCATATGGATGCAGTAAAAGAGAGAGCGAAAGCTGCTAAGTCCGACTGAGCGCGAGCGACCCCGCCTCGGCCTCGGAACCATGGCATTCCGTACCTGCGAGATGCCAACGCTGGCGCATGCCTTCAGGGCTGTGCTTCCAGGTACGCCGCCACCGACTGCATGTCCGCCAGATGCAAGTTCTGGGCGACGCCGTGCATGATGGCGACGTTGCGCATGTTGCTCTGGAAGGAGGCCAGCTGCTTCAGGATGTATTGCGCGTGCTGACCCGCGAGCCGCGGGAAGTCCTGCAGGCCGTGCGCGTCGGGCCCGTGACAGGAGCTGCAGGCAGGTACGCCTTGCGAGGCGATGCCCTGCTCGTAGATTTCACGTCCGTGTGCCACCAGCGTCGAGTCGCGCCGGCCTGAGGAGGGCTCCGCCTTCTGCTCGGCGAAGTAGCCGGCGAGCGCCTCGATCGAGGCGTCGTCGAGCTCGCCTGCCATTCCCCACATGTAGCCCACGGCGTCGGGGTCGCCGCGCGTCTGAGAGCGAAAGGCCTTGAGCTGCGCTGCCAGGTAGTGAGCGTGCTGACCCGCCAGCCGCGGGAATTTCGGCTGAGTGCTGTTCCCCTGTGGTCCATGGCAGGTGCCGCACACAGTAATAGCAGTCCTTTGGGCGCCGGCCCTGGGGGTACCGTCCGGTTCGTCCGAGAACGATGCTGGGCCAGCCATGCTGAGGGCAGCCAAGCCGGCGAGCTGCAGCAGGCAGCGTGCCCAATCGGCCCGGGGCAAGCCGCCTGCGTTTTCAGGCTTCTTATTAAGGATGTGCATGATGTGCAACCTCAGTACGCAAACCACAGCAGCAGATACAGCGCATTGTTGTCGGAGGCATTGCGTCCGGCCCCGTCGTAGTTCGAGCCCGACCCATTGAACTTGCTGTACCAGGTGTATTGGGCCGACAGCTTGACGTTGAGCCAGGGCACATAATTAAACTCCGCGATCCAGCCGCTCGTATCGGGCGAGCCGTTGGCACTCGTGACGACACCCGGGCCGCCCACGGCGTTCGCCGGATACAGCCCGCTATCGGTGCTGCCCGTGGTGGAGAAATGGCCCAGCGTCCCGCCAAAGCGACGGCGGTAGTAATAGGTGGCCCAGAATCGGGTCGTAGTGAGGTTATCTGCCGGGTTCGTCGACCCTCCCGCGGCAAAACTCGCATCCAGCGTCATGGATTCGTGGATNNCGCCAGTACGGCGCTACTCCCGACATGACATTCGAGGTGGTGCCATCGAGAGGTCCGGCGCCACCAGTCAGCTGATTGGTTGAGCCCTGCTTGGCTGAGCGGTAGCCACCTGCCTCCACGTAGAGTGATTCGTCCCACAAGGCGTAGGCGGTCAGGCCCGCGACGTCCTGAGCGAACGCGCCGTCGATCGCGGTGCTCGCCAGCGGGGAGACAGTGGCGTTACTCGCCGCGAACGGGAATCCCCACGCGGGGGTCGAGTTCCATAAGTCCTGAACCGTCGGGTTGTTATTGAGCGACACGCCGTAGGTGAGGCTGCGGTTGTCCGGTAGCACAGTGGCATCCGCGAACCGCAGATCCGTGTTGTCGATACCGATGGTGCCGCTGTCGTTCGCGTAGGTGAGCTGGATCATCCCACCGAAGTTCGGCGCGATCTTGCCAGCGTAGAACAGACTGAGCTGCTGCGGAAAGCCGGCGGTGCCGTTCTGAGCGAGACCGGGAGCGGCTGGATTGCTGACGTCGGGCACTGCGGTCTTCAGCTGCGTGTCGGAGATCTGCACCATGATCGACAGGGGCGGCATTTGCGAAAGCGCGAGCAGTTCCTCCTTCATGCCGCTGATGTCGCGCACCTGCTTGAGGTTTGTGAGCGTGTAACCGTTGGCCTTGAAGACCCGTCCGAAGTGCGTCAGTTCGGGAAACACGGTGTGACAGGCCTCGCAGGCCATGCCCGTCTGCCGCGCAAAACTCGGCACTGCAAGGGCCGCCGGCGCGCCCGCCAGAAGTGCCACCACCAGGAGCGCCCTGGCTGCGAAATTCCACGGAGTTTCGATCATTGTTCTGCGCGGCATGCCGTGCTCCCTGTTTGAACGACTGCGGTTCTCCGCAGCTTCGGTTCATATTAGTTACTCAGCGGCCAGCACCCAACAGGGATTGTCCGCAAACCCATAGGTAACGCCGCCGCCGTGATTGGTAGCCGGCCCGGATATCAACTAGTCTTAGCGGTCCAGGAGCTGCACCAGCCGGCGGATTTGACGGACTTGCCCGGGAACAGGAGGCAGCCCCCCTGTGCCGAGCCAGCGGCGCCCTGATAGAGGCTGCAATTCGCACACTTGCTGCCCGGCTTGGCGTCGGCCGCCTTGCTGGCATCGGCAACGTACTTCAGCGCCTTGGCCGTTGGATCATCCGCAGCAACCAGCGGCGCATCGGCCGCCCGGGCCGCCGTCAGGTTGCCCGCGATCGGTATCAACACCATTCCGAGGGTGACATTCTTCAGCAGCCGGCGGCGGGATTCATCAACCACTTCGTTCATGTGATTCTCCTCTGGCTATACCTTAGTGAGGGTCAAGTTCTGACAGTGAGTTCGTTTCTGATACGGGGTCTGGTGCCGGGAAAGTATGCCCGGCGGCGGGCCCGCAGCCAATAAGTAGTAACCGCTGCAGCGCCGAGGGGGGTGAGCGTACACCAGCCATTGCGGCGGCTGCGTATGGCGACCCACCCGCAAGTGCTCGAAGCGCTGTGGCTCCCGTGCCTGTGAAGGGGGCTGCTCTAGCCTTAGTGCTCCACCGCACGGACGACGCGCATCGGCGCCTGGTATACCAGCGCTCTAGACAATCGCGCCTCCACCTGAAACCTAGTTATCAAAAATGGCGAGCGCGTGTCCCTGCGGGGTGCCTTTGGGGCACCTCGCATTCATTGTCCTCGGCGACATGTCCTCCCGGACGTGTGCTGTTCTGGGATAGCCTATGTCAAGCCCGCTTCGCCACAGGCACTGCCATGACACCTGCGCGGTCAAGCGGCAGAATCACAGGCGAAACGGGGAGTGCGCATCATTGGTGCCGTACACCAACAGCGCCGGATCAAATGAGCGGGGAGCGACATGAGCTACGTCGATAGCAATCTCTTGCCGGGGGAGCAGGTTACGTTTCGCACGCACCTTTCACTGGTTATCTTCACGGTACCGGTGGCGCTCGCGGTCCTGGCGCTGGTCTTTTATCTGATTGGTCCGGGGACGCGGATAGTTGGCCACCTCTTTCTACTTGGTGCGCTCGCGGTCGGGGCGGTGAAATACTTCGACTACGCCACCTCCGAATTCGCCGTAACGAACAAGCGGATCATCATCAAGGTCGGCTTTCTAAAACGGCGAACGCTCGAAATGCAGGTTCAGAAGGTCGAGACGGTGGCGGTGAACCAAGGGATCGGCGCCCGGATTCTTGGCTATGGGGACATTCTTGTCACCGGAACGGGTGGAACCAAGGAAGCTTTTAGGCACGTCAGCGCACCGTTGAAACTGCGTCACGCGGTACAAGCCGCATCGGTCTGAGGCATGGGCCTTTTGGCTACGCAATTTTTGAGCGGTCTCGCCGAGCGCCAGTCCATGAGCCAGCTGATGTCGCATTGGCGGCACAATTTGGCTGCCGCAGCTTAGTCACAAGGCGAGCCGCCGGAGAATTCAGATGACCCAGCAATTCGGCCACGATCTGCTCGTTCCCGTGAATCCAACTGACCACGTTCGCGGTGATCCGCATGCGCGGGTGACGCTCGTTGAATATGGCGATTTTGAGTGCCCCATGTGCCGTAGCGCGGAACCCGCCGTTCGGATGCTACTCGACACTCACCCTGCGGCCGTTCGGCTCGTCTTCCGACACCTCCCGATGGAGAGCGCTCACCCACATGCGCTGATTGCGGCGGAGGCTGCGGAGGCGGCGGGCGCGCAAGGCAAGTTCTGGGAGATGCACGACTTACTTCTGAAGCAGGGGGCGCACCTTGATCGTAGCGCGTTGGACAAGTACGCCGCCGTGCTCGACCTGGACCTCGCCTCCTTCCAGGCGTCACTCGATGACGAGATCTATCGTCAGCGTGTCCGCGAGCAGATCGACGGCGCGCTCCGTAGTCATGTGCGCGGCACCCCGGGGTTTTTCGTAAATGGGCATATTCAAGATGTATCAGCCGGCATGAACGACCTTCGGCAAGCCGTGATGCGTTTCCTATAACAGTCGATCCTGGCTCTAGAGCGGTCCCCGGAACATACGCACCCTCCTATCCGCGGTTCTCCGCGGTGAGCACGTTGGCAGTCGCGGCCGCCCCCTCCTCGGTGCGATCGGGCAACAGATGCCGGGGCAGGAAGAAAGCGTTCGCGATGAGCGTCGGGACTATGGCGCTGCCGATGACCGCCGCGATCAGGTACGAGTACTGCTTCTGATCGATGATCCCGTGCGTCAGTCCGAAGAGCGCGGAGATGCTGCCAAAGGTCAATCCGGTCGACATCAGTAGGGTTGTGTACATCGCCTCCTTGAAGGGCGCCTTGAAGGCCCTGGTGGTGGGGAAGACCCCGACGAACTTGGTGACCATCTTCGCGCCGAGCAGAAGGCACAGGACGCCGAAGCCCGTACCCAGGGCGGATACGGACACGAAGGACCCCGCGCGGATAAAGTAGAAAGGCGTCAGCAACCCGAATGTCAGCGTGCGCAGGCGGCGGACCAGGGAGTGATCCCTGCCTACGGTGCCCGCCAGGATCATCCCGAGCATGTAGGCCGGTAACACCGGCTCGCTTCCGGCCCAAAGCGCCAGCGCCCCCAACCCGAACATCACCAGTAAGAGCAGCTTCGCTTCCAGTTCTGACGGACGGCCGCCGTAGCGGGCAAAGAAGCGCGGTACCAGCCAGGGGAGAATGACGAAAGCGACAGTGCTGCCCCCGGCGAAGATCAGAGTCTTGATTCCAAAGGGCGAGAACTTGAGCCCCAGCGTGAGCACCGTGGCCAGATCGTTAATGAAGCAGGCCGCCAGCACGACCTTGCCGTACTCGGTGCGATTGAAACCAAACTCCAGCATCACCGCATACACAACGGCGACTGAGGTCGTCGAGAGCGCGATGCCGGCGAGCCAGCTCGCATCGCTGCTCCAGCCGATGAGGTAGCGGGCCACGGCCGCGCAGCCCAGGAAGGGCGCTGCAAAGGCCACCAGACCCACGATAGTGGCCTGCTTCCACTCCCGGCGCATGACCTGGGGGTCGAGTTCCGCGCCGGCGAGGAAGGTCAAGACCACCGCCCCCGTGCTGGCGAGAAACCTGATCCACGACTGATCGGTACCGAGCGCAGTCGCTCCGATCACGACACCGATGATCAGCTGGGCGACCGTGCCGACGATGATTTCGGACATGGCGGTCGCGATGCGCAACCAGATCGATACCAACGTCGCGAGCAGGGCGAGCCCGAGCCACAACGTCGCCAGGCTATAGATTTCGGTCAAATCGGGTTGCTGCTCTTATGGGCTTGCAGGCCGACGACCCCGAAGTCCGCCGGCAGCCGGGCATAGACGAGACTGAGATCCTCGTGACGAAGGCTTTCGAGCAAGCGATCGGCCATCTCGTTCGTGAGGATGAATTCGATCTCCATGGTCATCTCGCCCGCGAGCTCGAAGAAGTGTGCGGAGTGCAGGACGCCATGACGCCCGAACCCTTCCACTGCGCGGAACACCGATCCGCCGTGGACGCCCATGCCCTTGGCGTGTTGCAGGAGCCATTCGTATAGCAGGTGGTGTCGGTGCCGGACGTTTTCGTGGACGTAGAAGCGCAGGTAGGTGCCGTTCATGTTGCAGTCCCCTCGCGTTGGTTCTTCGTGCAATCTATTCGCCCAGGTGAGCGCGGATGAGGAAGACCCCCAGCGTAGTCATGCACAACGAGCCCTGCAAAGGCAAAACCCACCCCTCAGTGCGACTGTAGCTTGTGACAGGCCGCGCTGGATCGAAGGGTAGGTTGGTCGCACGATGTCCTACCGCTTCGCCGTCCGACGGCGGGGGTAGGCATCATTAGCTTTGCAGCGGTTCGCGGAGAATGCCATCTCCGGGTGAAATAAGTGTACGGCGCCAGGTGAGGACAATCAACCGGACGGCGATGGACAGACGCCCCAAGCCGAGCCCATTAATCTCCGCGGACGACGCACGAGACTGAGTGCGCGGCGACTTGTGAGGATGCGCGGGGCGCGATCGTTAACGCCTAGGCCGTGCCAGCGAGTCCGCCACGACCCAGGCGGCGCCGATCAGGGCGAGATTCACGGCGTTCTCGTTGCAGATCCAATGGTTGGAGGGATCGGCCAGGAGCATCGGCACGTGCACCAGCGACGTGAAGGACGCGAACATGGCGGTCAGCCGGATCGCGGCGAGCCGGGCCTGTACGCCCGTGAGGATCGCAATGCCCGCCGCGATGTGGGCAACCCTGGTCGCATAAGCCCAGAACTCTGGTGTAGCGGCAGCCATTTGGGGACCAGCGGGGCGGTTAGGTTCATATAGACAAAATGCGCGCCGCCGAATATCAGCGCGCAAACTCCGAACGCCAGTTGGCCCAGGCGCGTGAGGCGTGCGGCCAGGGCCGCATCGATCCTGGCGCTGGCGGCGTAGACGGGCAAAAAGAAGATCCAGGAAGCAGGGGATCCCGGACCGTCGACTTAATGAAGTTGCAGCGCGGTGCAGTCAGCATTGCGCGGCGTGCCACGGTCCACCAGTCGCAACCCCGAGTCGGCCGCATCGATACTGAACCTCGGTTGCAGCAACGTGCCTTGCACTAATACCGGCGCCTTGAGGCGCAGAATCCGCAGTCCTTTGGGCTCACCATGCAGCTTAAGATCCAGCGTCTCGGGATCGAGCAGCACGCGGCCCTCGCCGCTGATGAATACCGGCTCGCTATCGAT
>PLEC01000073.1:0-10337 GCA_003136935.1 Gammaproteobacteria bacterium
CGGCAAGGACGTGCACCGCGTGGTGTTCTACGAGATCACCCGCAACGCCATCCGCGCGGCCGTGCAGAAGCCGCGGCATCTGTCGCTCGACCTCGTCAACGCCCAGCAGGCGCGCCGCGCGCTCGATTACCTGGTGGGCTTCAACCTCTCGCCGCTGTTGTGGAAAAAAGTACGGCGCGGATTGTCCGCCGGACGCGTGCAGAGCCCGGCGCTGCGCATGATCTGTGAGCGCGAAGAGGAAATCGCCGCCTTCCTCGCGCAGGAATACTGGACCATCGAGGGCGACGGCACGCACAGCGCGCAGGCGTTTCCGCTCAAGCTCCTGGAGTACCGCGGCGAGAAGGTCGAGCAGTTCAGCTTCACCACCGAGACCCAGGCGCGCGAGGTCGAGCGCAGCATCCAGACAGCCGCCGGTGCCGCCGGCAAGGGCGAACTGCGGGTACTCGCCATCGATCGCAAGCAGCGCCGCCGCAACCCTGCGCCGCCTTTCACCACCTCCACGCTGCAGCAGGAGGCCGCCCGCAAGCTCGGCTTCAACGCCCGACGCACCATGCGTCTCGCGCAGCAGTTGTACGAGGGACTCGACATCGGCGAGGGCAGCGTTGGTCTCATTACCTATATGCGCACCGACTCGGTGTCGATGGCCGCCGAAGCGGTGACCGAAATGCGCGAAGTCGCCGCGCGCCTCTACGGCAAGGATGAAGTGGCCGAGGAGCCGCGCATCTATAAGACCAAGTCGAAGAACGCCCAGGAGGCGCACGAAGCCATCCGCCCGACCTCGGCCAGCATCACGCCCGCCGACGTCGAGGGCAAGATCGAGGACGATCTGTTCCGGCTCTACTCCCTCATCTGGAAACGCGCGGTCGCCTCGCAGATGAGCTATGCGGTGTTCGACACCGTGGCGGTGGACATGCTGGCCGGTCCCGACGGGCCGCAGCGTCATCTGCTGCGCGCCAACGGCTCAACCCTGGTGAAGCCCGGCTATATCTCGGTCTACCAGGAAGACACCGACGACGCCAAGGTCGACGACACCGATCACGTGCTGCCGCCGATGAATGAAGGCGACACGGTGAGCTTAAGCGCACTGCGCGCCGAGCAGCATTTCACTGAGCCGCCGCCGCGCTACAGCGAAGCCTCGCTGGTGAAGGCGCTGGAAGAGCACGGCATTGGCCGTCCCTCGACCTACGCCACCATCATCTCCACGCTCCAGGACCGCGAGTATGTCGAGATGGACGCCCGGCGTTTCATACCGACCGATATCGGCAAGATCGTCAACCGCTTCCTGACGGAGCACTTCCACCGTTACGTGGAGTACGGCTTCACGGCCGAGCTGGAAGACGAGCTCGATGCGGTATCGCGCGGCGAGGAGAACTGGACCACACCGCTGGAGAAGTTCTGGAAGCCGTTCATCAAGCAGGTCGACAGGATCGAGAAGACCGTCACCCGCGAGCAGGTGGCGCAGGCGCGCGAGCTCGGCAAAGACCCGGCCACCGGCAAACCGGTCAGCGTGCGCATGGGGCGTTTCGGCCCCTTCGTGCAGATCGGCACCAAGGACGATGAGGAAAAGCCGCGCTTCGCGGGTCTGCGCCCGGGTCAGAAAATGGACGCGATCACGCTCGCCATCGCGATGGATCTGTTCCAGCTGCCGCGCACACTCGGCGAAACGCCCGACGGCGAGACCATCGTCGCCAACGTCGGGCGCTTCGGCCCGTACGTGAAGTACGGCAGCAAGTACGCCTCGCTGAAGGAGGACGACCCCTACACGGTAACGCTTGAGCGGGCGCGCGAGGTCATCCGCCTGAAGAAGGAGGCGGACGCCCAGCGCCTCATCCAGGACTTTCCCGGCGAAGGCATCCAGGTGCTCAACGGCCGCTACGGCCCGTACATCACGGATAAGAAAAAGAACGCCCGGATCCCCAAGGACCGCGACCCGAAGACGGTCACTCTCGAGGAGTGCCGTGTGCTGCTCGCAGCGGCCCCCGAGCGCGGCGGGCGTTTCGGACGCTGGGGCAAGGGCAAGCGCGCGGCGGCACCGGCAACGCCCGCTGACGCCGCGGCAGCGCCGGTAAAAAAGCAAGCCGCGCGCCGCAGATCAGGCGCGCTGGCGAACGCAGGGCCGGCAGTGGCTGTGGCACGTACCGCGCCCACCGCGCACGCCAAACAGGCGCGCGCCGGCCGCAAGGCCCAGGCCACTGCAAAGACGCCGACGAAAAGAGCCGCGGCGCGCAAGCCGCGCGCGGCGCCCAAAGCCGCTGCTATTCGCGGCGCGAAACCTGGCTGACAAGACCCGCCAGAAACGCATCGATCGCCGCCACGCACCCGGGTTCATCGAGCAGCGGTGCATGGCCGCGGTTGGCCACGGTGAGGGTGGTGACTGCGGGCTTTTTCTGCATGCGTGCGAGCGTGGCGGCACTGAGAATGTCCGAGTGCTCGCCGCGAATCGCCAGCACCGGGATGTTTGCGAGTGCACCCCACAGAGGCCACAGGTCCGGCGCCGCAGCCTGGGTGTTGCGCAGCGGCTCGCCGATCATGGGATCCGCGTCCACCTGCGGAACACCCTGGGCGTTGGCGCGGTAGCCGCGGCGGACGAGCTTTTCCCAGCCCGTCTCGCTTAGCTCCGGCCAGACGGAACCATAGACCGTGCGTACCTGCGCAATCGCCTCGGGCCAGCTTGCCACCGGGGAGGTCCTGCCGGCGTAGCCGCGGATACGCTCGATCCCTGCCGGGTCCAGCTCCGGACCGACGTCGTTCAACACCATGCCGGTCACCAGGCCCGGCTGCATTGCCGCCATCAACATGGCCATGAGACCGCCCATGGAAGTGCCAATGATGCTGGCATGGGCGACGCCGAGTCCGGCAAGCAGCGCGAGCGTGTCCCGGATGTACACCGGCAGCTGGTAGTTGTTGTAATCCGGATCGCGCGCCGAGAAGCCGCGGCCGCGCACATCCGGCACGATGACGCGGTAGCGGGACGCCAGATGCGGCGCGAGATCCTCGAAGTCACGGCCGTTGCGCATCAGGCCATGCAGGCACAGGACCACCGGCGCTGTTGCCGTGGGACCCGCGTGCAGCAGGCTGTAGAGCCTCAGGCCATCGTGGCTGTCGAACCAGTACTGCGCCGCCGCCATGATGTCAGTTTCAACTACCGCCAGGGGCAGTCAAGCCGCCCTTGGTCTATCGGCCGAAATCGCTTAGAAGCGATTTCGGCGGACAGCGGCTCCGTTTCCGCCGGCCAAAGGCGTGGCTTTGGCCGGCTGCGGTCATGAGCATACGGTTGGTCCGCAGTGTTAGCACACACCTAAGGCGTTGCCGTGCGGTCCGAATCACCGGAGACTGGCGCTCCACGATGAAGTATCGCCACGTCTATCACGCCGGCAACTTTGCCGACGTGCACAAGCACGTCACCTTGCTCGCGCTGCTGGCGGCGTTGAAGCGCAAGGACAAGGGGTTCCTCTACCTCGACACCCATGCCGGGCGCGGCGCCTATGACCTGTCGACGCCGGGCGCGCAGAGCGCGGCGGGTGTGGGCCGTTTCGAGCACGGCGAGCACAGCGCGCCGGAGCTGCGCCAGTACGCGCAGGCGTTGCGTGCCTTCCGCGCCGTGCCCGGTAACGCTCACCTGTATCCCGGATCGCCGCTGCTCGCGGTGCGCGAGCTGCGTCCCCAGGATCGCGCGGTGTGCATCGAACTCTTGGGCGCCGAGGCGCACGCGCTCGCACAGGCACTGCCGGCAGCCGGCAGCGACGCCGGCGGGGAAAGCAGCCGGGTGCGCATCGAGCGTGGTGACGGCTTTGAGCTTCTGCGCGCTCAACTGCCGCCCGTTGAGCGGCGCGGACTCACTTTCATTGATCCGCCCTACGAGGAAAGAAACGACTTCGAGCGGGTCGTCGCCACGGTCGCGGAAGGATTGCGTCGCTTTCCCACCGGCGTGTTTGCCGCCTGGTACCCAATCAAGGATGCGCGTGATGCGGGCAGCTGGCAGGCCGCATACGCCGCCGCGGTCACGGCCGCAACCCTGGTGAGTGAGCTGTGGCTGTACCCGCGCGATTCACGCGTCGCCCTCAATGGTTCGGGACTGCTCATCACCAACCCGCCCTACCTCATCGCGGAGGGCATGCGGGCGTGGCTGCCGGAGCTGCAGCACTGCCTCGCCAGTGCCACGGGCGCGGGCTGTCAGGTGCGCATGTTGCATGCGGCCTAAAAACGCGCACGGCCGTGACGTTTGTGCCCGCGCGCGGCACAATCGTTGGCGAGGAGTACGTTAGTGGACCAGTACGGCGTCGTGGGGCATCCCGTCAGCCACAGCCTCTCGCCCTTCATCCACGGGATGTTTGCCCGCGAGACGGGACAGGCCATCACCTATCGGCTGTTTGACGTGCGGCCCGTCGACCTTGAAGTGCACGTGCGCGATTTTTTTGCGCAGGGCGGCCGGGGTCTGAACGTCACCGTGCCCCACAAGATTGCCGCGGGGGGGCTGGCCCAGGAGCTCACCCCGCGCGCGGCCCACGCGGCCGCGGTCAACACGCTCGTCGGCGCCGCGGACGGCTCGGTCCTCGGCGACAACACCGATGGCGCGGGGCTCGTGCACGACCTGTGCGACAACCTCGGGATCAAGCTCGGCGGCCGCCGCGTGCTGATCATGGGCGCGGGCGGCGCGACGCGCGGCGTACTGGCGTCGCTGCTGGGCCTCGAGCCCGCCGTGGTGGTCATCGCCAACCGCACCCCCGAGCGCGCCGCGGCACTCGCCGCCGCGTTCGCGGATCTGGGCGTCACCCAGGGTGTTGGCTTCGCGAACGTCGGCAATGAGCCCTTCGATCTCGTGATCAACGCCACTTCCGCCAGTCTGAGCGGCGAAATCCCGCCGCTGCCGCCCAGCGCCGTGGATTCCAACAGTGTTTGCTATGACCTCGCCTATGGAAGGTCTGCGACCGCGTTCGTCGCCTGGGCCCGGCAGCGTGGCTGCGCGCGCGCGCTGCAGGGCTGGGGCATGCTGGTGGAGCAGGCGGCGGAGTCCTTTGAGCTGTGGCGCGGCGTGCGCCCCACCACCGCTCCGGTGCTGGCGGCACTCAAGGCGCGCGGCGCGTAATCCTGACGGCGCCGTCAGCGCATGGTGACGAATTCCTCGGCGCTGGTCGGGTGGATCGCGACGGTATCATCGAAATCCTTCTTGGTGGCGCCCATGCGCACGGCCACCGCAAACCCCTGCAACATCTCGTCGGCGCCCTCGCCCACCACGTGCACGCCGACGATGCGCTGCTCGGCTCCGGCGGTGACCAGTTTCATCTCGCAGCGCGGCTTGGCGCTGGTGAGCACGTGGTACAGCGGCAGGAAGCCGGCGCGGAATATCGTGACGTTCGCATCGCCGTAGCGCTCGCGCGCCGCGGCTTCCGTCAATCCCACGGTACCGATGGGCGGATGTCCGAAAATCACCGTCGGGATGTTCTCGTAGTCCAGGTGCCGGTCCGTCTGGCCGCCAAACAGCCGGTCGGCGAGGCGCCGCCCGGCGGCGACGGCCACCGGCGTGAGCTGCGCGCGCCCCGTGACGTCACCGATCGCGAATACTCCCTGGGTGCCGGTCGCCTGGTAGTGGTCGGTTTCAATAAAGCCCCATTCATCCAGGCGCACCCCGGCGCGCTCGAGTTTCAGGTCCGCGACATCCGCCGCGCGCCCCGTCGCCCATAACACGCAGTCGAACGGGCCCAGATGCCGCCCACCTGCGACGTTAAGCGAAAGCGAACCGTCGGCGCCGCGCGCGAGCGCGACCGGCGCCGCGTCCGTCGCGATGCTGACGCCCGCATCGCGCATCATCCCGAGTGTGACCTCGCCCAGCATGGAGTCGAAGGCGCGCAGAATCTTCGTACCCCGCAGCACCAGCGTGGTCGCGCTGCCCAGCTGCGCGAAAATCCCCGCCAGCTCGATCGCGATGTAGCTGCCCCCGACGACCGCCACGCGCTTAGGACGCGCGCTGAGCGCAAAGAAGCCGTCCGAGGTGATGGCCAGGTCCGCGCCCGCAATGGCCGGCGTCACGGGCCGGCCGCCGGTCGCAACGATGACGTGCGCGGCGCGCAGCGTCCTGCCGGCGACGCTCACGGTTGTCGCGTCGAGGAACTGCGCACGCCCCCGTACCAGCTCGACGTTGCGCTTCGCGAGGTTCGCCGCGTAGATGCCGTTGAGGCGGTGGATGTAAGCGTCGCGCGCGTGTTTCAGCGCCGCCCAGTCGTGCCGCGCGGCGCTAAACTGAAAGCCGTAGCCTGAAGCTGCGTGCAGCGCCGCACCCACCTCCGCGGCGTTCCACATGATTTTCTTCGGCACGCAGCCGACGTTGACGCAGGTGCCGCCGAGCGCCCCGGACTCGATGAGCACCACCCGGGCGCCGTACTCGGCCGCCCGCTGCGCTGCAGCCAGCCCGCCGCTGCCACCGCCGATCACCACCAGCTCGAATTGTGCGTCCATAAGCCCCTTCAGATCCGCAGCAGGTGTGCGCGGGACTCGCATGTTATATGAGGACGCTCGCCGGCCGTTTTACCCCGCGGAACGCCGCGGCGCGAAGCTCGCTACAATGCCGCATGGCAAATCCCTTACTCGACCAGCAGGCGCTGCCGCAGTTCAGGCAGATCCGTGCCGAGCATGTCGAGCCGGCGGTGCGGGAACTTCTGGACACGAACCGCGCCCGCGTCGAGGAGCTGGCCGCGACCCCCAATCCGACCTTCGCGACCGTGGTCGAGCCGCTCGAGGAGCTTCACCACCGGGTATCGCGCACCTGGTCGCCCGTGAGCCACCTGAACGCGGTCCTCAATTCGGACGCACTGCGTACCGGCTACAACGCCTGCCTGCCGCTCTTGTCCGCGTACCACACGGATCTGGCGCAAAGCGAACCGCTGTTCCACGCCTACCGCACGATTGCCGAGCAGGAAGGCGCGGCGCTGGCGCCGGTGCAACGCCAGCTGCTCGAGCACGCCGTGCGCGATTTCCGTCTCGCGGGTGTGGGCCTGCCCGCGGACCGCAAGGCGCAGTTCAAGACCGCCATGCTCGAACTCTCGCAGCTGCAGGCGAAGTTCGAGGAGAACGTGCTGGACGCGACCAACGGCTGGAGCTGGCACGTCACCGACGTGGGCGAGTTGCGCGGCCTGAACGACATGCTCATCGAGCAGGCACGCCGCCGCGCCGCCGAGCAGCACGTGGCGGGCTGGACCCTGGCTCTGGATCAACCCACTTACGTGGCGGTCGTCACCGACGCGCAGTCCCCCGGGCTGCGGCGCGCCTTCTACGAGGCGTGGACCACGCGCGCCTCCGACCAGGGGCCAAACGCCCGACGCTGGGACAACTCGGCCGTCATGGAGGAAATCCTCAGGCGCCGGCACGAGGCCGCGCGCCTCGTGGACTTTGGCAATTACGCCGAATACGCGCTCGCCACGCGCATGGCGCACAGCGTGGAGGAGGTCACCGGCTTCCTGCACGAGATGGCGCGCGCCGCCCGCGGCGCGGCGCGCAAAGAGTTCGCGCAGCTCGAGGATTTCGCCGGCCACAAGCTGCCGGCGTGGGATGTGGGCTTTTACGCTGAGCGGCTGCAGCGCGAGCGCTATACGGTCTCGCAGGAACAGCTGCGGCCGTACTTTCCCTTACCAAGGGTGCTCACCGGACTCTTCGAGGTCGCGCAGCGGCTCTTCGGCGTGCGCATCCGCGAGCGCCACGACGCCCCGCTGTGGCATCCGGATGTGCGCTTCTTCTCGATCGACGGCGCAGGCAGTGAGCCGGTCGGCAGCTTCTATCTGGATGCCTACGCCCGCCCCAACAAGCGCGGCGGCGCGTGGATGGACGAGTGCATCGGCCGCAAGCACCTGCCGTCGGGCGCGGCGTTGCCGGTCGCATACCTGGTGTGCAACTTCCTGCCGCCCGGGAGCGAGCAACCCGCGCTGCTCACCCACGATGACGTCGTGACCCTGTTCCACGAATTCGGACACGGGCTGCATCACCTGCTCACGCGCGTCGACTATCCGAGCATCGCCGGTATCAACGGCGTGGCGTGGGACGCGGTCGAGCTGCCCAGTCAGTTCATGGAAAACTATGCCTGGCACCCGGAAGTCCTGCAGCGCATCTGCGGACATTTCGCCACTGGCGCGCCGCTGCCTGCGGACCAGCAGGCGCACCTCATTTCCACCCGCAGCTTTCACGCCGGGCTTGCGACCATGCGGCAGCTGGAATTCGCGCTGTTTGATTTCCGCATACACGCCGAGTATTCGCCGCAGTCGGGCGGTCGCATCATGCAGATCCTGCGCGAAGTCAGGAGCGAGGTCGCCGTCGTGCCGGTGCCGGAGTGGAATCGCTTCCCCAACAGCTTCGGACATGTGTTCGCGGGCGGCTACGCGGCCGGCTACTACAGCTACAAGTGGGCCGAGGTGCTCGCCGCCGACGCCTTCGGCGCTTTCGAAGAGCGCGGCGTATTCGATCGCGCCACGGCGCAGCGATTCTTCGACGCGATCCTGAGCCGCGGCGGCAGCCGCGACGCGCTGGAGGCGTTCATCGAGTTTCGCGGCCGCCGGCCCGATGTGCGCGCGTTGCTGAAACAGAACGGCATCCTGTGCGCCGGCGAGCTCGCGGCATGATGGTAAGACGCGCGCCGCGGCGGCGGCTGGGAGCGCAGGCGGTTGCGGGACTGCTGCTGGCGGGCGTATTGGCCAGCACGGCGCTGCACGCCGAGGGCCTGTACGTCATCGAGCAGCTGGTGGTGAGCGTCAACAGCGCGCCGGGCGGCGCCGGTGAGCGCGTCACCTCGCTGCACAGCGGTGAGCGCGTGGAGCTGATCGAGCGCGCTGGCGAGGAAGTTCACGTGCGCCTCGCCGGCGGCCGGGACGGCTGGATCCGCGCCAGCTATCTGTCGGCGGACGAGCCGCTGCGACCGCAGCTCGCGGCGCGCAGCGCGGAAGTTGCGCGCCTCAGAGAGCAGGTGGATGCGCTGCAGACGCAGCTGCTGGCGACGCGCACGGCTGGCAGCGCCGCTGCGCCGCCGGCAGCGCTTGCCGCAACCACGGTCGCGCCAGCCGATGATCCGCCGGCCCCGCGGGGCGGGCTGTTCGCGGTGTCGGAAACCCGTGCCCGCCCGGGCTGGATCTGGGTGTGGGTGAGTGCGCTCGTGTGCCTCAGCGCCGGTTTCGCCCTCGGCTGGCGCGCGCTCGACAAGCGTATCCGCGCCAAGTACGGCGGCTTGCGCATCTACTGACACGGCCATGCGTATCGCGACCTGGAACGTGAACTCGCTGCGCGTGCGGCTGCCGCAGGTGCTGGAGTGGCTGGCGGGATCGGCCGTCGATGTACTCGCGATGCAGGAAACCAAGCTCGTCGACGCCGACTTCCCGACCGAGGCTTTCACCGCGCTCGGCTACCAGGTGCTCTTCAGCGGGCAGAAAACCTACAACGGCGTGGCGCTGCTGGCGCGCGCTCCTGGTACCGCAGTGCTCACGGACATACCGGGCTTCGAGGATCCGCCGCGGCGCGTGCTCGCCGCCACCCTCGCGGGTCTGCGCGTGGTGAACCTGTACGTGCCGAACGGCCAGGCGGTGGATTCGGAGAAATACCACTACAAGCTGCGCTGGCTCGCGGCCCTGCGGGACTGGCTGAGCGAGGAGGCGCGGCAACACCCGCGGCTGGTCGTGCTCGGTGACTTCAACATCGCCCCCGAGGATCGCGACGTGCACGACCCGGCGGCGTGGGTCGGTTCGGTGCACGTGAGCGAGCCGGAGCGCCGCGCGCTGCGCGCGGTCCAGGAGCTCGGCCTCCTCGATGTGTTCCGCCGCTTCGAGCAGCCGCCCGGAACTTACAGCTGGTGGGACTACCGCATGCTGGCGTTCCGCCGCAACCAGGGACTGCGCATCGACCTGGTGCTCGCCAGCGCGGCGCTCGCCGCGACCTGCACCGCCTGCGTCATCGACCGGGCGCCACGCAAGGCCGAGCGCCCCTCGGACCATGCCCCGGTGGTCGCGGATTTCACCCCGCCCCCCTAGGACGTGTTAACACTGCGGAACCCAGCGTATGTGCGCGGCCGCAGCCGGCCAAAGCCCCTGCGCCAGCCTCGCTTTGAAGTGCTCGGCTGCCGAGGTGATCGGAACAGATGCGTATCGAGCCACGCCTTTGGCCGGCGGAAACNNCGAAATCGCTGCCAAGCGATTTCGGCCAATCGACTGGAAGGGCAGTAAAAGTGTGCGCCGGCTCACGCCCGGCGGGCGCCGGAACTGCCTAGACTGCGCTTTGAGGCATTGTTTGGCCTGACAGGGAATGGCCAATTGACCAGCACGCGGCGCAGCGATTTTGATGTAACCAACAGCGTGCAGGTGAGCTCGCCC
>PLEC01000073.1:10443-10665 GCA_003136935.1 Gammaproteobacteria bacterium
GCGCGTGCCGTGATCGGTCTGATCATCGGCCTCTTTCACGACGTCGGTTATCTGCGGCGCAGCGACGACCGCGATTCACTCAACGGCGCGGAGTTCACGCGCACCCACGTGGCGCGCGGTGCGCGCTTCCTGGAGGAGTACCTGCCGGTGCTGGGCTTCGGCGGTTGGGTACCCGTGGCCACCCAGATCATCCACTTCACCGGCTACGAGGTGCCGTTCGCG
>PLEC01000119.1 GCA_003136935.1 Gammaproteobacteria bacterium
GCTCGGGAACATTGTCCTCATATCTCAGGTTTTCAGGACCACCGTATTCGTAAAATCGAACTGCTTTCACTCCACCCTCCAAATCCGAGTAGCGTCTTGGGTGCCGCGCAAGGGCGAGATTCGTTCAGTCTACCGAGGGACTCCAACGGCAGCTAATTGGCGACAATTTCAGTGCCGACACTGACCGCTAATGCCCGGTTTTGGACCAAGCGCCGTTGCTACATTCGGGATCCGTTTGGACTGGTGTTTAACATTGGTCACGCGCCTGGCGCCGCCCAGCGTTAGGGCGGGCACACGTCGCGGCGCGCCGACACGAAGCCTGTGACCAGTGTCGCGCTTTTCCGTTTCTCCAGTGCCACTATACGCCGCGTGCAGTCACCGATGCCCGATTCAGTGCTGGCCGCCATCATCGCGGGAAGCGCGACGCTGTCCGCGTCGTTTCTGCAGTTCCGATCCGCGGCGCTCCGCGATGGCCGCGCTGACAAGTCCGCCGCCGCTCGCCGTAAGAACCGTCTGCAGCGCATGGTGCTACTTGTCATCATCGGCGCGGCGGCTGTCTCGGGCTTCGCGCTCTCGCAGTGGCTGTCTGAAGGCGAGCGCGCCGCACAGGGCGCGCTGCAGCGTGAGCTGCAGGCGCGTATCGCGGAGATCAGCCGTACGGCCGGCGCCCTTGAGCTCACGCGCACCAACGCGCGGGCCGAGATCGAGACCAGCTTGCTGCGCGGCATCGGCGCCGAGGGCGTGGCTGTCACGGCCACGGTGGCCGCATGCCGGCCGCCACTACCCATCGTCCCACAGGGGACGTCGCCGCCGGATGTGCCCCCGGACGGCGGCGCTCCAGCCGGCCGCGCCTGCACCGAAGCCGAGGCGAGCCCGGTAACGCTGTGCGTGACCATCCCGGCCAACGCCACCATCACGGAAGTCGCGCTCTTCAGCCGCCTCGTCGACGCGAAGACGCCCTGGAGCGCGAGCCGCCTGCTACCCGGTCAGGAATCCGGGCAGGCGCGCTTCGCGGAAAAATACTCGGAGAGTGCGCCGGAGGCCGGCACGCGGCAGGTGTGCCAGGTATTCGCGCATTGGTCCGTCGATCACGCCCGCGAGGTGCGCGTGGTCGCGCGCTACTCCCTATAGGCTGAAACAAAGGGCATCACACTTCGAGCCGGTCGCCGGGGCGCGCTACGAGGGCATAGAGCACCGGCATCAGAAAAACACTAACCAACAGCCGCGTGAACAGCCCGCTGACGATCACCAGGGCATCGGC
Organism: Gammaproteobacteria bacterium; assembly: GCA_003136935.1. Taxonomy (GTDB): domain Bacteria; phylum Pseudomonadota; class Gammaproteobacteria; order Steroidobacterales; family Steroidobacteraceae; genus 13-2-20CM-66-19. The sequence continues at coordinate 1,262 of PLEC01000119.1, forward strand.
GCTAACGGATCAGCGCCGGCAGTACGAAGGCAAATGCGAAGCCCGACGCGAAGCTCGCGACTGCGAGGCCGTAAAGAACCACGCTGATGCGCCGCAGGCGTTGGCACGCTCGCGCAGCGCCAGGGTCGGTCGGACAGGGGAGGTTCCGACCGTACCAGAGCGCAGCGCCACTCACCGCCAGCATCGCGGCCGCGCTTCCGAACACGAGCGGCTTGTGCTCAGTCAACCAGACGAGTTGGGGCACGGCAGTCACGAGCCCTGCGAGAGCCGCGCCAGCCCCAAGCGCCACGAGCACCGCCGGCAGCACGCAGCACACCAGGGTCGCCGAGCTTGCGAGCAGCGCCCCGGCTGCGAGGCCGGCATTGCGTGAGAGCGCACGATCCAGCCGGCTCACGGCTTGCCCTGCTTGAGGCGCTCGCGCAGTTCAGCGATCGGCGTCTGCGTGCGCTCAATGGCCTTGACCGTATATCCGGCGTTAGTTAGCGCGCGGCGGAGCTCGGCATCTGAAATATCCTGGCCGTCTTTCAAACTGACGGCGACGAGTTTCTGCTCAAGGCTCACGACCACATCGGCGGTCGCCGGGAACTTGCGCAACTGCTTCTCGATCCCCTGTGCGCAGAACGCGCACACGAGGCCGTTGACGTTCATCTCGATGGTAGCGGCCTGGGCGGATGCACTCGCCAGGAGCAGCAGGGGGATCAGAACCCTGGGTAAGAACTTCATGGGACGTATTCCTTTAGAAATTGACCATGGCCATGGCCTGGAGCTTGCCGCCGTTCGTGACGCCGGCCTCCACCCAGACCCCGCCTTTGAACAGCCGAAGCAACAGCGCCGACTCCGTTCCGCGGTGAATTCCGCCGGTGTACTGCCGGGCCTGGACCAGAAACCACGTCGCGATTCCTCCGTACTCGTGCCTGTAGGGCGCAAGCCCGAGTTGCAGCGTGTCGATTCGATGGGAGAACGCCGAGCTGCCCTGCCAGTCCGTCTTGAACGAGGCGTAGATCCGACGGGTCTCGTAGTCGGCCTGGGCGCCCGCGTTTTCGGCGAGGACACTGCCGGTGAACGTGTTGCCCGTGGCGCTCCCCACGCCACCCCAGACGAAGACATTCGCCTGAGCGTTATCGAGGTTCCAGCGGTGCAGCAGATAGTTCAGTCGCGCGTAGTTGATGCTGCGAGTTTTTGTCGTCTCGTCACTATCAAGCTCGAGGTGACCACCGCCGAAGGAAAAGTCGTAACGCGGGGCATAGAAGAGCTGTAGTTCCTCCATGGTCCCGGCACCGTATTCAGCCATCACGGTGTAGCCGCCAGCGAAGGCGATGGGCTTGGCCATCACAGTTATGGAGCCGGCGAGCGCACAAGCACCCGCGAGCCCAACAGACCAACGAAGCATGGAATCTCTCCTAAGTCCTCAAGGCGCACATTGCGCAGCGCGCAAGGCACGATTTCGAACGACGCGAACGCCGCTCAACTCACTCGATCGAGTGCGGACTCAGGCGATGGGAGGTCGGAGAAGCGGTATTGGGCGTTCCGTCGCAAATGCAACGGAGCCCGAAGCGCACGGTACGAAGCGTGACGGCAGCGTGGGTGGCGTGGGCGGCGTGGGAGGGATACCGGTGAGCACCATGCCGCCGGCGCAACAGACGCCGGGCGCGATGCCTTGCGGGCAGCAGGATGAATCGTCGTTGCCGCTCTGACTGAGCGTGTGACCCGCGCAACCTGCCGGCATCGTCTTCGCGTTGGCAACGCCCGCGTAGGCAAGGATCGGACCTTGCAGACCGATCGCGAGCATGACCAGGAACGCGACGAAACGGCGATTCATGGCAGCCAGTTTACCCCGTGTGAGCCCCGAGCGAGCGTGCTACATGTCTCCCCTGGGACTCAATGAACGTTCCGGAGTTCACTGAGCCTTCCGGTGCGAATCACCCCACTGCCGACGCGGCAGCTTCCAGGGTCTCAGTCGGGGAGTTCTCTTCTGTCATGTTGTTTCGTCAACCCTGGATCCGAGACCGCCGCGCCAGCGAGTCCGCCACGACCCAGGCGACGCCGGTCAGGGCGAGATTCACGGCGTTCTCAGTCCAGAAAAAGTGGCTGGAGGGGTCGGCCAGGAGCGTTGGCACGTGGACCAGCGGGGTGAAGGACGCGTACATCACGGTCAGCAGAATCGCGGCGAGGCGGGCCTGCACGCCCGTGAGGATCGCAACGCCCGCGGCGATGTGGAAAACCCCGGTCGCATAACCCCAGAACTCCTGCGTAGGTGGCAGCCATTTGGGGACCAGCGGAGCGGTGAGGTTCATATAGGCAAAATGCGCTCCGCCGAATATCAGCGCACAGACCCCGAACGCCAGTTGGCCCAGACGCGTGAGGCGTGCGGCCAGGGGCGCATCGATCCTGGCGCTGGCGGCGTAGACGATGAGCCCGCCCGCAGCGATCGCGAGCCCCTCGGCGAAGCCTTCGTAGGTGCCGTACTCGGCGTAATGGGCGAGCACCACAGGGCCGTTCATCAGGATGAGGACAATGAGCGCGTAGTAGGCGGTGAGCGCCGCGGCGCCCCGGGCCGTGGTCCGACGCCACTCGACGGCCGCTCCGGCGACGAACATGAACGCAGCGGCGGCATAGGCCAGGGCGGTGCGGTGCGGAAAACCATCGGGCACCGGCTGCACCGGATCGAAGTCCCCCAACGCCAGGCAGACCATGCCCATCGCCATTAAGCCCAGGCCGTAGACGCGCCAGCCGAAGGCCATGCTAGTTTTAGATATCACACTTCGAGCCGGTCGCCG
>PLEC01000168.1 GCA_003136935.1 Gammaproteobacteria bacterium
GGGGTGTTCCCCTACAATACCGCGCCCGCTGTCGCCCTCGGTCGGCGACGGGGAAACTAATTTTCAAGCCTACACAAGGACCAACCGCTAATGAGCACTGTTGAGCAGCAGGTCAAGGCCATCGTGGCCGAACAGCTGGGCGTCAAACAGGAGCAGGTCACGAACGATGCCTCGTTCGTTGACGACCTGGGAGCCGATTCACTCGACACGGTCGAGCTGGTCATGGCCCTCGAAGAGGAGTTCGAGATCGAAATCCCGGACGAGGACGCTGAGAAGATCACGACCGTCCACCAGGCCATCGACTACATCAACGAGCGCCGCAGCAAGTCCTGAAGTCGCTGCAGGCGCCACAGGAAAGCGTGTGAGCAAGCGCCGCGTCGTCGTTACGGGGCTCGGGGTGGTGTCTCCGGTAGGGAGCACCGTCCAATCGGCATGGGACGCCGTCCTGCGCGGCGAGAGCGGCATCGCCCCGGTGACGCGCTTTGACGTGTCCGCGTTTCCGGTGCGCTTCGGCGGCGCGGTGCGCGGCTTCGACGTCGCCCAGTACATTGCACCCAAGGAAGCGCGCCGCATGGACGACTTCATGCACTACGGCGTGGCCGCCGGGGTGCAGGCCGTCACCGATTCGGGGCTGGATTTCTCCAAGGCGGATGCCACGCGCTGCGGAGCGGTGTGCGGCGCCGGCATCGGCGGACTCGGAACCATCGAGGCCGAATACGGCGAGTACCTGAAGGCGAATAATCCGCGCAAGATCTCACCGTTCTTCGTCCCCGCGACCATTATCAACATGATCGCCGGGCACCTCTCGATCCGTTACGGACTGAAGGGCCCGAACTTAGGGGTAGTCACGGCCTGCACGACCTCAACGCATGCCATCGGACTCGGGATGCGCACCATCCAGTACGGAGATGCGGATGTGATCATCGCCGGCGGCGGCGAGATGGCCACCACGCGTTGTGGGTTGGGTAGCTTTGGGCAGGCGAAGGCCCTGTCCACGCGCAACGATGCGCCCACCGAGGCGAGTCGCCCCTGGGACAAGGACCGCGATGGGTTCGTGCTGAGCGATGGCGGCGGCGCCATGGTGCTCGAGGAACTTGAACACGCCCGCGCGCGCGGCGCGCGCATCCACGCCGAGCTGGTGGGTTTTGGCATGAGCGGGGATGCGTACCACATCACCGCGCCACCCGAAGACGGCGAGGGCGCGCGGCTCGCCATGGTGAATGCGCTCAGGGACGCGAGCCTGAACCCGAGCGACGTGCAGTACATCAATGCCCACGCGACCTCGACGCCGCTGGGCGACAAGGCCGAGACGGTGGCCATGAAGCGCGCCTTCGGGGACCACGCTAAGCGCGTCGCGGTGAGTTCCACCAAGTCGATGACCGGACATCTGCTGGGCGCCGCCGGGGTTATTGAGGCGATCTTCTCGGTGCTCGCGATCCGCGACGGTGTGGCGCCGCCGACCATCAACTACCGCACGCCGGATCCGGAGTGCGACCTCGATTACGTACCGAACACCGCGCGTCGTATGAAGATCGACGTGACGCTCTCGAACTCCTTCGGCTTCGGCGGCACCAACGGGTCGCTGATTTTCCGTCGCTTCAGCGCTTAGCTCGTTTCTAAAGCAGGCTTACCGCCACGCGCGCACCCCTCGTCCGCGAGCTCGACGCACCACCGGCGCTCCTGCGGCAGCTCGCCTCGCGCGCACCCGAACGCTACCCGCTGCTGCTCGACAGCGCCGCGACCGGCTCCCTTGGCACACACAGCGTGCTGTTTGCCGCGCCGCGCGCCGCGCTGGTCCTGCACAGCGACGGGCGTCTGCAGGCGGACGGGTTCACGGCGCACGGGACTTCCTTTCTTACGGCACTGGATAACTGGTGGCTCGCCGAACGCGCACCCGCCACGGGGCGCGACACGACGGCAACCCCGGCTGACGGGTACGGCGCGCTGCGCTTCGCAGGCGCCTGGGCGCTGTACCTTGCTTATGAGCTCGCGGGGGAAATCGAACCCCGACTTGAGCTGCCGCGCACACCGCTCCCGTGGGTGGCTTTCGCGGTGCGCACGCAGGCGGCGTTGGTTTACGACTTCCCGAGCGGACGCGCGTTCGCGGTTGCAGAGCAGGGGGCGGCGGATGCCCTCGAGGAGTTGCTGGCCGATGCAACCGCAGCGGCCCGCGAGGAGACGGGGTCCATTGCGGTCGCTACGCGCAACAGCGGTGGATCGCTCTTAGGAGCGGTGCGCGAAGAGGACCCGCAGGCGTATCTCGAGCGCGTGCGCCGCGCCAAGGAATACATTCGCGCGGGTGACATTTACCAGGCGAACCTGTCGCGGCCGTGGGAGGTCGCGATCCGTGACGCGCGCGCCGCGCAGTTGTACGAGCGGCTGTGCACGGCCAACCCGGCACCCTTCGCTGCGCTGGCGCAGCGGGAGGGTGTTGCGATCCTCAGTTCCTCGCCAGAGCGGCTCGTGCGGGTGAGCGGACGGCGCATCGACACGCGCCCCATCGCCGGTACCCGTCCGCGCAGCGGACTTCCCGGAGGAGATGCGGCGGAGATCCCGGCGCTGGTGATGCACCCCAAGGAGCGTGCCGAGCACATCATGCTGGTAGACCTGGAACGCAACGACCTCGGAAGGTTGTGCGAGGCCGGCACGGTGCGCGTCGATGAGCTCATGACCATCGAGTCCTACACCCACGTGCACCACATCGTATCCAACGTCAGCGGCGTACTGCGCGAGGACGTCACGCCCATCGGCGCGCTGCGCGCGGTATTCCCGGGCGGGACCATTACCGGCTGCCCGAAGTTTCGCTGCATGCAGATCATCGCCGAACTCGAAGGGGCCGGGCGCGGCGCCTACACCGGCTCGCTCGGTTACCTCACGCGCGCCGGTGATCTGGATCTGAACATCCTCATCCGCACCATGACCTTAAGCGGGCAGCACTTAAGCTTTCGCGCCGGCGCGGGCATCGTCGCCGACTCCGATCCGCAGCGCGAGCTCGAAGAAACGCGCGCCAAGGCGCGCGGTCTGCTGGCAGCCCTGGGAGTGATGTAGATGCAGACGCCGGATGGCAGCACGGTGATCAGGGTGAACGGACGGGCGATCACGCAGGTGTCGGCTCTGGATCGCGGCCTGCACTACGGCGATGGTCTTTTCGAGACCATCGCGTGCACCGGCGGGCAGGCGCGACTTCTGCCGCTGCACCTGGAACGCCTCAGCGAGGGCTGCCGGCGACTCGGCATCGCACTCGCAGACACGCGCGACATCGGTCGCGAGATCGCCGAGCTTGCCTCGCCAGTGCCGCGCGCTGTGATCAAGGTCCTCGTGACCCGGGGCGCCGCTGCCGCGCGCGGTTACGCGCTGACGGGCACCGGGACGGCGACCCGCGTCACACTGCGCTATCCCTGGCCGCTGGAAAATCCGCAACTCGCAACTCACGGAGTTCGGGTGCGCACGGCCACGACCTGCCTGGGCGAGAATCCGGCGCTCGCCGGCCTCAAGCACTGCAATCGCCTGGAGCAGGTGCTGGCGCGGCGCGAGTGGACGGATCCCTCGATTAGCGAGGCGCTCATGTACAGCAGCGCCGGGGCGCTGGTTTCGGGCACCATGACGAATGTGTTCCTGGTGCGAAATTTGAGGCTGCAGACCCCGCGCCTCGACCGCTGCGGGGTCGCCGGGGTCATGCGCCGTACGGTGCTGCACGCGGCCGGCACGGCGGGCATCGGGGTTGAAGAATGCAGCTTGCAGGCGGCGGACGTGGCCCACGCGGAGGAGCTCTTTCTGACCAACGCACTGATCGGGATACATCCCGTGCGGGAACTGGATGACCGGCCGTTTGTTCCAGGTCCGGTGACCCGTCGCCTGCAGGACGAGCTCGCGCTCCTCCTGGCCGGAAGTTCCGGTTGAAGAACGCGGGCCGCGTTCTCCCCGCGTTCGCGGTGCTGCTCCTGCTCGGGCTCGCGGCCGTTGGCGGCTATTTCTGGCTGCAGCGGGAGTTTCAGGCCCCGGGTCCCGCCACCACCCTCACTCGCGTCGAAGTCGTCCCGGGTGCGACCGTGCGCGGGGTGCTCAGCCGGCTCGAGGGGACGGGCGCACTTCGCAGCTGGCGCGCGGTGGTGTGGTATCTGCGGCTGCGGGGCGCTCACCCACGCATGCAGGCGGGCGTCTACGAAATCCCACCGCATGCCAGCCCCGAGCAGATCATCGCGCTGTTCGAAGAGGGCAAGGTCGTCCTCGATGAGATCACGGTGATTGAAGGGGCGACCTTCGCGGAGTTCCTCGAAGCGCTCGACCAGCACCCGCACGTCACCCATACGCTCAAGGGCAGATCACCCGCCCAGATCATGAGCGCACTCGGGCATCCGGGTGAAAAAGCCGAAGGCGAGTTCTTTCCCGACACCTATCGGTTCGCTGCCAACACCACCGATGTGGCCATCCTGGGACTGGCGTACGAGGGCATGCAACGCACGCTCGCCGCGGCGTGGGCCGCGCGCGCGGCGGATCTGCCCTTCGACACGCCATACCAGGGGCTGATCCTCGCCTCCATGGTGGAGAAGGAGGCGGCGCTCAAGAGCGAGCGCGCGATGATCGCCGGGGTATTCGTCAACCGCCTGCGCAAGGGCATGCGGCTGCAGTCCGATCCGACCGTGATCTACGGCCTGGGTGACAAGTACGACGGCTCCATCCACAGCCGTGATCTCACCGCCGACACCTCATACAACACCTACACGCGCGAGGGCCTGCCGCCCACTCCCATTGCCCTGCCGGGGCGCGAGTCCGTGATAGCGGCCATGCATCCGGCGGCAACCGACGCGCTGTACTTCGTGGCGAGCGGACTGGGCGACGGGGCGCATCATTTCTCCAGCACACTGGAGGAGCATAATGCCGCGGTGCAGACGTACCTCGCGCGGCTGCGCCACCCGCCGCACCCCACACCCGCCGCCGCGTCGCACGGCGCGGCGCAGCCATGACACGCGGGAAATTCATTACCCTCGAGGGCATCGAGGGTGCCGGCAAGTCCACCGCCACGAAGTTCGTGTGCGCGTGGCTGCAGGAGCGCGCCGTCGTGGTGCGCCTGACGCGCGAGCCGGGCGGCACGCCGCTCGCCGAACGCGTACGGCAGATCGTGCTCGAGCGCGGTACGGAGACGCTGTCACCGGTAACCGAGACACTGCTGATGTTTGCGGCGCGCGCGCTGCACGTGCAGAGCGTCATCCTGCCAGCGCTCACCCGCGGCGAATGGGTGGTCTGCGACCGCTTTACGGACGCCACCTGGGCGTACCAGGGGAGCGGCCGCGGCGTCGATGCGGGACTGCTCGGCACCCTGGCCGCGGCGGTACATGGCGGCCTCGAACCGGACTGCACGCTGCTCTTTGACCTGCCGGCCGCGACCGGTCTTGCGCGCGCGCGCGCACGGTCGGGGTCGGGGGCTGATCGTTTCGAGGCCGAGACCGTGGCTTTTTTTGAGAAGGTCCGGGCGGGTTACCTCGCGCGCGCACGCGCCGAGCCGCGGCGGTTCCGCGTGCTCGATGCCGCCGCGCCGCTCGCGGATGTGGAGCGCGCCATCGGCAGCGCCCTTAAGGGGCTGCTCAGCCAGGAAGTCACCGCATGAGCGCTACCGACCTGGTACCGGTTCCACCCTGGACTGCGGAGCAGACCGCAACGCTCGCGCAGGCCCTGAAGGCCGGACGCCTGCCGCATGCGCTCCTCATTCACGAAGCTCCCGGCGCCGGCGGCGAATGGCTCGCGGTGTGGGTCGCGCAGCTGGTGCTGTGCCAGGAGTCCCAGCCGCCGTGTGGCCGCTGCCTGTCGTGCCGGCGGATTGCGGCGCGAGCGCACCCTGACCTGATGTGGCTCGGTCTGGAGGAGGAGTCGCGCGAGATTCGCATCGACCAGGTGCGCAGTCTCTCCCAGGAACTCTCCCTCAAGAGCCACGGCGGTGGATACAAGGTTGGCATTATCACGCCGGCGGACGCGCTCAATCGCTTTGCGGCGAACGCACTGCTAAAGACCCTGGAAGAGCCCCCTGGGGCTACACTGCTGGTGCTGGTCGTGACCCAGCCCTCGCGCCTGCCACCGACCATCCTCAGCCGCTGCCAAAGGCTGCGCGTGCGCGCACCGCTGCGTGCCGAGAGCCTGGCATGGCTGAGGGCGGCGAAGGGCGAGGGCGACTGGAATGCCGCCCTCGACGCGCTGGGGGAGGCGCCGATGCTGCTCGTGCAGGGCGAGCCCGCCGAGCTTGCGGAAATCGGAGCTGACAGCCGTCAGACTTTGGATGCGCTGGCTCGCGGTGACGCGGATCCGGTGTCAACGGCCGAGCGCTGGGCGCGCGCGCAGTTGCCGCTGCGCCTGGTGTGCTTTGAGAATTGGCTCACAGAACGCATCCGGCGCGCGCAGGCGGACGGAAGCTTTTTAACGGAAGTGCGGAGCGCCCCCTACTTGTCAGCGGGCGGTATGTCCTTGAATATACGGGAGCTCTTTGGGCTGATGGACGGCGTGCGGGAAATGCGTGCAACGCTTGACGCATCACTCAACCGGGGATTGGCGCTGGAGGTTCTTTTCAGACGCTTGACGCCTGCTCGGGCGGGGGCCCGCGAGGCTCAAGGATGAATGCGCGGCCGGCAAGTGCGGGTGGAGACAGGAATTTGCGAACGGGTGCGAACAAACCAGGTCTTCTGACCTTGACCATCAAGGACAAGAGCGCCTTGTATCTGGCTTACATGCCGTTCGTGAAGAACGGCGGCCTGTTCATTCCCACCAACAGTAACTACCGCCTCGGGGATGAGGTGTTCATGCTGCTGAACCTCATGGGCGAGGACGAGAAGCTTCCCGTCGCGGGACGCGTGATCTGGGTGACGCCCAAGGGCGCGCAGGGCAACCAGGGTAAGCGTACCGCTGGCATCGGCGTGCAGTTCAGCGAGCAGGACCGCGGCCAGACGCAAAAACGAATCGAGACGTACCTCGCCGGTGCGCTCTCGGGCGACAAACCCACTCATACCATGTGAGGTTCGCCGCCTGCGAAGGCGGCGCAGCCGATCGGCTTCAGGGTTTTTCCGCGGCCCCGTTGCGCGTGAGCGGCAGAGCACCGCTGCTGACACCGCCCTTGAGCACGTAGGCATCGAAGCCGCGCTCCACCAGGATGTAGGCCGCCGCGGAACTGCGCCGGCCGGTATCGCAGTAGACGACGTAGGGCTTGTTGCGATCGAGCGTCGAGAGCTTCAGCCGGATGAGATACAGCGGCACGTTGAGTGCCCCGTCGACCGCCAGGTTCTGGAACTCGCTCGGCAGCCGCACGTCAAGCCAGCGCCCGCCGCCGGCGGCGATCTCGGTGGCCCGCTCGGGCGTCACCCACTGCAGCAGCGGCTCATTCATGAGCTCGCGGAAATCCTGCTTGTTGAGCCGCATCAGCACCCCGTCGGTGAGCATGGTCACCGTTGCGTTGCGCTTGGATTCCGCGATCAGCGCCTCCTCGCCGAAGGTGTCACCGACGCCCAGTTCCGCGAGCTTGATGCCCTCGCGGCTCATGGGCGTCTCGCGCGTCACCGTGCACTTACCCTGCACGATGATGTAGAAATAGTCGCCTTCCTCGCCCTGCTTGATCACCACCTCGCCGGCGTGGCATGGGAAGCGCTGCAGGCGCTGGAAGATCGCCTGGATGTTGGCGGGCGGGATGCGGTGGAAGGCATTGGTCTGCAGCAGCGTGGTCATCCAGTCCTCAGACCCGGCGTTCTGCAGTTGCGCCTGCAACTCTTCGACTTCGTAACTGCCGGTCTGATCCCAGGTGATCATGACATCCAGCAGATCCGAGTCGATGGCGAGATAGCTGACGTCACCGACCGCGCGCATGGTCAGCCGGCGTGGAGTGTGCGGATCCAGCGCGTTCTTCGCTTCGGGCGTGCCGGCGCGCAGTACCGTTACGTTGCGGTCGTTCTCGTTCACTTCCAGGGCGCCGCTTACCAGCCACAGCGTGCGCTTGTCTTTGTCGCCCTGCGAAAACAGCGCGCGACCGGCCGAGAGTGTGCGTACGCTCACCTTGCGCACCAGCGCGGTGAGATTCTCGCGCTTCATGGAATCGAGCGGCGCGAACATCCGCAGCAATTGCACAGAGGCTGCCTGCGGCTCGTCGGATGTTGCTTGCTGTTGCGTCGGGTTCATCAAGCCGCCGAAATAGGAACTGGTTCACATCGCGTACAGCGTGTGCTGCAGTGCGTACAACTCGATGGTAGCACAGGGGCCCGTGTGCTCCCGGGATGCGGTTCACGCTGCCTTGCGGCCGGTAAGCGCTTGCCAGCCCGCATCCGGCTGGAACCGTGCGCCGTATCGCGTTGCGAGTTCCTGCAGTCGCGCAACCACGGCCTGCATGCCGCGCGCCCGCGCGTAGCTGAGGGGACCGCCACGAAACGGCGGAAAGCCGGCGCCAAACAGCAGCGCGGCATCGACCAGATCGGGATCCTCCACGACGCCCTCGCGCAGACACGCGACGCATTCATTCACCAGCACCAGCAGCAGGCGGTCGCTGAGATCAGCAGAGGGCGGCGCCGCGCCGGCCGGTGCCTTCACGGCCTTGCCGTCCCGCCAGACATAGAAGCCCTCACCGCTCTTGCGGCCGAGTTTCCTGGCAGCCAAGAGCTCATTGAGACGGGCAATTGCGGTGACCGGCCGGCCCAGCTCGGCGGCGATGATCTCGCCCACGTGCGCGGCGACGTCCAGGCCGACGACGTCCACGAGTTCAATCGGTCCAACCGGCATGCCGAAATCCGTCACCGCTTTGTCTATGACTTCAAGGGGCGTGCCCTCCTGCGCGATCAGCATCGCCTCGTTCATGTAGGGCGTCAGCACGCGGTTCACCATGAAGCCGGGCGCACTGCGGCACGCCAGCGGCAACTTGTCGATGCGGCGTGCAAATCCCGTAGCGGTCTGCACGGCGGCCGGATCTGTATTGGCGGCGTGCACGATTTCAATCAGCGGCATCTGTGCCACCGGATTGAAGAAATGCAGGCCGACGAGGCGCCCCGGACGGCTGAGCTTTGCCGCCAGCGGTTCGAGCATGATGCTGGAGGTATTGGTCGCGAGCAGTGCGCCGGGCTTCATGCGCGCCTCGAGCCGCGCATACAGTTCCTGCTTGGCTTCAAGGTTCTCGTAGATCGCCTCGATCACGATGTCCGCGCCGGCGACACCGGCGCCTTCAACATCGGCGCTAAGCCGGGCGCGGGCCGCGGCATTCTTCGCCGGCTCGCGCGCGCGCCTGTCAAACAGTGCCGCCGCCCGCGTGAGCGCCGGCTGTATGAACTCGAGGGCGCGATCCTGCAGCGTGACGGTGAAGCCGCGCAGCGCCGACCAGGCGGCGATATCGCCGCCCATGACACCCGCACCCACCACGTGCACGTGCTTCACATCCGCGGCGCTCTTGCCGCCGCCGGCTTTCAGGCGGTCCTGCAGCAAAAAGACGCGCACCAGGTTGCGCGAAGTCTCGGTCGTGAACAGGTGCGCGATCGAGTGCGCTTCGGCATCGAACGCCTGCGCACCGTGGGCGCCAAAGCGCGACCACAGGTCAATGATGGCGTAGGGCGCCGGGTAGTGTGCACGTGGGGCACGCCGGGCAACCTGGGCGATGAGCGAACCGCGCACGAAGGGGCGCACTGGGGCCGTGCTCAGCAGACGCTCGCCTAAAGGCGCGCGGCGCCGCGCTGGGGGTGTGAGTACGAGCTCGCGGGCCGCGGCCCGCAGCTGCGCTTCCGGGACCAGCCGGTCGAGGAGGCCAATCTGCAGCGCCTTCTCGCCCCGCACCGGCTTGCCCGTGAGCATCAGCTGCATCGCCGCACGCACGCCGCTCAGGCGCACGCTGCGCACCGTGCCGCCGAATCCGGGATGAATCCCCAGCATCACTTCCGGCAACCCCAGCGACAGGCGCTCATCCGCAACGCCCACCCGATAGTGGCAGGCGAGCGCCAACTCCAGCCCGCCGCCGAGCGCAAAGCCGTGAATGGCCGCAACACTCGGACAGCGCAGGGCCTCCAGACGCTCGAACACCTGCTGACCGGGCCGGATGAGCTGGTAGCCGCTCGCCTCATTGGCAACGCCCGTGAACTCCTTGATGTCGGCTCCCGCCACGAAGCCGCTTTTCTTGGCGGAGATCACGATCACGCCGCGCGGCAGGTCCTTCTCCAGCCCCGCGAGCACCGCGTCCAGTTCCATGAGCACACCGGCGGAGAGCACGTTCGCGGACGTGCCGGGCTTATCGAATGTCAGCCAGGCGATGCCATCCGCATCACGTGCGGTTTTCCAGGAGCCGGGAGCCTCGTCAGTCATGTGCACGCACCCGTTTTAAAAAAAGCTCAGGCCGCGGAAGCGGCGCGCGCGCCAGCGTCGACGCGGAAGTCGCACACCAGCGGGCGGTGATCGGAGAAACGCACGTCCGGCACACGAAAATCCGTGACCTCGATGCCTTCACTGACCAGGATGAAGTCCAGCTCGATGCGCGGCACGCGCGCGGGAAAAGAGGGGAGCCCCGCGGTATTGGCGCTGCGCAGACCCGCCGCGCGCATGAAAAGGTAGATCTCATGCGTGCCCCAGAAGGTATTGAAGTCACCAGCAACGATGACCGGCTTCGCGGATTGCACGATCAGGTCATGGAGCGAACGCAGCTGGTACTGCCGCTGACGGAACTTCAGCGACAGGTGCACCAGGAACACGCACACCTCCGAGAGCTCGAGCTCGATGATGAGGCGCTTGATGCCGGTGTCGAAGTAGTGGAACCGTTCGCCGTGTACATTGGGCGCCGACAGGAACGCGTTGCCCTGCTTGCGCACGATGGGCATGAGGTGATTCAGCGAACCCGCACCGTATTTGCACTGATAGGTGGAGTAGTGGCCGAGCTCGCCGGCCATGTGCTCCGCCTGGTTCAGCATGCCGGTGCGGATCGAGCCGCTATCCACCTCGATGAGACCCACGACATCCGGTTTCTCGGCACGGACAAACTCGGTGATGCTGCTCAGGATCTTGCGATTGCTGCGCAGGTAGCCGGCGCCCGGCAACGGCAGGTGAAACGCCGGCCCGGTTCCGGTCGCATAGCGGATGTTGTAAACGAGCAGGCGCACTTTGGGACCAGAACCTCGCGGCGCACGGGGGTGGCTTCACATTCTATACGTGCGGCACCGCAACCGCGCGTAAGAGGGGCGGCCGGCCGCGAGCTTAAGCGGCGAGTTTCCCCGCCCGCGGGCTTGTGCGAGACTTCCCGACCGAAGTGTCGCAAGCCAATCCCATACGCCTGTTCATCACCCATTCCTGGGAAGCAGCCGACGACTACCTGCGCGTCTTCGAGTACCTGGAGAGCGCCCGCAATTTTTTCTACCGCAACTACAGCACCCCGGATAAACGCCCCGCAGGCGACAAGGAAGCGCAGCGTGAGGATCTGCGCAAGCAGATCGCCCCGGTCGAGGTGATCATCGGGCTCTCGAGTCTTTTCGATACGCAGCCTGAACTGCTGACGTTCCAGCTGCTGTACTCACAGGCCAGCCACAAGCCGGTGGTACTGATCAAACCCTTCGGGGCGCGCAAGGACGTGCCAAAGGCAATCCTGGATCTCGCCGACGAGGTGGTGGAGTGGGATGAACGGGCGCTGGTGGACGCCGTTCGCCGCCAGGCGCGTCACGAGGAGACGACGCGCTGGGACACGATCGAGTTCAAACTCGACTGACGGCTTTCAGGCTTCCGCCGCGTACAGCGAAATAATCTGCGGAACCTTCTTCGGAGCTTTGCGTCCGCCCTTTAACGCGCCGTTCAAAGGGATCGCCCGATTGAGCATGCCGTTGTGCGCGCCGTTAACGGTGCTCATGACTTCGGGGTCAACGGCTACGGCAGGCATCGCAGGCATCTCGGGCATCGCAGGCATGGCGTGCACCGCAGGCAGTACTTCGTGCTGCGGCTCGCGGGTCATGGCCCCGAACAGGCGCACCACGCGGAACGCAACCGCGTCAGCCTCTTCGTTCGACATCTTGCGCACCGTGGCGCGCACGGCATCCTCCCCGCGCAGTGGCCGCTCGCGCGTCAAGGCATCGTGACAGGCCTGGAAGTCAGCGCGCAGTGCCTCAGGCAAGGCATCTGCGCTTAAGTGCGCGAGGTGATTGCGGAAGGCGTCGGCGAGACGGTCCTTGATGGTGCCGGAGCGCGCCAGTGTCAGCACTGCGCTCTCAAGCTGTTCCCATGTGGTGCTCATCACTACCTCGATGGCACGCGTCCGCGGTGGTTCGACCGGATTGAGCCCAAGCGCGGTACTGCGTCGGCTAGTTCTTGTTTTAGATCCCCAGAATCCAAGCGCACTCAGACGGCTACGAGTGAAATATAGCTCAAAATCGAGGGAAAAAATATGCCGGCGAGAGGCCTGCCGACGGGGATGGAGAGTGCACCGCTCAAGCGGATCTTGACGGTGGCGCTTGCGCCAGAGCTGCTCAGCCTACCCGCTCGGCAGGATGAGGACCCTCCAGTGCTACATTAACAGGTGTCTGTATCTAAATGATAAAATTGGAAATCGTAGCGAGGACGGCTAGTTGCCCCAGCAGTACTGAGCTGTTGCGGTTCCGGTGGAGAACTGCGCCCCCGAGGAATCCACGGAAAAGGAGGTGCACTGGGCGTCATTGACCTGGCTCTGACCTGCGACCGGTGTGGCGGTGATCGAATACGAAGGGGTAGCCGGTGCATTAGGCGTGGTCGCGGGTACGGAGACGGCCAGCTTGTAGTAGCCGCTGCCAATGGGGACGCCGAAAGCGGTGTAACCCATGTTGGTGGCGACCGCCGAGTAATTCGCGCCATTGGTGCTGAAGTAGCGCTCCTCGCGCCCGGCGAGGTCCAGCACCGCGGTCTTGGCTTCCGTGCGGCGCGACTGGCGGACATAGGACTGGTACGACGGGATCGCCACCATTAAGAGAATGCTGGCGATGACCACGACGACCATGAGTTCGACCAGCGTGAAGCCTCGCGATGACCGCTGCGCAGCTGACAATTTCATAGTGTTTTTCCACATGGCCATTTACCGCCGTTCGATCCAGCCCAGGCGCCGACCGGTGGTGTTCGGCGGCAGGTTCGCACCCACCACGCCACTGCCCCCGGCCGAGTTGGTCTCGAACACGAGGAACTCGGTACCGCCGTTGTTGCTGGTGATGAAGGAGCCGCCGGTTGCGTTGGTCTGCATGCCGATGGCGTACTGATCCAGGTACGCTGGATTGGTGTTGACGTTGGGGTTCGCCGCCTCGCTCGGGGGCAGAAACACCTGGTTGAACGCACCGCCGCTCATGGCCGAGAGCAGGTACGTGAACCCGGTGTCGAGCGGGCTCGCGCACGAGGTGGGGTTGGTGGCCGCCGGTACGATCGAGTTAACCGTGAGCGCCTGCGCCACCATTTCCGGGTTGAAAATGATCTGCTCCTGGGTGCCAGGTAGAGTCAGAGTCCAGCCGAACTGCGCGGCGCTGCCCGCGCACGAGGTCTGACCAGCCCAGCAGATGGTGGCGTTGGTCGCGATGTCGCGGTTGAACGTCGTGGCGTTCACCGTCACGGTCTGCGACTGCAGGTTCGCCGTCGCCACGGAGTGGTTGGTGGTCGCCAGCCCGGTGGCCGCCGGGGCGAGGCTCGCGTACGAGGCGGCCGGTTCGAGGGTGTTCCACGCGCTCATGTTCCAGTCCCATACCCCGTACAGGCTCTGTGGGGCCGCCGCGTAGGTCGCAGCAGTGGTATTCGTGAGCGGGACCTTCTGGCCGGTGCCGAACAGGATCATCAGGAACTGCTGCATTCCCGGGCTGGGTGACCCGGAGGCGGCGACGATCGCGGTCGTGATGGGCTGGCCGGCCGGGGTCTTGAACAGCGGTCCCGGGCTCACCACCCAGTTCGCCTCCAGGTTGCTCGTGAGGTCAAAGCGCCAGACATTGCCCTGCAGATCGCCCGCATACACGTAGTCGGTTATATGGTCACCATCGAGGTCGACCGGGCTCGCGAAGGAAATGCCATTGGGGCTCACCGCACTGCCGGTGTGCGTGCTCAGGTAGTAGAAGTTCCGGGCGGCGGTGTTTGGGTCGAGGGTCATGATGTAGATGCCGGCATCACCCGAGGCGCTGCCGAGGCCGTTGCCGAAAATCACCGCCCACTTGCCGTCGTGCAGGCGGCGGATCTGCGGGGTGCCATAGGTGTTGCCGAGATTGGTGCCGCAGGCCGTCGGTGCGATGGCGCAGGTGAGGGTCGCAGGCGTCCACTCGCCGATGACGAGGTTTGCAGCATTGCCTTCGACGTAGTTGGTGGGCGTCGGGTTGCTGACGTCGAGCGCATACAAGGCAGCGCCGCCGGCCCCCAGGCCGCCGACGAGCCACGTGTGCCACGCGCCGCCGTAGAACACGTCGCCCGTGCCGGGGGTCGCGTCGACGAAGAAGTTATGTCCATATTGGGCGTTCGAGTAGTCGACATTCGCCGTCGCGGAATGGACCGTATTCAGAACGGCGGCCGGCATGTAAGCCAGCACCTCCTGACCGTCGTTGCCGATGGAAACGAAGTTGTTGGGGGAGCTGAAGTAGCCGCTGCGGAAGCCATGCAGCAGACCATCGTTGGAGCCAACGTATACGACATTCAGACGCGCCTGGTTCGCGGTGGTGTACGTCGCGTAGGTCTGAGCGGTGGTGGCGTTTTCCGCCGGGATGGCCGTCGGGTACGCCCGGTCGGTCCACACCGAGCTATAGGACTCGACGGGCGGCCCCACCCAGGTGGGGCTCGAGTCAATGACGTCCGCGAGGACGCTGGTGCGCTTGCGGAACAAACCGATGCTGGCGGCGTTGATCTCGCAGCTGCGGTCGCCGCGCAGGAAGTTGAGGCGCTCGTTGGTCGCGTAGGCGGTGGTCGAGTTACAGGCGGTGGTGGTCACATCACCGGCATCCAGGATGGTCTGCTGAGCCGCGGTCAGGCTGTTCCATTCGAACGGGATGCCCGCGCTGCCGTTCCACGACAGCATCACACGGCTGGTCGGCGCCTGAGCGGTGATCGGACCCGCCGCGAGGGTCGTGCTGCAGGTGGTGCCGGTCGGCACACCGGTCAGGTCGCAGGAGGCATCCCAGTTTGGCGTCGCCGCGACGATGACGTTGCCGTACGTATCGAATCCAAGACCGCTCGCGGTCACTCGACCCGTCCAGCCGTTGCTCGGGTTGTAGTAGGCGAAGTACGCCTGCGCGCCGGTCTCGAGCTTGGCGGACTGCTTCTCACTGGCACCGGCTGAGGCGGAGGCGGAAGTGGCCGGCACGGCCTTGAAGCACAGGATCTCGTGGATGTTCGAACTGCCACCTGTGGAGCCGGCGAAGCCGAACAGCAGGTTGGCCGGCAACGGTCCGTTTGCGGTCGTGATGTTCGCCTTGGTGATGACTGACTGGTAGGCGCCGCCGTTGTAACTGTAGGAAAGACTCAGCAGGCCGTTCTGCGAGATTTTCAGATTATAGAAGATCGGTACCGCCTTACCGCGGGTGGCGGCACCTTCGGCGGCGATCGGGTTGGCCGTGGGGAGCACCGTGTAGCCGCCCGGGAGTGCTGCGTAATCAAGGATCGGCGCTATGTTCGCGGATGCCAGGCCCGTGTTCACGGGGTTGGTGAGAGTCGTAGTGCCGGCACTCGTCGGGTTGTTGACGCTGCTGTAGTTGTACAGAGTTCCATTTCTGCAGGTGTTCTGCACGGAGTAGAACGAGTCGGTGTTGCCGGAGCTCGCACCGGTGGACGCTGCTGGCTGTGAGGTCGGAGTTTGGTTCGGACGCCCGTTTCTGGTGCACATGCCGCTGCCGGCGTTGTAATTGTAGTTGTTGGGGCAAATATCCACGCACTGCGTGCCGCTCAACGTGCCGCTGGCGCAACTCAGGCAGGCGTTGGCGCCGGCGTTATAGGTGCCACTGCTGCAACTCACGCAGGCGCCGCTGCCGGCGTTATAGCTGCCCCCGGCGATGGCACACGATGAGCTCAGCGACGCCGGATAGTAGGGCTTGGCTGAATTGTTCGGGTTGCTGCCATAGGCGCCGTTGAGCGTGAGCCACGCGATGTTGCCGGCGCCGCGCAAGCCGATGCGGCCAGGCTGATAGCCGCCGCCGCTGGCGGTGTTGTCACCCGTGGCCGAAGTGCCGCTCTCCCCGAGGGTGTTGGTCGTGCCGTTCAGAAAGTTGCCATACTCGTCGATCCCGAGGCCCAGGTAACCGCCGATCAGGCCGTTGAAGGGATTGTTGGAGTTCGAGCAGGTATAAGCCAGGCTGCCGCCCCAGGAGCCGATACCATTGCCGTCCCCGGTGCCGGTGCCGGTGATAATGGCGGTGTTCAGCTTGCTGGCATCCATCAGGTAGAAACTTAAGCCGTCCGCGCCATCGCCGCCGCCACCCCCGGAGTCACCCAGATAGGTCACCGTCTTGAAGGTCACGGCGACGCCCTGGCCGCTGGGGAAGGGTGTCGCGAAGATGACGGCGCCGTTCTCGCTATAACCGTAGGGATGTCCGTTCGTGAAGCGCAGCGCGCCGTTGCCGGCCGGGTCCGGAAAGGTGCCGTTAAAGCCACCGACCAGAACTTCGCCCGCCGTCTTGTTGTAGTAGCTCGCGGCAATGGTTGTGCAGCCGGGGATCTGACCGGCCGAAGAGCCCGTGGGCTCTGAGCCGGAAAGGCTGCTCGCGGTCAGGCACGCGCCGTTGAAGAACCACCAGCTGTTGCTCGTGGTCTTGCCGGTGAAGTCTTCGCTGACAGTCGTTTGCGCCTGGGCGGCAAACGGTGTGGCTGCGGCCCCAAGGACTGCGAGCATTGCGACAAGGGTTTTAAGTTTCATCACGGACAACTCCTGCATGTCACGCCCTGCGTGACCTCGTAAGTACTCTCGACCACGGCGACGGTGGCGGTCGCGCCCCCAAAGCCGTAGGCATCAATCTGGTAGGCCTCGCCTTTACCGTCCGCCGCGCCACCCAGGTCTGCGATGTAAAAGCCCGGTACAGCGGCATAAGGCGGGTCGCCGTTGGCGCCGTTGGTACCGGCCGTCACGCTCATGCCAGGGGGCAGGTAGGTGGTGTACTGGATTGCCCACGGCAGCGGCGACGTCACACCCGCAAACCCGAACAGGTTCTCCAAAGACATCGAAGCAGCGGTGCCGCAAATCTGACCCTCACCGGCATTGGCGCTGAGCGGCGCGGCATTCGGGCAGGTGACCCCGCCGCTGGCGGTGTTGTTGGCCTGCAGCAGCCACCACTCGCCATACTGCTGGGCGCTTTCCGCGGCATGCAACGCACGTTCCTTTTCGCGCAGGTTACCGGCGATCTTTTCCTGGGTGCCAAAGCTGCGGAACATGCTCAGGGCGAGAATGGTGATGATGAGCAGCAGCAGCAGGCTGGAGATGAGCGCCATGCCGCGCTGGGTCACGGCGGGGGAGGGGTGCGCGCTCACGTATGCACTCCCGCGCGTCCCATCACCTCGACCACACGCTCAAAGGTAATGAATTGTTTCAGCTGCTGTCCCGGCTGTGGGTACAGCGGGTTGACGAAAACCAGCACCACTCTCACCGAGCTGACGTTGGCCCAGTCCGATCCGAGCGGTCCGGCGGGGTCCATCTGGTCCGCGGTCAGGTAGGTGTCGACGTTGTAGTCATCGGTCGCGGCATCGCGCTTAACGCCGTAGTAGATGGTCATGCTCTGTATGCCGCTCACGAGCGCCACCGGAGCATTGTTGTTCAGCTGACAGAACAGTTGCCCCGGCACGTTCCCGACCGGCGGTACTACCGTGAATTGGTTGGCGTACAGGTTGTCCGGCGCCACGGTGGTGTTGGTGCTGCCGTCACAGAGGATCACGCCGTCGTTAATGGCGGTCCGGTAGCGCACCCCCAGGGTGTCGGTGCCACCGGCGACATGAGTGCCGGCGAACGCTTGCCCCTGCCCAAAGGGCGCGGAGGCGGTCAGAGAAGTGGCGTCGGTGTAGCTGGTAGCGTTGGGGAAGTAGCCGGCCGCCTGGATAACATCAGTAATGACGGTCATGGCGAAGCGCTGCTGGTCCTGTAACAGCGCGAGCGCCTGCTGATTGGTATACGTGTTGCGCAGGTTCTGCACGATGCTGAACAGACCCGCGAGCAGGAACACCGCGATAGCGAGCGCCACCATCAGCTCGACCAGGGTGAAGCCGCGCTCGGGGCGCGCGTGGCGGCGGACCGCTGCAATGTTCAAGGCGCTCATGGTTCCACGTACAACAGGTAGGTTGGGTTCTCGAACTGGGCGCCGCCGGCGGCCGTGGCTTCCTGCTGGGTAATTCCCACCGCCTTCTCGCTCCAGGTGATCTGGATGGTGCAGCTGGCGGGCAGATTCAGGCCGGCGATGTTTGGGCACGCAATCGTAGTGTTTGGATTCGGCAGCAGGAGGGCGATGGAAGCGGTCCACCTGGCAAGGTCATAGGCGGCGAGCTGCACCGGTGTGCACACCGCGCCACTGCCGATTGTTCCGACGCAGGCGTTGAGCGCCGTCTGGTCCGCGTCGGCTTGCGCCTGCAGCGCCGCATCGGTGGATGCAATGGGACCTCCGGTCCAGGTGACACTCGCGGGAGCCGTGCTTGACCAGTAGTCGCGGTTGGAGTGCATTGCCGATGCCAGGCCGGCCGCCTCGATCGCCGCCAACGAGCGCTGGCGCGAGGTAGTCGCGTTGGACAGCGACAACGCCTGCAGTTTGGCGATCCCCAAAAGACCCACGCAGATCACGACGACTGCCACCATGACCTCGACCAGGCTGAAGCCACGTACGCGGGCGCTGGCTGGTGCAGATTTCATGTGCAGGTCGCCGGGCTGGTCATGTGTGTCTGGGTAGTCGCCAGACCCACTGACGTGATCACCAGGCAGCGCGTCCAGTTGCCGTTGTCGGTCGGCTCGTGCAACGTGAGGGTGGTGTTGGGAAACCCCGCCGCGGTGGTGGCAAACCCCTCGCGGTTGTAGGTAATGGCGGTGACGGCCGGGTTCGCCACAAAAGTGTCCGGGATGGTTCCAGTGAAGGCGGCCTGCACGCGCAGCACCGATCCGGCGGGCGGGTTGGCGAGGTTGCCCCCGTTGGAGTACACGACCCAGCCGACTTGCCAGCCGTTCGTGCCAGCGCAGGTTGCGCCGCCATTGGCTGAGGCACAGACCGTCACGCCCTGACCCTCCTTGATGGCCTCGGCACGCGCGTATTGCAGATCGCCCAGCAGCCCGTTGACCTCCGCCGACAGGCGGTAGGAGTTCGTGATGTAGCGATAGGAGGGTACTGCGATGGCCGCCAGGATGGCGACGATCCCCACCACCACCATAAATTCAGTCAGCGTGAAACCCGATTGCCTGTTCATGGGGACGCAATGTACGGGTCTTAAGCGCCGGGTGGACCGGTACTGCGTCACATAACGCTGCCGATCCGACGGGCGGCCGCCCGTGGCCTACGGACGGTCAGCTGGCACGCGCCTAGGCGCCGACGAGCGCCGGCAACTGCGCGAGCGAGTTGATTTCGGCGGCAGGCGTGCCGGGCAGACGCTCAGGCGGCTGGCCGTAGCGGTTGCACCAAACGACCTGCATGCCGAACGCAGACGCCGCGTACGCATCCCAGCCGTTGGAAGACAGAAAACAGATCGCCGCGGGCGGTATTCCCAGTCGATCCACCGCCAGCTGATAGACCCGCGGATGCGGTTTGTAGACACCGACCACATCAACCGAAAGCACCGCGTCGAAAAAGTGCGTGAGCCTGGCATGCGCCACGGCGGCGGCGAGCATCGCCGGCGAGCCGTTGGACAGAATCGCAGTCCTGAGCCCCGCGGCCTTCAGCATTGCCAGCATCGCGGGCACCTCCGGAAAACACTCGAGCCTGCCATACAGGCTCATGAGGCGCGCGTGTAGCGCAGGATCACTCAGGCGGAAGGCCGCGAGGGCAAACTCCAGGGCATCGGAGGTGACCTGCGAGAACTCCACGTAGTGCCCCTGCAGGGATCGCAGCCAGGTGTACTGAAGCTGCTTTTCACGCCACAGCGCAGTCAGCGGCGCGACCTGCTCCCCGAGGACGTCGCTGCAGCGCGCGGCAGCCGAGGCGTAATCAAACAGGGTCCCGTAGGCATCAAAGACGCAGGCGCGGATTCCGGCGAGTGAGGCACCCATGGGTGGTTTCCTTTGCGTGGCAGCGAATTTGTCTTTCACCAGTCCGCGTGTCGCATTCCGCGTCGCAACCTGCCGCTGTTCCCCGCAGCAGTTTCTACCTGCATTTTGAAATGGCCGAGGGCCAAATTGATACCACTTGCATTAGGCAAGTGGAGTGGCAGGCACACCCAGGTCTGGACATGGCGACGGTAGCGACGCGAAAGACATATGCGATTTCCGAACCCAGAGTGCGCCTCTACGGAAACGTCGCAGTGGTGACAACGCTGGTAAAAACCTCGGGCACGTTGCAAGGCAAGCCCTTCAATGTGTCGGAACGCCAAACCGACGTACTGCATTGGCAGCATGGCGCCTGGAAGGTCGTCTTAGCCCACGAAACAAAGATAGCTCCGCTATAACCGAGCAGTTCCGGCGAGGCAGGAAAGCTTCGCCGACTGAGGCACGGAAGGGTTAGCTGTTCTCAACGGCACGTCCGCCTACTTCGTATAATGTATAGCAAGGTGGCAACTCCGCAATTTGTGTAAGCCCCTGATCCACTCGGCGTTTTCGCGTACTGATTTGCAACACTTCGAACACGCAAAAGGGGTAACGTCCAGGTACTACCTTAACCCGCGAGGCCCACCATGGCTGCGCTTGCATTGAGCTTTCACGGGAATATCGGGCACCCAGCCATCACAAAACTCAGGAACGCCATTTGCACCGCAGTCAACGAACGAGTTCCTGACCAAACAGGGCGTCCCACGACGACCCCGAAGTACGACACGCTCTTTTTGCTGATGAACAGCGGGGGTGGGGCGTTAGACGACGGCCTATCCCTTCACAACATGCTGAAAAGCATCCCGCTAAAAGTAACGACCGTGAACATGGGGTTCATTGCTTCCATAGCAATCCTCCCTTTTCTGGCGGGGGAAACTCGACTTGCCGTGCCCAACTCGAGCTTCCACTTTCATTCGTTCGAGTGGAATTACCCCGGTGCCCACACGCTGACGCGTCAACAGTTCGCTGACCACACCCAGATACTCGACGCGCAGCGCGCCCACACCACGGACATTCTCAAGAGCGCCACTCACCTGACCGACGCCGATCTCGAGCAGCTCCACTTGCTTGCACAACCGTCGATTAGAGACGTCGCCTTCGCCAAAGCGCGTGGCATTGTCCACGACGTCCGCCCGTTCGCACTCCCTGCTGGGACGCCACTCTTCAACGTCGACTATTAGTCCGCGTCGCCCGTATCCCGCAGCTCATACGACACCTTGCTGCGGCAGAGGTTTAGCGCTGCCGCCCGGCAGGCTCGTCGATTTCGAGGATCATCTCTCGTGCCTCAAATACTGGCTTCAGCGGATCAACAGAGCTAACCAGAATTCTGTAATCCAATTTAAGCGTGTTCCCACCCAACGTGATTTCACGCGCGTACACGCCGTGAAAGTACGGTCGATCGCCCACGTGAACATGCCCACCACCGCGGTCAAGCAAGGTCCCGCACAGAGGATCAGAGCGCGGGTGCTTTTTGTGATTTAGCCGCCCCGCAATCGTCGCGAAGCGATCCACATAGATTTGCTCGATGAACGCCACAACAGCGTCCCGCGCCAGCCGCGGGGACAAGAGCGACACCAGTTTCCGCCGCCCGCCGCACGGGTAGTTATCCTCGTACACCACCCAACCCGGTCCATGCTTCCTGCGCGACATACAGGACCTCTCAAGAAGATACGCAGAATGTATACAAGGCGAAAGCTCCCCTTGCTGAGATACCAAGGCGCATCAAGTGCTTAGCGTTGCTGCCCCCAGCCTAAAGCGGAAAGGATAAGCTACGTAGAATAGCTGCCTTTGCTACCCGTGATCCGGGTCATGGCGGGGCGTGACATTGTCGATAGACTACTGGGAACGTAGCCCCATGACAGAGAAGACCTATCTTTACGCCAACAACGCGGTCGTTGGCGTCTCTCAGTTCGAGGCAACTCTGATTTTTCAGAGGATGAGCCTTCCTCCGGGCGTGACGCCACAGCCGGGCACGCTGCAAGTGTCCATTGCTGAGGAAGTAGACGTGCTTGTTTCATTCGCGCACCTCAAATCTCTCGCGGCGTCCATTCTCAGCACTATCCATGAGTATGAGCGCGCGCAGGGCCGGCCCATCCAAATGCCGAAAGAGCTTGAGGCCAGATTCGACGACGCCCTCAAGCTA
The DNA here is from genome assembly GCA_003136935.1 of Gammaproteobacteria bacterium. GTDB lineage: Bacteria > Pseudomonadota > Gammaproteobacteria > Steroidobacterales > Steroidobacteraceae > 13-2-20CM-66-19. The sequence continues at coordinate 22,296 of PLEC01000168.1, forward strand.
TTCACTACCCCCGCAGTCCGCGCCCCGGCGACAAGGCAATGACCGCTCAAGCACAGTCCACTACCGGAACCAAACCGAGGTTCGTCACCTCGACAAGCAAGTCGCAGCTGACGATGATCGTCGGCGGCGTCACTAACCCATTCTCCAATGCCCAAGCCAGGCATGTGCCTCGCGACAAAGGGGGCCTTCGCCTATCAGCGGCGCTCGCCACTTATTGCTTCGCGATCACCACTCTGCTCGCAATCTCTAATGTGGGTCATTGGTGGCCGCTTTGGCTATCAATCGCGATCTCGTCTGTAGGTATTGCCATATCAAACGCGTTGCGCCTAAACCGCGCGACCTGAGATTCCCTTCCCGTCATCAGAAGCATGCTCCCCCCCGAATGGTTCAAAGAGCTTGTGCGCCATGGGGTCGACGCTCCCGTAAAAATAGTTCAGGCGATAGCCCGCACCTTCCCCAAAGCAGACCATTACCGCGTGAATCTCTATGCTGACGGCTTAGCTGCAGCGGTGTTCGTGGTCGCGCTGCTAAAGGTCAATCTTTCTGACGACGACAAAACCGTGCTGGCCATTGCGGGGCTTCTTTCCCTGTTATTTTTTTTCGCCTGGTGCTTTAAGACGAGCCGCGTGCCTTAGCAGCTCGAAAGCCCAGCATGCACGCGTGATTGCTCACGCAGCAGCGTTTCCGCCGTGGCAGTGCTTGTACTTGTTCCCTGATCCGCACGGGCACCGTTCATTGCGCCCGACCTTCGCAACAGTCTCAGCCGTCTCCGGCGGCGGGGCAGGGGAAGAGTCCGGGGAATTTGCCCCCTCGCTATCGGCACCGACCCCACGGCCGGCGCGACGAGGGTCAAACCGCCAAAACTCCGCCAACGTCATCGCCACCAACGAATTGAACGAAAGCTGACGTTGATCAGCAATCGCATCGAGATACCGCCGCAAACGCGGATCAAGCCGCAACGAGCAAACAACTTTCGATGAATTCATAACTCACCATGGTGGTACCACCTTGCCAACATACCGCCACCATGGGTCACCCTCACAACCAAGTGATTCCGAAGCAGAAACAAGTGGGGTGGTGATCAAGTGGCATAGTATCAAGACTAGTGCGTGGCGCTGGCGCGCCGCGCGGTCCGACGCAGCTCTGCTGCGAGCGGCCCGCAAGGGCGGCGACAGGGCGGCTGGGTAACCTTTAGGAAGGGGAGGCCTGCGGTACGTCCCTGTACCTTCCCGCGCACCATCCCTGGCGCGTGTGAGGCCATACCAAGCGAGCCTTGGGAGGTTCGGCACGCAGGCCCCCTATCCGGTCAGCAGCCTCTCGAACTCGGCGCCCGCGCCGTCCTCGCGGTCATAGGCCATGCGACGCGCGAACTGGACGATCCAAAAATAGTTGTGCAACTGGGTCCGCGAAGTTTCATTGCCGTCAGGGTCCACGATGCCGTCAGGCGTGATGATCCAGTCCCGCCACCGCGCTCCCAACACCCGGCGATCCCGATAAAGCAAAAACAGTTTGGCGACCGTTTTCGAAGGCTTGCGCTTACCCGCCTTGTAGAGCCGCGCAGTCGCAAGACTGATTCCGCACCAGTCGGCAATAACCTCGGCGGGGTATCCGTGGAAGATCGTGAAGACCGCAGGAGGCCCTGGCGGGCGTGGCGTCCTGGGTGGAGGTCGGGTCCAGTTGTCGTCTGACATGGGTTAGCCCGTGACGCTCATACGTCCGCAGACCAAGCCCATTCCCCCCAGAGCCTAACTCCACCCCAAGCGGCTATCAGGGACTGCTCAGATGCGCGGCGAGCTTCCGTGCCGCCGCCTTTGGAACCCAGCGCGTCGGCCTCACATCCTGCGAGCACCACGGCGCCACTCAAGCTGAGCATGTCGGAGAGCACGAGCGTCGTCCAGTACGGGAAACAAGCCGACGGGCAGCCATCCTTGGCAACCCGCCGGCGAGGAGACCCGCGATCGCCTCATGCGCCGCGCCCTCGAATCACGGACCGACAGGAGCTATCGGGCCGCGGGGCGCATTGTGCTACTTCGCATAATGTATATTATGTTAAATATCAGCGGTTGCTGACTTGCCCCCGCGACATACCGAGCCGTGGGGAAGCGTCCCACTCCCCGCAGCCCTCATCCGAAGCTTCCGTAGCGACCACGGACAGACATGTCTGGGGCCAACCCCGCGCGAGACCCGACCGCGGCCTGACACCGTGGCGCGGTTCGGCGTACCCCCCGGCACCTACTACCTTATGATCAGCGCGCGCATTGGCAAGCAGCATTTTTTCTGGGATCACCCCGTCCAGCTCCACTCCGGCGCAAATTCCCTTACGCTTGATCAGCGCAGCGCGTCACCGCTCAACTCCTCTTAATCTTGCGACCTTTCATCGACGCTGTAGCGCCCGGTTACCGCCGCTTCAACCTGATCCCACAGGTTGTGGATGTGCAGGGTCACCTCGTCGCGCACGGGGCTGGCCGGCAGCCGAGACGCCCATCGGATATATCATCGGCCTTAAGACCGCCTTCGGACTCCACATGTCGCTGCTGAAAATCTACCTACGTGTCCTGGCGCTCTTAGGCCCGGAGAAATGGCTCGCGACGGGTTTGGCTGTTGCCAACGTGGGCATGGCGGCAGTCTTCCTGCTCGAGCCGTGGTTGTTTGGCCGCGTGGTGGATGCGCTGGCAGCAAAGGCCTCAGGTGAGGCCTGGGCCTACATAGGCTGGTGGACTGGTGTGGGGTTTTTCGGCGTCGCCGCCAACGTGCTGGTGTCGCTGTATTCGGATCGCCTGGCGCATCGGCGTCAGCTCGCCGTCATCGTGGACTTCTTCGAGCATGCCCTCGCCCTGCCCTTAGGGTTCCACGACCGACAGCACACCGGTCGATTGCTGCGCACGCTGCACACCGGCAGCGCCAACCTGTTCGGCTTGTGGCTGTCCTTCTTTCGCAGTCACCTCAGCACCCTCATCGCCGTCCTGGTGATGATTCCGCTGGCATTGCGGATCAACTGGAAGCTGGCGCTGCTGATGATGGTGCTGATGTCAACATTCGTACTCTTCAACTCCATTGTGGTCCGCCGCACCGGCGACGCACAGCGGGAGGTGGAGCAGCTCAACCAGGAGATGGCCGAGCGCACCGGCGATGTGTTCGGCAACGTCATGGTGGTGCAGAGTTTCTCGAGGGTCGTCACCGAGGTCGCGGCGCTGCGGCAACTGGTCGGGCAGGTGCTGACGGCGCAATACCCGGTGCTGCGCGGCTGGGCCTGGGTGTCGGTCGCCAACCGTGCCGCGAGCACTCTGACGGTGATAGGGATCTTCGCCTTCGGCGTGCAGCTCCACGGACGCGGCGAAGTCAGCGTCGGCGAGATCGTAAGCTTCGTCGGCTTCGCGATGATGATGATCGGGCGCCTGGAGCAACTGGCAGCCTTCATCTCCGAAATATTCTTCCAGGCACCGTCGCTGGCGAATTTCTTCGAGATTCTCGATGCCCGCAGCGGCCTGCGCGAGGAGCCGGGTGCTCCCGATCTTAAGGATGTGCGCGGTGAGGTCGTGTTCGAAAACGTGTCGTTCGGCTACGACGCCGCGCATCCGGTATTGAAGGGCCTCACCTTCAAAGTCCCGGCCGGCAGCACCGCGGCGGTCGTCGGCCCCACCGGCGCAGGCAAGACCACCGCGCTTTCACTCCTGTATCGCGCCTACGATCCGGCCAATGGCCGCATCACCATTGATGGGGTCGACATCCGCACCGTAAGCCTGTCCTCACTGCGTGCGCACATCGCCGTCGTGTTCCAGAACCCGGGACTTCTCTACCGTTCCATCGCCGAGAATCTGCGCATCGGAAAACCTGATGCCAGTGACGCCGAACTTGAGGCTGCGGCGCTTGCGGCTGAAGCGCATCACTTCGTCGCCGCCAAGCCCGGCGGCTACACCGCCATGGTCGCCGAACACGGCAAGTCCCTGTCGGGTGGCGAACGGCAGCGCCTGTCGATCGCGCGCGCGATGCTCAAGGATGCGCCAATTCTCATCCTTGACGAGGCGACCAGTGCGCTCGACACCTCAACCGAAGCGCGCGTGCAGCGCGCGCTCGGAGCGCTGGTAGAAGGGCGAACGACTTTCGTCATCGCGCATCGCCTGTCGAC
>PLEC01000113.1:0-10131 GCA_003136935.1 Gammaproteobacteria bacterium
GATCACGCCGGCGTGCACTTCATCGCGCTGGTCAACGTATTGCAATTCAAGGCGGGAGGCCTCGGTACCCTGGGCGCTGACCAGCTCGCCTGGGTGGCCGCGGACCTCAAAGGCCGCTCCTCCAGTACGCCGATTGTGGTCTTCGCCCACATGCCGCTGTGGACGATCTATGAGCCCTGGGGCTGGGGAACCGGGGACGCGGATGAGCTGATGGAATACCTGCGTCGCTTCGGGTCCGTCACGGTCCTGAACGGCCACATCCATCAAATCGTGCAGAAGGTCGAAGGTCACATCACCTTCCACACCGCTCGCTCGACCGCCTATCCACAGCCGGTCGCGGGGGTGGGCAGCGGTCCTGGGCCGCTCACGGTGCCGGCGGACGAGTTGCCCAAGATGTTGGGGATCTCAAGCGTGTCGATTGCGAAGCATCCCCGCTCATTGACGATCGCTGATACGACCATTGGCTACCCTGCATGAACGTCCGCAGTTGATATCCGAGAGGAAGATTTTATGAAACGACCCTTACTGATGACTTGCCTGGCGGCCTGCGCGTTCGCCGCGGCAACGGCCATCGCAGGTGCAACAGAAGCGACCGTGACGAGCCCCGTGCCGGGTGATCCGGCTCATGGGAAGACCCTGTATCAGGCGTGCCAGGCGTGTCACTCGGTCGACGACAACGATTTGGGGCCGAAGCACCGGGGTGTCGTCGGGCGCCGCGCGGGAAGCATTGCAGATTACAACTATTCGTTGGCTCTGAAGAATTCCGGCTTGACCTGGGATTCGACCACGCTGGACCGCTGGCTATCCAACCCGAGCGCCCTGGTTCCCGGAACAAAGATGTACTTCAAAATTGCTGATGCTCAGGTCCGCGCCGACATCATCGCCTATCTCGCGGAGCTGAAATGAACCCAGAGCGAGCTCTTTGCGTCGACGGTTCCGGTACTGCTAGTGCGCGATCCTGTGTGGAAGCCCATGGACGCGTACAGACGGGTCCCCAAGGGGATTCGAATCCCTGTTATCGCCTTGAAAGGCGGATTGCGCCACCGCGACCAGGTTGTCGAGCAGCCAGGTGTAGCCATTCACGGCTGCCGCCAGCTCAGCGCCGGTGACATCGAGAGCCGCCTTCTCCTGCGCGTGTTTGAGTCGGTCCCCAAGGTCCAGGCTGGAGAGCAGTTCCCGCCAGCCCGCTACATCGAAGTCCACCTTGCACTGCGGACGCAGTCTGGTGAGCAGGGTGGCGGTACGCTCGACGCGCTGTCTCAGGCGCAATTCCTGTGCGACGTTACCAACGCCGTTACCGGTGAGGAGGCGCGTCTCGTTGCGCAGGAATGCGCGTTCAGGCCCGCTGAGTTCAAGTTCAGCCGTGCTCAGCAACCCACTCTGAAGTTTCCCCAGGATGCCTTCGACGGCCGCCAGGATGGACCGCAGGGCGGCGCGGCGGATAACCCCGTCCCGCGGCTCGAGACTGAGCGTCCACGCCACATCCCCAAGCAGCACCGATTGCAGGCTGTCCTGGTCCGTTGTTGTCATAAGATCCCCAATTCTCCGCGCAGCTCAGCTTCGGTACGCAGACGCGTCCACTGAGATTCACCCAAGCGTTACCTTAAACGGCGGGCACACGCCGTCTGTGCGGTGGCACACGTAGGGGATGCGCTTTGATTGGGCGCCGCTTCTACTGCGGCCGATATTTTGACGGCACCCGGCGCAGGGTTCCTGAGCGCAGCCAGTGCCGCATGCAACCATTGGTTAGTCGTCACGGGTTCACCACCGCCACATCTGACCCGGTACGGCTGGCCGCTGAGGCTGCTCTTTGTGGCGGCCAGCTCGATGAAGTCTTCCGCCGAGTGGATGCGATCGGCTTGTACCAGGAACTGGTACTTTTCGCGCAGGTGCGCCTGGGCCTTGGATGCGTCGAACCAACTGCCGTTGCGATAGAACTCACAGCCGGAGGTCTCCACAAACCGCAGCAGGTAATTGATTTCCGTCTGTGCAGTGGCTGGCGGCGCCGCGCGTGCGGCCGGCAGAACTGCCACAGCCAGCAGCAGTCCCAATATCACTCGCGGCAGGCCGCTCATAGAGCCGGCAGCACTAGTGATCGGTAAGAGCAAGATTGCTGCGCATGTCGCTGACTTGCTTTGCATTAACGGGTTGCGCGCGATTGCCCCAACTGTTACGAGCATAGGTGGCGACGTCGGCGATCTGCTCATCGGTGAGCTTCCAGGCGAAGCTCGGCATCGACAACGGGGTCGGCCGCGTGGTGGTGCTCGCCGTACGGTCGCCCGCAAGAATGATATGAAGCACCCCCGTGGGGTCGGGCTGTTGCGACACGGCGTCAGCGCGCAACGGCGGAAAGATGCGCACCTGACCCGCCCCCTCTTCCATGTGGCAAGCAGTGCAGGCATCAGAAAAGACGGCCGCGCCGCGCTGCATCGCCACCGCATCCGGATCATTTGGCTTGACGTCTGGGCGCGCGGGCTGCTCCTTCAAATACGTTGCAATGGCGTGCAAATCCGCGTCCGTCAGCAGCGAGGTGGAATAGGACACCACCTCCGCCATCGAGCCGCCGGCATTAGCGCGCGCGTTGCGGCCCGTTCTGAGGTACTCGACGATGTCGTCGCTGCTCCAGCTACCCAGTCCCGTTCGTGTGTTCGCCGTCAGATCCGGCGCCACCCAATTGTCCAGCGTGCCGCCCTGCAGCGATTCGCTTGGACGGTCTGCTGCGAGTGAGTTCTTGGGCGTGTGGCAAGCCCCGCAATGGCCGAGTCCGGTAACAAGATACGCTCCACGATTCCATGCCGCCGTCTTACCTGGATCGGGTTTGAACTCGCCGGGACGGAAGAACAGCAGGTTCCAGCCATGAACCAGGGCACGGATGCTGAACGGAAATGTCAGCTCGTTCGTCGACCGGCGTTCGTTGACCGGTGCTACGGTTTTCAGAAAAGCCAGAATCGCATCCGCATCCGCGCGCGCAACGCGCGTGGTGTACGGGTACGGCATGGCGGGATAGAGCGCACCACCGTGCACCTGGGCGCCCTCATGCAAGGCCGCATAGAATTCGTCGGGGGTCCAATCACCCACGCCCGTGTGGCGATCCGAGGTCAGGTTGGTGCTGTAGATGGTGCCAAATGGCGTGCTCAGCGCCAGACCGCCGGCGAGAAACGCACCGCCCTCACGCGTGTGGCAGGAGGCGCAATCCCCAACGCGCACGAGATACTGGCCGAGCTTCACTTGCTGTGCATTCGGAACGCTGTCGGGAATGGGTTGGGTAAGCGCGCGCACGGACAGCGTTGTGGCGCTCATCGGTGTATAGGCCACGGCACGGTCGCCGAGCAGCAGAAACTCAACTCCAACAACCCCCAGCGCGACAATCAACCCGACGCCGAGTGCGATTTCTACCTTGCGCGCCACAGCCCACTACCCTTTCAGGCGCGGACCAGCGGGCCCGGACTCTTCAGATACTGATTCTTGATGGCATCAGCAGAATGATAAGCAAGCGCGGCAACCGTGCCGGTCGGGTTGTACCCGGCGTTCTGCGGGAAGGCACCCGAACCCATCACGAAGAGATTATCGACATCCCAGCTCTGCAGGTATTTGTTCACAACGCTCTGGGTTGGATTGTCCCCCATCATCGTGCCGCCCGTGTTGTGGGTGGTCTGATACGGCACCACGCTCCATGAGCCGGTGCGGTAGTTCTTCTTCACGGCACTCACCCCTTCCATGGCAAGCGCAATGTCTGCGGCCTTGTCCACGAGATAGCGCGACATCTTCAGCTCGTTGTCGCTGAAATCGAACGTCATGCGCAGCATCGGGCGGCCGAAGCTGTCGCGGTAGGTGGGATCGAGATCCAGATAGTTGCCACGATGCGCCATGACCGAGCCGTGACAACTGATGTTGACCGCGCGCAGATAGTTCCTGGCAGCCGCCCGCTTCCACTCCGTGCCCCATTTGGGGATGCCCTGCGGCGTATAAATCATCTCGATGGGACGACCGCCCGTGTGCAATTGAGCGATGTAGCCGCCGCCAATGAAGCCGAGCCCCGTGTGATCGAAATTGTCGCCGTTGAATTCGTCAACCACAGTCGCCAGCGCGCCGGCGCCAATGAAGGGGTTCATGATCTTGTCCTCGAAGAAGACGTTGACCGATCCCATGGTCTGATAGGCGTAGTTCTTGCCGACCACCCCCTCACCGCTGTGCGGATCGTAGGGCTTGCCGATCTTCGACAGCAGCATGAGCCGTACGTTCTGGAGCACGTAGGCTGACAGGATCACAATTTGCGCAGGCTGGAAGAACTCCTCGCCCGCGCTGTTGACGTAGGTGACGCCCGTGGCGCGCTTGCCGTCGGCCGTGGTCTCCACTTTGAGCACCTCACTTTCCGTGCGCAACGTGAAGTTCGTCTTCATCATAAGATACGGAAGAATCGTTGTTTGCGCCGTCGCCTTCGAATAGTTGCCGCAGCCGAATTTCTCGCAGAAACCGCAATACGTGCACTGCCCGAGCTGCGCGCCCAGCGGATTCGTATAGGGCCGCGAAACGTTGCCGGTCGGATGGGGAAAGGGCTGGTAGCCCTTCTCCCTGGCGGCCTTTGCAAACAGCGTTGGGCCGTAAGGCATGGCCATGGGAGGATTGGGATATTCGGCCGAGCGCGGTCCTTCGAAGGGATTGCCGCCATCCTGGATCACACCTTTCAGATTGCCCGCCCTGCCCGAAGTGCCGCACAGTTTGTCGAATGCTTCGTAGTGCGGCTCGATCTCATCCCAGCTCAGCGGATAGTCCTGGATCGTCATGTCATAAGCGCTGACGGCGGCCTTACCGTAGCGCTGCAGGTTATGGGTGTAGGCTTTTAAGTCGCTCTCGAGGAAACGCCAGATCTGTGCGTTCCAATGCACCCCTGCGCCGCCAACTCCGGTTCCCAGAAGAAACGAACCCAGGTGACGCATCGGCAGCGCCTCCTGATCGGTGCGATTGCGGATCGTCAGCGTGTCGTAAGCGAGATTCTGAAACAGGTGATGGCGCCACATGTAGCGCAGTTCGTCCTGCGCGAAGGTGGTTGCGAAATCGGTGGGGGTATCGCGCCACGCGCCGCGCTCCAGTGCCACCACGTTGAGTCCGGCGTCGCACAGTTGCTGACCCAGGATCGCACCGGTCCACCCGAATCCCGCCAGTACCGCATCGACCGCAGGAAGGTTGGTCGCCATGTCTCAGCCCTGCGACCATCCGGGGCGGCCCTTGATGCCGACTGTCAGATAGGGAACGCGTTCGCCGTGGCGGCTGACCCATTCGCGATAATCGTAATGTGCGCCCGGGAAGCCAATCATCTTCCAGGCGGCCATGTCCTTGTTTCCGCCATAGATGGGGTCGGAGAAATAACCCTCAAGAACATTCTGCAGGAACATATCGAAGAAGGATTTGCCGTCCGCGCCGCTCAGCTTCGCCTCGCCGCTCTCCAGCGCCCTGAGAACAACATCCTGTTCCGCGGCCCCGAGCTCCTTGAACGTCTTCCCCGCGTGCTGGTCCCTGACATACGCCTCGACCGCCGGGATTGCGGTCCGATAGAGTTGCGCGGGCGACAGCCGGCTTTGATACCCCTGCTCAGGAGTGCCCTTGGGCCACGGACCGCCAAGATAGAAGTGGTCCCCGCGCCCGAACGCACCAGCAAGCTGGTGGTCCAGAAACACATGCACGTTTGCCTGCGACGCGCTGGGTCCAGTCTCGTCCGGCGGGATCAGCCGATCGATCGCCGGCTCAATAAAAGCCTGCTCGCCGGCGGTAAAAAACCGATAGGCCGTTCCCTGGACCATCGGCGGCACGTCGGCCGTGCCTTCGCGCCAGGGCACCGCGCCCTTGATTGTCCGCGGCGGGGCGCCCAGCGCCCCGTCGTGAAGCGCCGCGGCTCCGGTCACGCACGCCGCTCCGACCAAGGCACCGCCGACCAACAATTGGCGCCGGGTGATCTCGCTGTCGCTCATGGGAGATTGTCTCGCGCGCTCAGCTGCCCTCTGGCTCCACCCGGTCCGCGATGGATTCCAAAGCCGAGGCAGTCACCCGTCCCGCCTCCTGTGCGACCTGTTTGACTCCCTTGGCCGCAGAGCGGGCACCACGCGCAACGACGGTGCGTCCTGCGCGGGCGGCGCGCTCGGCACCGGCCGTCGCCAGGGCCTTGGCGGTACGCCCCGCTGTGGCCAGCACGCGCTTGGCAGCCGCTTTAACTTTGGGATTGCGGGCACGCTTGCCTCTCGCGCCGACACCCTTGGCGCGCACACTGACGCGCTTGCGGGTGATCTTTCTGGCAGACGCTTTGACGGGCCGCCGACGTTTCATTTTCGCCATTTAACTCTCCCCATTTTCAGACTGCAGCGAGGACCCGATCCTAGCACGCAGCGGCTCAGCCGCCGGTGAGCCCCCGGTATTCCAGCAACGGACCGATCTGCGGTCCTTGTCCATAGAGGTTGCGGAACAGCTGCATCGGCTCGGCGGTCCTGCCTCGTGAGAGCACCGTCTTGCGCAGATAGTCGCCGTTCGCGCGCGTGAGTCCGCCGTGCGCGTGCATCCAGGCGCCGGTATCACGGGCGAATACCTCGCTCCAGAAATAGGCGTAATACCCGGCGGAATAGTCGTCATCGAAAATGTGATGAAAGTAGGTCGAGTGATACCGCGGCGGCACCGGCGCGTAGTCCACACCCGCCGCCTTGAGTGCAGCAACCTCAAAGGCTGGCACCTCCGCCGGCGCCGGCACCTGCGCCGCAGGCAGTTCGTACCAGGACAGGTCCAGGAGCGCCGCGGCGACGTATTCGGTGGTGGCGTAGCCCTCGTCGAACTGCTGCGCCCCGAGCACCTTGGCAAGCAGCGCCTGCGGCATTGCCTCGCCGCTCTGGTAGTGGTGTGCGTAATGGGCGACCACTTTGGGCTCGCGCGCCCACATCTCGTTGAACTGCGAGGGGTACTCGACAAAGTCCGGAGGCGTCTCGGTACCGGACAGCGACGGGTATTCTACGTTCGAGAGCATCCCGTGCAGCGCGTGACCGAACTCGTGGAAAAGTGCCGTGACCTCATCAAAGCTCAGCAACACCGGTTGCCCGGGAGCGGGCTTGGGGATGTTGAGATTGTTCGACACCACCGCCTTGAGGCCGAGCAGCCGCGACTGCTCCACGTAGGCATTCATCCATGCCCCACCCTGTTTGTTGTCGCGGGCAAAATAATCGGCAATGAACAGCGCCAGCCCCTTGCCATCTGCATCGAACACTTCGAACACGCGCACGTCCGGCCGATAGACGGGCAGGTCCTTGCGCTCCTTGAAGGTCAGCCCATAAAGCTCGTGCGCTGCGTAGAAGACACCGTCCTGCACCACGTGGTTGAGCTCGAAGTATGGTGCGACCTGTGCCGCGTCAAAGTCGTAGCGCGCCTTGCGTACCTGTTCGGAGTAGAACGACCAATCCCACGGCTGCAGCGTGAAGGACGCCGTGCCAGAAGCCGCGGCCTGCGCGTCGATCAGTTTCTGCTGGTCGGCCGCTTCGGCATGCGCCCGGCCCACCGCCGCGGGCACCACCTGCATCAGCAGGTCGCGCGCTGCAGCCGGGGTCTGCGCGGACTCATCCTCGAGCATGTAGGCCGCGTGGCTCGGGTAGCCCAGGAGCGCGGCGCGCTCCGCGCGTACCCGCACGATGTCTGTCAGTACCTGCCGGTTGTCGGCATCGCCCCCGAGGCAGCGCTGCACTGAGGCGCGGTAAATGCGTTCGCGCAGCGCCCGGTTGGTGAGCTGCCCCAGCACCGATTGCTGGGTGGTGTTCTCCAGCGGGATGAGCCACTGGCCCTTGAGTCCACGTGCCTGCGCCGCCTCGGCCGCCGCGCTCACCTGTGCGGCAGACATGCCATCCAGGTCGGTGACCTTGTCGACCGCGACCGCGCCTTCGGTCGTTGCCTTAAGGACGTTCTGTCCGAACTGGGTGGTGAGCGCTGCAATCTTCGTATTCAGCTCTCGCAGGCGCGCCTGATCTGCAGCCCCCAGCCGCGCGCCCGCGCGCACGAAGTGCGCGTGGTAGCGGGACAGAAGCTGTGACGACTCGGGGTCGAGCTTCAGACTCGCGCGCTTCGCATACACCGCCTCGACGCGCTGCCATAGCGCGTGATCGAGGTAGATTGCGTCCTGGTGCGCGCTGCGCCTGGGCGCAAACTCGGTGTCGATCGCCTCCATCTGCGGGCTGCTGCTGTTGGAATTGAGTTCATCGAAAATGAAACTCACCCGATGCAACAGCTGTCCGGAGCGATCGAGGGCGACGATGGTGTTCTGAAAGTCCGGCGGGTGCGGATCGTGCACGATGGCGGCGACTTCCCGCAATTGCTCGCGCATGCCGGCCTCGAACGCCGGCGCGTAGTCGGTTACGCGGATGCGATTGAACGGCGGCATCTGGTACGCCAGCGTGCTCGGCTGCAACAGCGGATTATCGGACATCGTGGTTGTCGCTCCGTGGGCGGATATGACAGCAGCGATTGCGAGGATCGCTGCGAGCATTATTCTCATGGGGACAAACCTCCGAATAGCTCTCTTGTGTCGCGTTACTGTAGCGACAGTCCGCGAATCCGTGAAGCATGCCTGCGCCCTCTGGGTGGCAGTCTTTTTCGCACTGTTGATGAGGGCTTCCGCAGGGACAGGAGCGCCTGTGGCAATCGGTGCGGGTTTTGGCTCGCGGGAACGTGGCGACTAAACCTACCTCCGCCGCATAGCGGAGGTAGGCCTAACGCGTGCAGTCCCGCGCGTTTCGAACAGCCGAGATTACTGTCTCGGGGGATTGCCGTTCTGGTGGGTGTCGTCCATCGCGGGCTGATCCGCGTGGGCCGCCTTGTCACTATCCATTTTCGCCTTCAGTTCCGCTTTGCAAGCTGACTTCATGGCGGGTCTGGACATGGTGCTGTCCTGCGCCTTCTGCCTGGCCATACAGTCCTTCATCATCTGCTTGTGCTGGCCTGCGTTCGTGGCATCGTCCGCAAGGGCTTGCGTGCCAGTCAGGATCAGGGCGGCGGCCACAATCATCGGGGTAAGGGCAAATTTCATAGGGGCTCTCCAGGTTAAAAACACGTAACTCCATGCATTCCGAGGTGCCGATCACCTGTCCGGGAGTCAATGGAGGGCGGATTACACGCCCTTGGTGCCAAAAGCGCTGTAGTCGTTTGCCCCGATGATCAGTCTCAAAAGTGGACTCCTTTGGTTCCGATTGCGACCAACGCAAGCAGGGTGGCGGCAATCAGCAATGCGGTCTTCAACGCCACTGGCCGTCGCATCCGCAGTCTCCCAATCACGCCGGACAAACTTCTTTAGTTATCGGCGTCAGCGACGCCGAACCACGGTGCAATCCGCGCGAGACCTGGGACGCGCCTGGGAGAGTGCCCCATGACCAATCGGTGCTGCGCCGCTCGAGACCGCGCTCAAGTGTTAAGGCCTCGCGGCCGTACGAACCGCGGCGTAGGTTGGCGCTGACTACGAACTGTCGGTCACACTGCCAGCGCGTGCCCCGTATTGCGCGTATAACACTGCGCATCATCGGGTTTGGAGGTGCGTTATGAAAGCGCTATTTTTGTTCGCTCTGTTGATTCCGCAGCTTGCTTTGGCCGCCAACGGTTCTCCCGATTCCTCGTTCTATAGGTCGCTCGCCGAGGGAGGAATGGCCGAAGTCGACCTGGGTAAGCTGGCATCCAACAAGGCCGCGGATCCGAGCGTTAAGGATTTCGGGGCGATGATGGTCAAGGATCACTCGGCGGCAAATCAGGAGCTGAAAAGCCTGGCCGCCTCGAAGAACGTCTCGTTACCCGACGGTCCAGGCGTCGCTGCACAGGCAAAGAAGGCCAAACTCGAGGCACTCTCTGGCAGCACGTTCGACAAGTCGTATCTGGCGAATCAGATCAAGGCGCATCAGAGCACTGTGACGCTGCTGCAGACGGAGATCTCTTCGGGCAAGGACCCGGACGCGAAGGCGTTCGCGCAGAAAGTCCTACCGACCGTACAATCGCACCTGAGCGCGGCCGAAAAGATTGCCGATTCACTCAGGATAAAATCCCATCAATGATCAGGAGCGAGTCGTCGCGCTCGTTGGGACCGTTGTAGTTGAGCAGAGGTGCCTAGGGACGATTCCCGAAAGTGGC
>PLEC01000113.1:10151-23535 GCA_003136935.1 Gammaproteobacteria bacterium
AAATGCGGCTTCCACGGCTGCCCCGGTGACGCCAAGATCACCGCGGAAGTACAGTCGCGGTTCCGGGAACGCCCGGACTTTGAGCAAAATGCAATCTCGGTGCAGACCCTTGATCACGTGGTCTATCTGTCGGGTGTGGTGAGCTCCGGGTTAGAGGTCAATGACGCCGAGTCGATCGCAAGCAGCGTTCCCGGAGTGACGCAAGTAGTAAACTCGATGGCGGTCTCTCAGGCCCGGTGAATGTGAAGGAACGCGTCGTGCAACCTTCGCTGTTACGCCACCTGGCCTTCAGGCGCACCTCTCGTCAGCACGTCAGGCAGCGCTTGTCCCCGCTCGGTGAAAGACAGCGACACTGAATTCAGACAGTGACGCTCGCCGGTGGGCGGTGGCCCGTCTGGAAACACATGGCCCAGGTGGCTGCCACACCGTGCGCAGACTTCCTCGACGCGATTCATTCCATAACTGGTGTCGGCGATGCGTCGAATATGGGTTTCATCGTAGGGTTTGAAGAAACTCGGCCAGCCGGTCCCTGAATCGAACTTAGAACTTGAGTTGAAGAGCGGCAAACCGCAAAACCGGCACGTGTAGGTTCCGTCCTTGTGGTTGTCCAGGAACACACCACAGAAGGCAGCCTCGGTTCCGTGCTGCAGGAGCACGCGGCGCTCGTCCGTACTCAGGCCCTCAGCGATGCGCGCGCGTTGCTGATCACTCGGCGGGCGCAAGTCAAAACGGCTCATGGTGGTCATGGGTCCATCATATCGCTCCTCAGCGCAGACCGGCGGCACCCGCACCGGACTGGTCGCGGCCCTCACGCGCTAGCCACAGCGTTCGGCGTGGCACCGGAGGCAATCGCGAGCGCCATCGCCAATGGCAGCGCGACGATCGAGACGGTGAGGCCGGCGAGCAGGTCGGCCCGCAAGTCGCGCGTCGTGTACCCTAGCCGCAGCACGGTGACCAGTTTCGGAACGCACGCGTGCCAGGTAACCGGACGCGGCGTGATGGGGCTCGACATGCCGGCAGATTCTACGACGCGCCGGAGCGCAAAGGGGGCGAGTCACTCCGGGCGCTAGTGAAGCATTGCGCGCAGCGTGGCAAGCGATTGCGGCGCGGCGGGACATTCTCGCGCCAATGGCTGTAGTCTTCGCCTGTCGGTGCAATCTCAGGTTAGGGGGGCAGATGGCATCTGGGGGACACACGACAGTCATCCAAAGGGTGCTGGAGCGACGGGCGGCCAAGCCCTCGACGACCGACGAAGGGACCACGGCTACTGTCGCCGTCATGGTGCGTTTGCTGCAGCCGCCCAAGGCGCTACTGGCCTTTGTGGATTCACCGCTGCGGCAACACATGGAACGGTGCGTCACCTCCGATATGCTGGATGTCGAATCGGTCGCCGACGAGCTGCAAGCCGTGCGCCGCTTCGAAGCGGAGTTTCGCCCGGTGGTGCTCACCGATAGCCAGGAGCTGATCCGCAAACTGCGCGCGCTGCCCGGGGTACGGACACCCTTTATCGTTTACGTGGCGGAGCTAGATGACGCCGCGGAGCGTGAAGCGGGGCTTGCCGCGGGTGCTGACGAGTGCGTCGGGCGTCGCGTGAGCGACCGCGAGCTGGACGCGCGCATCCGTGTTGCGCGGCGGATCGCCGAGCTCGAGTCGGCCCTGCGCATCACACTCGAGGAGAACCGCAAGCTGTCGGCGACGGACGAGCTGACGCGCACCGCCAGCCGGCGCTTCTTCGGCAAGCACTTTCCACGCGAGGTCGACCGCGCGGCGCGTTACGGGCGCGCCCTGTCCGTGATTCTGTGCGACATCGACCACTTCAAGAACATCAACGACACGCTCGGCCACGCCGTCGGCGATGAAACCCTGCAACAGTTTGGCCCGCGGCTGCAGCAGGTTCTGCGGCGCGGGATCGATTGGGTGGCACGGATCGGCGGCGAGGAATTCGTGATCGTTATGCCGGAGACGGCTTATGAGCAGGCGCTCGATGTCGCCCGCAAGTTGCGGGCGGCCGTCTCACATACTCCCTTCAAAGCCGGTAAGAAGAGCATCCGGGTCACCGCCAGCTTCGGGGTGTGCGGCATCGACCAGGTGCCGGGCGCTGAGCCCAAGCTGGCCGAGCGGATGCTCGAGGTCGCGGACCTGGCGCTGTACAGCAGCAAGAAGGGCGGCCGCAATCGCGTCACGGCCACCAGACTCAAGGATCCGGCGGCTGAGGTCGGGACCTGAGCGTGTTGGAGCGCAGGCGTGAGCGTTGCCGTGCCGGATCCGCAACCCATTTGCCGCCGGAAGCGCGGACCCGCGGCCTCAAGCGCCGGCGCGCTCCGCAAAGCGCCACGCCTGGGCCGCGATCTGCGGTATGCGGCCCGCCAACTCGCCGGCGCGCGCACTCGAGGCATTGCCGTCCATGAGCCGCTTTTTGATGCCCTGCGCGATCCCCAGGAGACGAAACAGGTTGAATGCAAAATACCAGTCGAGATCTTGAATCACATCTCGCGACGTTTTCTCGCAGTATCGCGCAACCACGCGCTCGAGCGTCGGGATGCCGAGCCGCTCGAGATCGAGGCCCAGCAGCCCCGCACGCCCATCGACCGGCGTGACCCAATTCATCAGGAAATACGAGAAGTCCGAGAGCGGATCGCCGAGCGTCGAAAGCTCCCAGTCGAGAACCGCGAGTATTTTCTCGCCGGATAGAGCCATGATGAGATTGTCGATCCGATAGTCGCCGTGCACGATCGCGACGCCGGTCTGCGGCGGCAAGGTCGCGGGCAGCCACACGATCAGTCGCTCGGCCAGCTCGATTCTGTCGGTCTCGGAGGCCCGATATTGCTTGATCCAGCGCGCGACTTGACGCTCGAAGAAATTGCCCGGACGACCGAATGTCGAAAGGCCGGCGGCCGGCGGGTCGATCCGATGAAGCGCCGCGAGCGTATCGATCATGCCGTGATAAACGCTCGTGCGAGCACCCTTGGTCAAATCGGGAAGCGCGCCGTCGGTGAAATTCGCGCCCTCGACCAAGGCCATCAAATAGAAAGCCGAGCCGATCACTCCCTGGTCTTCGCAAAGCGCAAACACGCGAGGCACTGGGAAGCCGAGTGGGTGCAGCGCCGTCAGGACGCGATATTCGCGCTCCACGGCGTGGGCCGATGGCAACAAAGTCCCGAAGGGCTTGCGACGCAGCACGTAGGTGCCGCTCGCTGCATCGAGCCTATAAGTCGGATTCGACTGCCCGCCCTCGAATTTGGTTAGGGCAATCGGCCCGCGAAAACCCGCGACCTGCTGTTCGAGCCAGGCGGTGAGCGCGGCGGCGTCGAGGTCCGCAGTTCCCGCAGCCGTGGCGGAATTCGTGGACGCAGGCATTGGCGTGCAGCTTAGCTCCAACCGCCGAGAGCGTCGAGACGCGATCCGCTTCAGGCGTAAGTCATCAGTGTCGCATCCGCTTGCGCCTCGAGATGAGGCAGCGCATTGAAGCTGAGGAGCTGATGGCGCCGCGCAGACATCGTGAATTCCGTGACCGCGCTGTTTCGAATGCGCAGATTCAGCTCGACCGCAATCTGCGGAGGCGATTCGAGCGCCGCCGCCACGATCGCTGCGATGGGACCGCCGGAACTCACGATGAGCACATTGCCGTCCGAGTGACGCCGCCGCGCTTCTACGAGCGCCTCGACCGCCGCTGCCTGAAACATCCGCCAATCCGGCATGCCGGCCGGCTGGATGCGGCCTTCGGTCCATGCGAGCAGGGCCTCGCGTAAACGACGGAAATGCTCGCGCACAAGCGCCGGTTCGTCGCGTTTCGCAATCGGCGCCGGCGCGACGCAATCGCCCATCAAGGACGCGATCAACGCTTCGGGTTGGTACTCGTCGAGAGCGGGAATGCTCTTGACCGCAGAGCCGTCGCCGATCGCGGGACCGCCGTCCAGAATGCCCCGCACCGTTTCCGTGTGGCGCCGCAGCGTCCCCGTATAGATCGCGTCACAGCGCACCTGGCGAACGGCGAAAAATCCGCCGAGCAGATGCGCCTGCCTATACCCGATCTCGGTCAGCCGGTCGTAGTCGTCGGTACCGAAAGCGGCCTGACCGTGGCGCACGAGATAGATGATTCCCATGATCAGCACGCCTCCTGCTCGCGCGATCAGCGGCTTGACGTGCGCCGGCTGTTCGACCCATCCGGTTGGCCGTGATACAAGCACGCTGCGCCGATACGTATTGGGCATGGGGCTGCCCTCCGAGCCTGACTCTACACGATCGTCATTGGATCGAGACCACCGTCGCTGCTAGCCTCGGCTGTCTCTATGTCTGGGGTCCTGGGCCCCAAAACTTCAGAGGGTGCGTCGAATGAGCGTCCGCGAAATGTTCGAACTCGGCGGANNGGCCAAATCGCATCTCGAGAAGCACGGCATCGAGGTGCTTACGGTGGCCAATGATCTGTCCGACGCCGCGCAGTCACCGGCGCTCGTCGACGCGGTGCTGGCGCGTTTCGGCGCCATCCATATCCTGGTCAACAACGCGGGCACGTCTTGGGGCGCGCCGGCCGAGCAGCTCCCGCTGGAGGCCTGGAACAAGGTGATGACACTCAATGCGACGAGCGTGTTCGTGCTGAGTCAGGCCGTCGCGAATCGTTGTTTCATCCCGAACCGCGCGGGCAACATCATCGTCGTGGCCTCGGTCGCGGCGCTGCGCATCGGGATCAAGATGAAAGCGGTGCCCTACTACGCCTCGAAAGCCGCGGCGCTGCACATGGTTCGCGCGCTCGCGAGCGAGTGGGGATCCTACGGCATTCGCGTCAATGCGATTTGCCCGGGATTCTTCCCCTCGAAGATGGCAAGCGGGTTGCTCGAGAAAATCGCGGCATCGGTCATTGCGCAAACCCCACTCGGGCGCATCGGCAATGACACCGACCTGCAGGGTGCGGCGGTCTATCTCGCCTCGGACGCTTCGCGCCACGTGACCGGTCAATACATCGCTGTGGACGGTGGCGCCTCGATCGGTTGAGCGGATCCCGATGTCACCCGCCATCGGCCGGCTGGTCAGCCGGGCGCTGGCGGATATACTTGAAAGTGCCCATCGACCTCGCGATGAGTCGTCCGGTCTCATCGCGCACCTCGCCCTCGCAAAAAGCCAGCGTCGAAGAGCGATGGAACGCCTGACCGCTCGCGGTGAGGCGGCTGCCCGCGAACCCCGGCTGCACGAAGCTCGTCTTCATCTCGACCGTGACGCCGCCACCGGCGCCGGGGTCGAGCGACCGACCGGCAACGGCCATCGCGACGTCGAGCAAGGTCATGATGACGCCGCCGTGCACGACGTTCCAGCTATTGAGGTGGCGCGCATGCAGCTGCAGCGCAATCGTCGCGCGCCCTGCATCGGCCGCGAGAAACTCCACGCCCAGATCGTTGACGAACGGAACGTCGGCGCGGAATGCGGTTGGTGCAGTCACGGTCGCACGATCATTTCACCGCACCGGCACCTAGTCCCTCGAGCGGCGGGGCTGCGTTTGACATAGGCTCATCATAAAACAACCGAGACACGCGCTGTCGAGGCGCAACCGGGTGTCGGTGCGAGGGCGGGGTCGACGCGAGGCCACCGAGGCTGTGATACTGCCCGCGTAGGTTCATTTCCAACAACCCCGGTGTAGCGCATGACTCTGTTACAGGCTAAAACGGCTTTGGTAACGGGCGCGGCGAGCGGAATCGGACGCGCGAGCGCGCTGCTGTTCGCCGCCGCAGGTGCCTCCGTGGTGGCATTGGATCGCGCACCGGAAGTCGAGGCGACGGTCGCGGCGATTCGAGCGGCGGGCGGCCGCGCGATCGCGCTCGTCAAGGACTCCTCGGTCGAAGAACACGTCGCGAGCGCAATCGCGGCCGCGGTCGAGCAATTCGGCAGTCTCGATGTCTGCTTTGCGAATGCCGGCATCAGCGGCGGCCTCGTGCCGTTCTTCGAAGAGACCGCCGAGCGCTGGGCGCAGATTCTGCAGATCAATCTCATCGGTACGTTTCTCGCCGCCAAGCACGCAGCGCTCACGATGACCAGGCAGCGGCGCGGCTCGATCATCTGTACGGCGTCGGTCGCCGGATTGCGTTCGGGCGCCGGTTGCATGCCCTACAGCGCGAGCAAGTCCGGCGTCATCAGCTTGGTTCAGACCGCCGCCAATGAACTCGCCGGCACCGGCGTGCGCATCAACGCGATCTGCCCCGGACTCGTCGAAACCGGCATGACTCGCCCGATTTTCGAACAGGCACGCGCCCGCGGCAGCGAGCGCAGGATCGGTCAGCTCAATCCCCTGCGCCGCGCGGGCGCGGCCGGCGAGATTGCGCAGATGGCTTTGTTTCTCGCGTCCGATGCCGCATCGTATGTCAACGGTCAGGCCTTTGCCGTCGACGGCGGCCTGTCGTCGTCGCTTCCGGTAGTCTTGCATCGAGATTGAAGGTCGACGGCGCACGCGGCGCGCTGCCGGAGGCAATCGACGCACCCGCATTGCGCGTTTAAGCTTTGTCGGAGGCGCTGCAATCTCATGACGATCACGGCCGGAAATCCAGCAACGCGAACNNAAAGCCGTCGTCGCGCGGGAACTCGGCTTGCCCGTATCGGTCGAGCAGATCGAGGTGCAATCGCCGCGCCACGGCGAGGTCATGATCCGGCTTGCCGCGTGCGGCGTTTGCCACAGCGATTTATCGGCGACCGACGGTACGATCGCCTATCCCTTGCCGCTCGTGTTGGGGCACGAGGGAGCCGGAATCGTGACCGCCGTCGGCGAGGGCGTGAGCCGCTACGCGATCGGCGATCACGTCGTCAGCTCATTCGTNNGCGCTCTACACCTTGCCCGACGGCAGCGTGCGCACATTCGACGCGGCCGGATCGCCGCTCAACGTATTCTGCGGCTGCGGCGTCATGGCCGAGTACGCGACCTTGCACGCCGACAACCTCGTGAAGATCGACCGGCAAATGCCGCTCGATCGGGCCGCGTTGATCGCCTGCGGCGTCATGACCGGCTTCGGCGCCGCGGTCAACACCGCTCGCGTCGAAGCGGGCTCGGTCGCGGTCGTGTTAGGTTGCGGCGGAGTCGGCCTCAATGCGATCCAAGGCTGCGCGATTGCCGGCGCCGTAATGATCGTCGCGGTCGACACGAGCGCGCCCCAGCTCGAATTGGCCGAGCGCTTCGGGGCCACGCACACGTTCAACGTGACCGGACAGGACCAGATCGGCAAAGCCTTGTACAAGCTCACGGGTGGTGGTGCCGATTATGCCTTCGATTGCGTGGGACTCGGTCGGATTTCCGAGCAGGCCTTCGGTGTCTTGCGGCGCGGCGGGACGGCGGTGACCGTCGGTATTGCCGCACCCGCCGACAAGATCGTTCTGAATGCGCAACACGTCGCGATCACGGAAAAAACGCTGACCGGCAGCTATTATGGTTCGGCGCGACCGCAGCTGGATTTTCCGCGGCTCATTGCTCTTTATCGCAGCGGTCGATTGAAGCTCGACGAACTCATTACCCGGACCTATTCGATCGATGAGGCACCGCAAGCATTTGCCGATCTTCAAGAGGGCCGGCCGGGCCGCGGCGTCATCGTCTTTGGAGATATGACTTAGATATTTCTGGGGCGGACTTGCCGGCACGACCTTGTGGGTCGATCCGGCCGAGCAGCTGTTCGCGATTCTGCTGAGCCAGGCACCTGGCCAGCGTGCGCACTACCGGATGCTGTTTCGCGACACGGTATATGCGGCGTTCGCGGACTGTTGGTGAACCGATCCGAGTGACCGCCGCCGCGGCGCATGCGGGGTGCGCGAGCCGCTGCCCGCGCGCCATTCGGACGGCGATAAACCGGTCCAGCGCCTGAACGCGCGCGTCAAGCTGCTGCTGCAGGAAAACCCGAGCAGATGCGTGACCTCATTGACGCTCATTTGCGGCATGCTGAAGTGCGCGAGCGCCTGCGCGTGTCGGGTTTCGTCGACGATCTTTCTGAACGTGGTGCCGCTGTCGCCGAGCTTGCGCTGCAGTGTGCGCGCGCTGACGTTGAGAATCTCGGCGACTTCCTCCTGGGTGGGCTCGCCGTGCTGCAGGCGCTGCGTGAGCAGTGTACGCACCCGTGCCTCCATGTTGTGCCGCTCGATGCGCGCCAGGTAACGCGCCGAGACGGCATCACTCAGGCGCGCAAGCTCGGGGTTGCCGCTGTCGAGCACGCGCTCGATGCTTGCCGGATCGAATCTCAGACGGTTGTGCTCGGCATTGAAGCGCAGCGGCGCGCGCCACAGCCGTTCGAAATCGTCGATGACCGCGGGCCGTGGTCGGCGCAACTCGACCGACAGAGGTGAGAAATCGCGCCCGATGAGGGAGCGGCACATGCGCAGGTGCATCCCGACCAGAGCGTCGATCGACTCGATCGGCACCTCGGTCCTTGGCTCAATGTAGAAGTGGTACTCCGCCCCACAGCGGTAGAAGCGATACCCGACCGCATCGCTCACCACGTGCGAGTAGTGCTGCAGGCGCTCGAAGGCCTCTTTGAGGGTCGAGCTGGCGCTCAACCCATAGCCCAGGGCGTTGAACGCGGTGTGCGTGAAGTAACTGGCCAGTTTGACGCCGAAGGCTTCGTCCCCGGTCGCCTCGAGTGCGACCCGCCACAGCCTGCCGGTCTTGGTGAGGGGGCAGCGGGCATCGGGTCCGCCGAGATGACTCAGATCAAATCCCGCCTCCGCGAGTAGCGCGGAACCATCGCACCCGGCGGCGTCCAGCGCACGCCCGAAGGCCTTAACCCACGTCACCAAGATCGAATTCTGGCCCCCAGCGGTGAGCGTGCGCATATCCCTTCGATCCCCCCGGACACGGCAATTAATCGGAGCGTATAGAGGAGGTTAGCCCCAAAGAGCCCGAGCGTCGATCCGCGTCGGTCCGATCCACCCGCATGGCGGTCACCGCACGTTTTCCCCCGCAGACGCAAGCTTGACCCCGGCTGTAACGTGGCGCTTTCGCGACAAGGCTTTGTGGCGGCTGTGGTCAATAGGTTGGCGTCTGAAGTGCGCGCCCTGTAAGGGCTTTTTCGTAAGCTCCTGCGAGGCAATTTTGCTGAGGGGTGCATCGGTGGACTTAAGTCCGGCGGTGCGTTGGCAGCGGCGCGCTGCGCGGGGGCTTGCGGGCCGCCGCTTGGAACAGGGGGGATTCACCATGGTCGTCACTTGGGATGTCGCGGCAGCAAATAGCTCAAAGCGGTTTGCTATCAAGGGGATATTGCCCGTACTGGGGCTGGCAATCGCGTTCGGCCCGGGCGGTAACGTCAGCCGCGCGGCGGACGCGACCGCAAGCGGCACCGAGCTCACGGAAGTGGTCATCACCGCGCAGAAACGCGAGCAGAACCTGCAGGAAGTGCCGATCGCCGTGATCGCGCTCTCCGGGCAGCAGCTGCAGGACGCGGGCGTGACCGATCTGAAGAACATGACCGCGCTCACCCCGGGCCTCACCGTGACTTCGACCACCTCGGAGAACTCGACCACGGCGCGCATCCGCGGCATCGGCACGGTCGGCGATAACGTGGGCCTCGAATCCTCCGTCGGTGTGGTGATCGATGGGGTCTATCGGCCGCGCAACGGCGTCGGTTTCGGCAATCTGGGCGAAATCGACCGGATCGAGGTGCTCGAAGGCCCGCAGGGGGAACTGTTCGGCAAGAACAACGATGCCGGCGTCATCAACATCGTGACCAAGCGCCCCTCGAGCACCTTCGGGGTGACCGGCGAGATCACGGGTGGGAATTTCGACGACAGGGAGGCCTCAGGGTCGATCACCGGGCCGGTGGGCGATTTCTCCGCCTTCCGCCTCTACGCCGGATACCAGAAGCGCGACGGCTTTCTCAACAACGAGACGGGAACCGGGAACGTCGACGACGCGGTCAACAACCGCAACTTCTACACGGTGCGCGGACAGTACCTGATGACTCCCAGCAGCGACGTCAGTGTGCTGTTGATCGGCGACTTCTCGCGCCGTAATGAGATGTGCTGTCAGGCCACGCCCGTGTATCCCGGCCCCTTTGCCGGGATCGTCACCGCGCTCGCGAGCAATCCCCTGCTCGGCGGTACAGCCGGACAAGTGGCGTTCCCGGACACACCCACGAACCCCTTCAACCGCCAGTCGTTTGCGAACTACCCGATCGCACAGCAGATCTGGGACCGCGGATTTTCCGCTCAGCTCGACTGGAATCTTGGCGCCGCCCAGCTGACCTCGATCAGCGCGTGGCGGGACAACAGCATCGCCGCGGGCAACGATCCGGATTACTCCGACGCTGGCCTCGTGCAGGTGCCGGCCAACGGCAACGTGACGGACTTCAAGCAGATCAGCGAGGAGTTGCGGCTCGCGGGCAAGAGCGGCCGACTGAACTGGCTGATCGGCGGCTTTGCCGACAAAGAGCTTCTGAACAACACCTCGACGGTTCTCGCCGACAATCAATTCGACCTGTTTCTGGGTGGGACGGCGTCGGCGGCCGCGGGTGTCAGCCCGCCAAATTTCCTGTTGCTGCCGGAGCTGACCGGCAACTTACCCGGACACACGTTCATCCCCGGGGTTTCCGGGCAGGCGGACTCCTACCAGCAGACCGAGAAGAGCTACGCCTTCTTCACCAATGAGACCTATACGCTGATCGAGCATCTGGATCTGACGGCGGGTCTGCGTTACACGCATGAATCGAAGAACGAGACGGCCAACTACAACAGTCCCGACGGCGGTTCGGCCTGCGGACAGCTGCTGGGTGCGCCCCCGCCGTCAGCTTTGCTTCCCTACAGTCAGTTGCTGTTGTTCGGATACGGTTGCGCAACGCCGTTCAATCCGTTCTTCGCCGGGGTCACGCACGCTCAGTCCCTCAGCGAGGACAACCTCAACGCTACGGTCAAACTGTCCTACCGCTTCACGGACGATGTCATGGGCTACGCCTCGTGGGGTAATGGCACCAAGGCAGGCGGCTTTAATCTGGCGCGAGTCACCAATCCGGCGGCCGCCAATCCTCTGGCGCCGATCCTCGATACCGAGTTCCCGCGCGAGACGGTTAACTCCTTTGAGATCGGCGTTAAGAGTGAGCTCGCCCAGAGAACGGTGCGCCTCAATGCCGACGTGTTTGATCAGCAATTTCACGATTTCCAGCTGAACACCTTTACCGGCATTGTGTTCGTCGTCAGCTCGCTCCCGGACGTGGACTCCAAGGGGGCCGAGTTCAGCGCGGAATGGCTGACGCCCCTGTCGGGACTGAGCCTCTCCGCGGGCTTGGTTTACGCGGATACCCAGATCACCAACTTTGGGGACGCGCTGTATCTGTTTGCCACCAACCGTCTGAACAACCGGCCGTCGTTTTCGCCCCTGTGGTCGGGGGTAGTCTCGGCGGCATACCAGGTGCCGCTCTCGTCATCACTGACGTTGCGGATCAGTGCCGATGACAAGTACAACTCCTCTTACAACACCGGCTCCGATCTGGACCCGATTAAGATTCAGGGAAGCTATGGAATTTTGAACGCGCGCATCGGCATCGGCGCCCCCGATGGTAAGTGGACCTTTGAGGTCTGGGGCCAGAACCTCGCCGACAAGGGCTACTTCCAGGTCGCCTTCGATGCGCCGTTCCAGGGCCTGGCCGTCCCGGGCTTCAATAACCAGATCGATTCGTTCGTGGGCGACCCGCGCACCTTCGGCGCCACCATACGCGTGAAGTTCTAGCGCCGCTCCGCTGCAATAGAAGCGACCAACATGTCGCCAGGGACGCGTGTCGACGCATGAGCCAGGTGCACTTCGAGGCGCGTGATGGGGTCGCCGTCCTGCGCCTGGATAACCCTCCGGTCAACAGTCTCGGGCTGGAGCTGCGGACGGGCATCGTTGCTGCGCTGGCGCGCGCCGAGGACAATCCGGCCGTGAAGGCCGTGGTCCTCATCGGCTCGGGTAAGGGCTTCTCCGGCGGCGCTGATATCCGCGAATTCGGCACGCCCAAGTCCTTCGCGCCACCGAACCTCCTCATGGTCTTGCGCGCGGTCGAAGAGTGCGCCAAGCCGGTGATCGCGGCGATCGACGGTATCTGCATGGGCGGTGGTTTTGAACTCGCGCTCGCCTGTCACTACCGCATCGCCACCGCCGACGCGCAGATTGGTCTGCCGGAGGTGAAGCTTGGTCTGCTGCCCGGTGCCGGCGGCACGCAAAGGCTGCCGCGCGTGGTCGGGGTCGAGCGTGCACTGAACATGATCGTTTCCGGCACACCGCAGCGCGCCGAGCAACTTCGTGGTACCGCCCTGCTCGACGCCATAGTCAACGCCGATCTACTCGTGGGCGCGCTGGAGTTTGCGCGCGGGGTCGTTCGCGAGGGCGGCATCACCAAGCGGGTGCGCGATCTGAAGATCAGGATGCCCAATGCCGAGGCCTACCTGCAATTTGCCCGTAACACGGTCAAGGCGGTTGCCGGTCCTTACCCTGCACCGCCCGCGTGCGTCGCGGCGATCGCGGCGGCAGTCAAGGAGCCCTTCGAGGCCGGGTTGAAGCGCGAACGCGAGCTGTTCGTGACGCTCATGGCTTCCCCTGAATCGGCGGCGCTGCGGCACATCTTTCAAGCCGAGCGCGCCGCTTCCCACATCAACGGCATGTCCGATTCGGTCGCCACACGCCCGATCAATCGGGTCGGCGTCGTCGGCGCAGGCACGATGGGTGGCGGCATTACGATGAGCTTCATCAATGCGGGATTGCCGGTCACGCTCCTGGAGACCACGCAGGAGGCGCTCGACCGAGGCCTCGTCAACATCCGCCGCAATTATCAGGGCGCGTTGCGCAAGGGGTCCCTTACCGAGGCGAGCCTCGGGCAGCGCTTGGCGCTGATCACGCCGACCTTGCAGTACGAGCTTCTGCGCGACGTGGACCTGGTGGTCGAGGCCGTGTTCGAGAATCTCGAAGTCAAGAGGAAGGTGTTCGAGAGTCTCGACGAGATCGTCAAACGAGGCGCGATTCTCGCCTCCAACACCTCGGCTCTGAATCTCGATGTAATCGCCCGATTCACGCAGCGGCCGCAGGACGTCATCGGCCTGCACTTCTTCAGTCCCGCGAACGTCATGCGGCTGCTCGAGGTCGTGCGCGGAGCACAAACCGCGAACGACACGCTCGCCACGGCAATGGCATTGGCCAAAACGATCGGCAAGATCGCGGTCGTAGCGGGCGTTTGCGACGGCTTCATCGGCANNGCCGCAGCAGATCGATGCAGCGCTGCAGAATTTCGGGATGGCGATGGGCCCGTTCCGCATGGCGGATCTCGCCGGACTCGACATCGGATGGGCGACTCGCAAGCGTCGCGCGGCGGAATTTCCCAACGAGGATTTCGCGAATGTTGCGGATATTCTCTGCGAGGCGGGTCGATTCGGGCAAAAGACCGGCGCGGGGTTCTACCGCTACGAG
>PLEC01000161.1 GCA_003136935.1 Gammaproteobacteria bacterium
TGAAGAAGAAGCCCTCCACCTCGGAGCTTCTCGACTGGCTGAAGCTGCTGCTCGCCGAGGACATCGAGCCCGAGGCGCTGCGCAGCACGGATGCGAAAAAGGTGATCCCGATCCTGCACGGCGCGCTCCTGAAGAACGAGCAGGACGTGCACCTGTTCGAGCAGCTGGCGTTCATGCACCGCCGCGGCCGCTGAAGGTACGCCCGCTGTGCTGGTGCGCTTTTTCTTTGCGCTGCGTGCCGCCGGGGTGCCGGTTTCGATCACCGAATTTCTGACGTTGCTGGAGGCGCTGCAGGCGCGGGTCGCGCAACTCTCAGCGCAGGAGTTCTATTGGCTCGCACGGGCCTGCGTGGTCAAGGACGAACGGCACTACGACCGCTTTGACCTCGCGTTCGGGGAAATCTTCCAGGGTGCTGAACGGCTTTTCCAGCAGCTGCTCGCGGAGGTGCCCGCTGAGTGGCTGCAGGGACTGGCGGCGCGCGTGTTGTCGGCACAGGAGAAGCGCCGTATCGAAGCGCTGGGGGGTTGGGACACGCTCCTGCAGACCCTGCGCGAGCGGCTGAGTGAGCAGCGTGAGCGCCACGCCGGCGGCTCAAAGTGGATCGGCACCGGCGGCACCTCACCCTTCGGTAGCAACGGTTTTAACCCCGAAGGGATCCGCATTGGCCCGGGTGACTCGCGTGAGCGCCGCGCGCTGAAGGTGTGGGAGCGCCGCGAGTTCCGCAATCTTGATGACAGCGTCGAGCTCGGCACGCGCAATCTGAAGCTCGCGCTGCGCAAACTGCGCAAGTTTGCCCGCGAGGGCGCGGCGGAAGAGCTCGATCTCGACGGCACCATCGACGCCACCGCGCGCAACGCGGGCATGCTCGACCTGAAACTGGTGCCCGAACGGCACAACGCCGTGAAGGTACTGCTGTTCCTGGATGTCGGCGGCTCCATGCATGATCACGTGCGCGTGTGCGAGGAGCTGTTCTCGGCGGCGCGCACCGAGTTCAAGCACCTGCAGCATTTCTACTTCCATAATTTCCTGTACGAAAATCTCTGGAAGGACAATAGCCGCCGCCATGAGGCGCTCATAGCAACCGAGCAGGTGCTGCGTACCTACGGCCGCGACTATCGAGCCATCGTGGTGGGCGATGCCACCATGAGCCCGTACGAGATCGTGCAGCCGGGCGGCAGCATTGAGCACTGGAACAAGGAGGCGGGCGCGGTGTGGATGCAACGCCTGTGCGCGGCTTTCCCGCACCTGGTGTGGCTCAACCCGGAACCGCAGGCGCGCTGGGACTACACGCACTCGGTGCGCATCGCCCGCGAGCTCATCGGCGAACGCATGTTTCCCCTGACCATCGCCGGGCTCGATCTCGCCATCCGTGAGCTGAAACACCCCCTGGGCGGGGTGGCGACGGCGCACGCGGCTGCCGCCGCGACGCCCGTCACACAGGATCCGGCGCCGGCAGTCTGATAATAGGTGCGGTGCATCTATGGACGGCCTGAGCGAAACTGCTTCTCGAACCGGCTACCGCCCGACCGTCGGGCTGGTACTGACGGGCGGCGGCGCGCGTTCGGCCTATCAGGTGGGAGTGTTGCTGGCGCTGGCGGAGATGTTGCCGCGCGCCCGCAATCCCTTCCAGGTGATCGTGGGCACCTCGGCCGGTGCCGTGGCGGCGAGCGTGCTGGCGGCCGAAGCGCATCAATGGCGACGCGCGGTCGCGGGGCTCGAGAAGGTGTGGGCCAATTTCCGTTCGGAGCAGGTCTTTCACGTGGATGCGCGGCACATGCTGCGCGCCGGGGCGCACTGGGTGCTGGCGCTCATCTCCGGGGGACTGGTGCTCTCACCCCCGCGGTCCATGCTCGACAACAGTCCGCTGCGCGAGCTCCTCGGTGTGCAGGTCGATTGCGCCGGCATCCGCCGCAGTATTGCGCGCGGGCATCTGCATGCCTTTGCGCTGTGCGCCACCAGCTACACCACCGGCCAGTCGGTAGCGTTCTACGACGCGGTTGACTCAGTCGCTGACTGGTCGCGGGAGCAGCGGCTCGGGTCACGCACCGAAATGACGCTCGATCACCTGATGGCGAGCACCGCGATTCCGCTGTTGTTTCCGCCGATGCAGCTCGAGGGCGACTACTTCGGCGACGGCGCCATGCGTCAGCTGCACCCTTTGAGTCCGGCGATCCACCTGGGCGCGGACCGCCTGCTGATCATCGGCGTGCGCGCGCGCCGCGCCGCCGGCGTGACCGTGAACCGTCTGCAAACCAGCATGCCGACGCCGGGCGAGATCTTCGGCTACATGCTCGACACGCTGTTCACCGACACGATCTACGGCGACCTGGAACAACTGCAGCGCATCAACTCGCTGGTGGAGAACGCGCCGCAGGTCACGCGCGGCGAGCACAACGTGCAGACCCTCATGCTCGCGCCGAGCATCGATCCACGCGAGATCGCAGCGCGCCACGCCCACGAGATGCCTCCGGGACTGCGCGCGCTGCTGCGCGTCATCGGCGGGCGCACGTCTTCAGGGATGCAGCTGGCAAGCTATCTGATGTTCGAGGCCGGCTACACCCGTGCCCTCATCCAGCTTGGCTACCGTGATGCCATGGAGGCGCGCGGCGCGCTGCTGGCTTTCATGAGCGGGGAGAAACTCCCGGCAGTCATGACCGCCGCCGGGGTGGCGCAGGCGACATAGACGACTTCAGGAGCTGGCGCTGGCGGTCACTGTGCGCGGACCTGGGTGAAACAGCTGCGCACCGGGCAGGTTGTTGTGCCGCGCCGTCACGTTGGTGAACTCGGCGGCGAACACTTCCGCCAGTCGATCGACGATGTACACCGAGCGGTGCTGGCCACCGGTACAGCCCACCGCCACGGTGAGGTAACCGCGGTTGCTCGCCTGGTACTCCGGCACCCGCGCGCGCATGAAGCCTGCAATATCCGCGATGAGCCGCGTCACGTTAGTGTGCGTCTCCAGAAAGCGGATGACCTCCGCGTCGCGGCCCGTGAGACTGCGCAGCCCGGGTTCCCAATACGGGTTGGGCAACGCGCGTGCGTCGAACACGAAGTCCGCTTCGCCTGGAATGCCGTGCTTGAAACCGAAGGACTCGAAGGTGATCGACAGGCGTCCGACGCGTACCGCGACGCGCTTGTGGATGATATCGCGCAGCGCGTGCACCCCCATGCGCGAGGTGTCGATCACCAGGTCCGCCACCAGCAGGATGGGCTCGAGCAGCTGGCGCTCGAGCGTCATCGCCTCGCGCAGACTGACATCGTCGCGACTCAGCGGGTGCTTACGGCGCGTTTCCGCGAAGCGCCGCAGCAACTCGTCCTCGGCGGCGGTGAGGTAGATCACCTCGCACTGCATGCCGCTGCGCTTCAACTCATCGATCAGCTGCGGCACGGTGGCGATCTCCGCCGTGGTGTTGCGCGCGTCGAGGCCGATTGCGGTGCGCTGGTAGGTGCTGCCGGGGGTGCGCACCGTATAGGAGATGAAGGGCTTCAGCAGGGCGGCGGGGATGTTGTCGATGCAGTAAAAGCCCAGGTCCTCGAGCATGTGCAGCGCCACGCTCTTTCCCGACCCGGAAAGCCCGCTGAGGATGATGATGCGCACGCGCCCGGTCCTATGCCCTCAGCGCGCGCCGCGCCTGCGCGGCGTGGTGGTCGTGCAGCTTTTCCTTGTGCTTCATCAGGCAGCGGTCGAGCTTGTCCGCCAGCAGGTCGATGGCCGCGTACATGTCCTCTTCGGTCGCGTTCGCGTGGATGGAGCTGCCGCTCACGTGCAGGGTCGCTTCGGCCTTCTGTCGCAGCTTCTCTACTGTCAACACGCAGTGCACGTCGATGACCTGTTCAAAATGCCGGCCGATGCGCTCGAGCTTCTTCAGAACGTAGCCGCGCAGAGCGGGAGTGACTTCGACGTGGTGCCCGGTGACGTTGAGCTGCATAGTCGTCTCCTGTTGGTTGGAGGTATTTCCGTGGTCGCTTACATCTGCTGCAAACCCGCCCGGCGGCGCTCGTTGGAGGTGGCAAGCCCCATAGCTTCGCGGTATTTCGCGACCGTGCGACGGGCCACCGGTATTCCTTCCCCGGAGAGCAGCTCGGCAATGCGGCCGTCGCTCAGCGGGTTGTCGGAATTCTCGTCCTTGATGAGCTTCTTGATCTTGGCGCGAATGGCGGTCGAGGAGGTGCCGGAACCGTCGACACCTTCGACCTGGCTGGAAAAAAAGTAGCGCAGCTCGAATACGCCGCGCGGGGTGTGCATGTACTTGCCGGAAGTCACGCGCGAGATGGTCGACTCGTGCATGGCGACCGCCTCGGCGATGTCCTTGAGGATCATCGGCCGCATGTGCTCCTCGCCGTGATCGAGAAATGCTGTCTGCCGCTCGACGATGGAGCGTGCGACCTTCATGAGCGTCTCGTGGCGGATTTCCAGGCTCTTCAGCAGCCAGCGCGCCTCCTGCAGCTGCGCCCGCATGGTGGCGTGGCTGGCAGTGCGGCCGATGAGACCGGCGTAGCCCTGGTTCAGGCGCACGCGCGGCAGCGTCGCTGCATTGATCTCCACGCCCCAGCCGTGGTCGGTGCGCCGCACGAACACATCCGGCACGACATACTCGGCTTTACCGGCGCTCACGGTGGCCCCCGGGCGCGGGTGGCACGAGCGCACCAGGGCGAGCGCCGCGGCGATTTCCTCTTCGGTGGTGCGCAGTGCGCGCCGCAGCAGCGACAACTCGCGCTGCGCGACCAGATCCAGGTGGTGGCGGGCGATTTCCAGCGCGGTGCTGTGGCCGGGCGTCGTTGGATCGAGCTGCCGCAGCTGCAGCTCGATGCACTCGCCCACGGAACGCGCGCCGACCCCGGGGGGATCGAGCGACTGCACGCCGGTGAGCGCGGTCTCAATCTCCGCCGGCGGGCACTCCAGTTCCGGGCGCAGCGTGCCGGCGATTTCCTCGATCGATTCGGTGAGATAGCCGTCGTCGCTGATGGCGTCCACGATGGCGCGCGCAATGGCGAGTTGTCGCGGAGCCAGGCTCGCCAATTCCAGCTGCCACAGCAGGTAATCCTGCAGTGACTGTCCGGCGGTGTCCGCGTATTCCTGCTGCCGTTCGTCCTCGTCGGCGCTCCAGGGTGTCTCTGCGGGCCCGACGCTGCGTTCGCCCCAGCCTTCGTCGAGTACCTCGACGGCGCTCTCGGTGCGCGGCGGCGCCTGCGTTTCGCCGGCGGTGACCACGGCCTCGAACACGCCCGAGCCTTCGCCCTCATCGGGCTCGAGCATCACGTTGGACTCCAGCAGTTCGCGGATGTGCGCCTGCAGTTCCAGTGCGGGCATCTGCAGGAGGCGGATGGCCTGCTGCAGCTGTGGTGTCATGGTCAGCGTCTGACCAAGCTTCAGCTGCAGAGAGGGTTTCAGCATGGTTGACCGCGGAAGGCTGACCGGCAGCCGTTCCTTAACAGGCAAGCCTCAAAGCCGGAAGGACTCGCCCAAGTACACCTCACGGACTTGGGGGTTGGCAAGGACTTCTTCGGCACTGCCGGAGGCGATTACAGTGCCTTGATTGACTATGTAAGCGCGGCCGCAAACCCCGAGCGTTTCGCGGACGTTATGGTCAGTTATCAGCACCCCGATGCCCCGGTGTGTGAGCTCGCGGATGATGCGCTGGATGTCGAGCACCGACAGCGGATCGACTCCCGCGAAGGGTTCGTCCAGCAGCATGAACCGGGGCTCTGCCGCGAGCGCCCGCGCAATCTCCACGCGCCGCCGTTCACCGCCGGAAAGCGACATTCCGGAGCTCTTGCGAACGTGCCCGATACGCAGTTCCTCAAGCAGCTGTTCCAGGCGTTGCTCGCGCGCCGCACGCTCGAGGTCTGCGCGCGTCTCGAGAATCGCCATTACGTTGTGTTCCACCGACATGCCGCGAAAGACCGAGGCTTCCTGCGGCAGGTAGCCCAGGCCCAGTTGCGCGCGGCGGTGCATGGGCAGGAGCGTGACGTCCGTGTCCCCGAGCAGGATGCGACCGGCATCGCAGGGGACCAGTCCCACGATCATGTAGAAGGCCGTCGTCTTGCCGGCGCCATTCGGTCCGAGCAGGCCCACCACCTCGCCGCTCGACAGCTCGAGCGACAGCTCGCGTACCACCTGGCGCGACTTATAGCTCTTGGCCAGGCCGGTGGCTTTGAGGGCAGTCATGGTTGCGGGCTGGATCCAGGCGCCGGCTTGGTGGGGTCCGCTTTGCTGGCCTCCGGCTTGGCGGCGTCGGGCTTCGCGGCATCATGGCCTCCGATCACGATGTGAACGCGCTCACCGGTGCCCGGAGCGGTGGCGGCCTGCACCTTCTGCTCGCGCATGTTGTAAACGAGCATAGGGCCTGAGATCTCCTGCTGACCGTTCGACAGCCATGCGTCACTCGTCAGCCGCACGGTGCCGGCGGCGACGTCATACAGGATCTCATCGGCGTGACCGCGTGCCACCTGGTTCGAGTCGCTCCGCTTCTGCTCAAACTGCGCCGGCTTGCCGGTGATGGTGGCGCGCGCGATTTGATTGTCGCGGAACTCCACGACCGCCGCGTCGGAGCGCAGCGTTCCCTGCTGCGGCGCATCGATGTGCACGTCGCCCTCGAAAGTCCAGCGGCTGTTGGCGAAGTCGAGGCCGGTGGCGTGCGCGTGCTCGGCCTGCACACGGGTGGCTCCCTGCGCGATGACCACCTGCGTGAACACCAGGTTATGGGTCTTGTAGTCGACCTCGGAAGACGCCGCATCCACCGAAATGGGCTGCTGCGCCGGCGTAGGCGCCAGCGCCAGGGCGTGTGCGCTGAGCGCGCAGCCACAGAGGAACAAAAGACTACGGCAGGAAAGAGCCATGCACGGCCGATTCTAACTGCATGTGTTGCTCCTTCAAGTCGGCCACCAGCCCGTGCGCCTGCAGCTGCCGTCCCGCCAGGACGATGGTCACCGGATCGTGCGTGGTGACGAGTTGGGCGTGGGTATCGAAGGAAAGACGCTCGCTGGTGATATCGGCTGCCTCCTGGGTGCCCGGGACGATACCGCTGACGTGCACCGCGCCCTCAAGCTCGATGATGCCGGTGTCCTGTCCCAGTTCGCCGTGGGCGCCGCGCGCCGTCCAGCGGTTGCCGTCGCTGTCGCGAAATCCGAGCTGCACCTGCTGCATCTCGACCGTGCCCTCGTCCGGCTGCTGCTGGATCTGGGCGGCGTCCACTGTGTAGACAGGCTGGCCGTCCGCTCCGGTCTGGATGAGCCGCGCGTTGCGCGCCGCGTAGCCCGGGTCGGGCATCGGCCCACTGATACTGGTCGTTGCGGCCGGGCCGCGTTGCGGGCTGGAGAGCACGACCACACCGATGATCAGTCCGACCATTGCGAATATCGGCAGCAGGCGATAGATCATCGTGGCCGCGTCCGTGCCGTGGGTGCGCGCGCCGGGCGTGCACGCCGCGCCAGCAGCTCATCGCACACCTCGCGGACCGCTCCCTGCCCGCCGGGAAGCGTGGTCACGAAGCGCGCCGCGCGCAGCACCTCCACATGCGCGTCGGCGACCGCGAAGGACAGCCCCACCGCGCACAGCACCGGCAGATCGGGCAGATCGTCGCCGACGGCAGCACACGCCGTGAGCGGCACCTTCAGGCGCGTGCACAGACGCCGCAGCACGGCGAGCTTGTCGCGCGCCCCCTGGTAGACGTGTTGCACACCGAGTTCACGGCAGCGCACCGCGACCATGGGCGAACGCCGGCCGGAGATCACCACCACGACAACTCCGGTGCGCCGCAGCTGCACGATGCCGTTGCCATCGCGCACGTGGAATACCTTGAGGGCCTCGCCGCGTGGCCCGAAATACAGCCGTCCGTCGGTGAGCACGCCGTCGACATCGAGCACCAGCAGGCGGATGGCATGCGGCATTTTTGTTTCGCGACCGCGCGTCACACGACGCCGGCACGCATCAGGTCGTGGATGTTGAGCGCGCCCACGAGCACACCGCGCGCATCCGTGACCGCCAGCGCCGTAATGCGGTGCAGCTCCATGAGATGCACGGCCTCGGCGGCCAGCTCACGCGGCCCGATGCTCTTGCCCGGCGCCGCCATCACCTCGCTCATGAGGGTCTTGTGCACGTCGATCTGGCGGTCAAGCGAGCGGCGCAGGTCACCGTCGGTGAAAACTCCCAGCATGCGCTCCTCGCCCCCCACCACCACGGTCATCCCCAGCCCCTTGCGCGACATCTCCAGCAGGCCCGCGGCGAGTGAGGCATCGGGCGACACGCGTGGCACGGCCTCACCGGTGCGCATCAGGTCCTCGACATGCAACAGCAGGCGCCGGCCAAGCGCGCCGCCGGGGTGCGCGCGCGCGAAGTCCTGGGCGGTGAAGCCGCGCGCCTCCAGCACCGCAACCGCCAGCGCATCGCCCATGGCGAGTGTCGCCGTGGTGCTGGCGGTGGGGGCGAGATTGAGCGGGCAGGCTTCCTCGGGCACGCCCACATCGAGCACCACGCTCGCGGCACGGCCGAGCGTCGAGTCGGGCTTGCCGGTCATTACCACGAGCGGTACCGCGAGGCGCTTCAAGTGCGGCAACAGCAGCACCAGCTCCGGAGTCTCCCCGGAGTTCGACAGCGCCAGCACCACATCGGTGCGCGTGATCATGCCGAGGTCGCCATGTCCGGCCTCGGCGGGGTGCATGAAAAACGCCGGCGTGCCCGTGCTGGCAAGGGTCGCGGCGATCTTGCCGGCGATGTGGCCGGACTTGCCCATGCCGGTGACCACGACGCGTCCGTGGCAGGCAAGGCATATGCGGCACGCGGCCGCGAAAGCGCTCGTGAGCCGCGGGCCGAGCGCCTCGAGCGCGCGCGTCTCGATGCTGAGCGCGCGGCGGGCGGAGGCGAGCAGCTGTGCGTCGTCGGCGGCGGGGCTCATGCGATCATTATAGGCGCGATAGGCGCGCGCACGACCGGCCCATGTAATATCCGCCCATGAACCCTGAAGAAGTGGCGCGCCTGATCCGCGCCGGCCTGCCCGGCGCGCAGGTGCAGGTGCAGTCGGACGACAACACGCATTTTGCCGCGCGCATCGTCGCGCCGCAGTTTGCGCAGCTGCGCAGCCTCGCGCGCCACCAACTCGTGTACCACACGCTCGGGGAACTCATGGGGCGGGAAATCCATGCCCTGTCGATTGAGGCGCTCACCCCACAGGAATCGGCACCGCGGTAATCCATGGATAAGTTGCAGATCCACGGCGGTGTGCAGCTCGAAGGCGAGGTGCGGATTTCCGGGGCCAAGAACGCCACCCTGCCGATTCTCGCCGCAGCGCTGCTCGCCGAGGACCCGGTGGTGGTCGCTAACGTGCCGCATCTGAAGGACGTGACCACGACGGTCGAGCTGCTCGGGAGGATGGGCGCCACCGTCACCGTCGACGAGCGCATGCGCATCGAGGTGGACGGTTCGACCGTCAAGGAGTGCTTCGCACCCTACGATCTGGTGAAGACCATGCGCGCCTCGATCCTGGTGCTCGGTCCGCTGGTGGCGCGTTACGGGCGCGCTGACGTATCGCTGCCGGGCGGCTGCGCCATCGGTGCGCGGCCGGTGAACATTCACGTCGCGGGGTTGCAGGCGATGGGTGCCGACATCACCATCGAGGGCGGCTACATTCGCGCCCGCGCCGGGCGCCTCAGGGGCGCGCGGCTGGTGCTCGATACGGTGACGGTCACCGGCACCGAGAACCTGATGATGGCGGCGACCCTCGCCGACGGCGAAACCGTCCTGGAGAACGCCGCGCGGGAACCCGAAGTAGTGGATCTCGCCAACTTCCTGGTGGCCATGGGTGCCAACATCCAGGGCGCCGGCACCGACAAGATCGTGATCCAGGGCGTCAAGCGGCTGCGCGGCACTACCTACGAGGTGCTGCCCGATCGCATCGAGAGCGGCACCTACCTGGTGGCGGGCGCGATCACCGGCGGGCATGTGCGCATCAAGAGCACGCGCCCGGATCATCTCGACGCGGTACTCGCCAAGCTCAAGGAGGCGGGCGCGAAAGTTGACGTGGGTGACAACTGGATCGAAGTCGACATGCGCGGCCGCAAGTTAAAGGCGGTGGACGTGCGTACCGCGCCGTACCCGGCATTTCCGACCGACATGCAGGCGCAGTTCGCGGCGCTCAATACCGTCGCCAAGGGCGTCGGCACCATCACCGAGACCATTTTCGAAAACCGCTTCATGCACATGCTGGAAATGCGCCGCCTCGGAGCGGAGATCCGCCTCGAGGGCAATACCGCCATTATTCACGGCGTGGAAAAGCTCACCGCCGCGCCGGTGATGGCGACCGACCTGCGCGCTTCGGCGAGTCTGGTGATCGCAGGCCTGGTGGCGGAAGGGCGCACCGACGTCGAACGCATTTACCACATCGATCGCGGCTATGAAGCGATCGAGGAGAAGCTGGCACAGCTTGGCGCGCAGATCCGGCGCGTACCGAACTAGTATTATTGGACGAAATCGCAGCAAGCGATTTCGTCAGACATCAGTTTCGTTGCCGCCCAGAGTAAACCAGGAGTTGCCGTCATGCAGATAGGGATGATTGGGCTGGGGCGCATGGGCGCCAACATGGTGCGGCGTCTAAAGCAGGGTGGGCACGAGTGCGTGGCGTACGACCGCTCGCCGGCGGCGCTCAAGACCGCTGTCGGCTACGGCGCGCAGGCGGCCGGCTCGCTGGCCGAACTGGTGCGCGCGCTAGCGGCGCCGCGCGCCGTGTGGATCATGGTGCCGGCCGCGATCGTGGACCCGGTGATCGCGCAACTAAAGCCGCTGCTGAGCTCCGGGGACGTGCTCATCGACGGCGGCAACTCCAACTACCACGACGACATCCGCCGTAGCGATGAGCTCAAGCTGGCGGGAATCCGCTACCTCGATGTTGGCACGAGCGGCGGCGTACTTGGCTTCGAGGACGGTTACTGCCTGATGATCGGCGGCGAGCAGGAGGCGGTGACGCTGGTGGAGCCGGCGCTGGCGACGCTCGCCCCGGGCGGAAAAATGCCTGCCGGCCGCGCCGGCGCGGCCGCCGGGTCCGCGGCGGCAGCCCTGGGCTACCTGCACTGCGGTCCCTCCGGCGCGGGCCATTTTGTGAAGATGGTCCACAACGGCATCGAGTACGGGCTGATGGCGGCCTACGCGGAAGGCCTGAACGTGCTGGCGCATGCGGATGCCGGCCTGCAGACGGGGGCGGCCGATGCCGAAACGGCGCCGCTTTCCAACCCGCGCTTCTACCAGTACCAGCTCAACGTCGCGGCGATCGCCGAGGTCTGGCGCCACGGCAGCATCGTTGCATCGCGTCTGCTGGATCTCACCGCGACGGCACTCGCGAAGGACGGCAAGCTCGCCGGTTTCTCCGGCCACGTCGCCGATTCCGGGGAAGGGCGCTGGACGGTCGAGGCCGCGATCGAAGTGGGGGTACCCGCTCCGGTGCTGAGCGCGGCGCTGTATGGACGCTTCGAGTCGCGCGGCCAGGCGGACTTTGCCAACAAGCTGCTGTCGGCAATGCGCTTAGGGTTCGGTGGCCATGTTGAAAAGTCTTCCTGACATACACGCGCTTCTAAGAGGGATACATGGAACGTCGTGACTGCGATGCGGTCGTGCTGTTTGGCGCGACCGGGGACCTGTGTTACCGCAAGATCTACCCGGCGCTCTATTACCTGGTTCGCCGGGGAATCCTCGCTGCGCCGGTGATCGGGGTTGCCCGCCAGGGCTGTGACGTCAGCTGGCTTGTCGCCCGCGTGCGCGAGAGTCTCAAGGCTTTTGTGCCGGGCGCGGACGAGGCGGTGGTGTCGCGCCTCGCGGCCCTGCTGCGCTACGTAGATGGCGACTACAACGATCACGCCACTTTCGACTCGCTGCACCAGACACTCGGAGCCGCGCAGCGGCCGCTGTACTACCTGGCCATCCCGCCAAGCATGTTCCCGGTAGTAATCGAGCACCTGAGTGAATCATCGAGTGCGCCGGGCGCGCGGATCGTCGTTGAGAAGCCCTTCGGGCACGACCTCGCGTCCGCACGGGCGCTCAATCAGACCCTGCATGCGCATTTTGCGGAGTCGAGCATCTTTCGCATCGACCACTATCTGGGCAAGGAAGCGGTGCAAAACCTGCTGTTCTTCCGCTTCGCGAACTCTTTTCTCGAGCCGGTGTGGAACCGCAATTTCGTCGCCAGCGTGCAGGTCACCATGGCCGAGAGCATCGGAGTTGGCGGCCGCGGACGCTTCTACGAGGAGACCGGCGCGATCCGCGACGTGATACAGAACCATCTGCTGCAGATCGTGGCGCTCCTCACCATGGAGCCACCGGTGAACACCGCCGGTGAGTCGCTGCGCGACGAAAAGGTGAAGCTGCTGAAGGCGGTACGCCCGGCAACGCCGGCGCAGCTGGTGCGCGGCCAGTTCAACGGCTACCGTCAGGAGACGGGCGTGTCGGCGGACTCACAAGTGGAGACTTACGCCGCGCTGGCGTTGCAGATCGACTCATGGCGCTGGAGCGGCGTGCCCTTTTATATACGCGCCGGCAAGTGCCTGCCGGTGACGGCGACTGAGGTGGTCGTGGACCTGAAGCCGCCGCCGGTTAACGTCTTCGGGGATTTGAGCCCCGAGCAACCCAATCACCTGCGCTTCCGCCTCGGCCCCGACGTGGCGATTGCGCTCGGTGCCCACTCGAAGCGTCCGGGACCGGTCATGACCGGGCAGGACGTTGAGCTATACGTCGCCCAGCAGCAAGGCGATGGCCAGGACGCGTACGAGGGGTTGATCAGCGCCGCGCTCATCGGCGATACCGCGCACTTCGCGCGCGAGGATGAAGTCGAAGCGGCCTGGGCGATTGTAGACCCGGTCCTGAATAGCGGCGTCTCGGTTGCCACCTACACCCAGGGCACCTGGGGACCGGCGGAGGCGGAGCGCCTGCTGCACGGCCCGTGCGGCTGGCACAACCCGGGCG
Source organism: Gammaproteobacteria bacterium (assembly GCA_003136935.1). Taxonomy (GTDB): domain Bacteria; phylum Pseudomonadota; class Gammaproteobacteria; order Steroidobacterales; family Steroidobacteraceae; genus 13-2-20CM-66-19. The sequence continues at coordinate 12,944 of PLEC01000161.1, forward strand.
CGAAGCCCGAAGACTGGGCGCGCAGCTGCGGCCAGGGCGGCGACGAGTGAGCGCGCGCTGAGCGCTTCAGTCCTGCTGCACCCACAGCTCGACCGCGGCGCACTCCTGCACCGCGGCCCAGGCGGTGAGGCTGAGGTCCTGGGCGATGAGCCGGCGGATGGCTTCATCCTTACCGGCGCCGGCGACCACGAACAGCGGCTCGCTCACCTGCGCCAGAAACTGCGGCGTCACGCTCACCCCCGACATACCGTCGGGCCGCTGCACGGCAATAGCCAGTTGCCCGCGGGCGCGCTCAAGATCAGCCGCGTTGAAAAGCGACGCGGTATGTCCGTCGGGCCCCAGTCCCAGAAGTCCAAGCCCGACGCCTGCGGAGCTTTTCAGCAGCGTGTTGAGCTGCGCAGCGTAGTCGGTGGCAGCGTCCGCGAGCGGCAGCTCCGTGCGCACACGCAACACGCGCGCCGCGGGCAGCGCGAGCGCCTGCAGCAGCGGCTGTGACTGGTAGTAGTTGCTCGCCGGGGAAGTAGCCGGCACGTAGCGATCGTCGCAGAACAGCACGCGCAACTGTGCACCGGGGACGATCCTGCGCTCGCCCAGGGCGCGGTAGGCCGGCAGCGGTGTCGTGCCTCCGGAAAGCATCACCGCCGCCGCGCTCGCCGTGGGGCCTCCCGTGAGGCAGCGTCGCAGGCGCTCCTCGAGCGCCGCATCGAGCTCAGCGCGGGTTGCGAAACGCTGTGTCGTCAGGGTTGTGATGGTGCCTCCGTGCGTGGTCAGCCACGCGGGCGCTCGCCCACCTGTGCGCGCAGTTCGAACTCGTGCCCGGCGCGCACGCCGCGCAGCACGATGGTGGAGCCCGGCTTGTGACTGGCGATGTGGCCGAGGGCGTCCTGCGCCCCGCTCGGGGCCACCCCGTCGATTGCGAGCAGCAGATCGCCCGGCTGCAGGCCCGAACGCTGCCCCGGGCTGCCGACATAGAGGTTCGCAATGACGACGCCCCCTTCCGACAGGTCCTCCGGCACGATACCGATCCAGCCGCGCACCACACGCCCGTTCGCGATGATGTCGCTCAGCACACCGCGCACCATGTTGACCGGGATGGCGAAGCCGATGCCCTCGACGCCGAGGTTCTTGGCGACGATGGCGGTGTTGATGCCGACCAGGGCGCCACTGGAATCCACCAGCGCACCGCCGGAGTTGCCGAAGTTGATGGGCGCGTCCGTCTGGATGAAATCCTCAAGTGGCGCGATGCCGAGCTGTTGGCGGCTGGTGGCGCTGACAATGCCGTGGGTCACCGTCTGGGACAGCCCCAGAGGATTGCCGATCGCCAGCACCACGTCCCCAACCTTGAGCTGATCGGAGCGCCCGAAGACCGCCACCGGCAACGGCGTCAGGTCGATCTTCAGCACCGCAAGATCGGTGTCGGGGTCACGTCCAACGATGCGGGCATCCGCCTCGCGCCCGTCCTTGAGCTGCACGCGAATGGTGGCGGCGTTGGCGATGACATGGTGATTGGTGACGATGTGGCCGGCCTCATCGACGATGACGCCCGAGCCGAGCGTGCGCTCGATGCGCTGCCGGTAGCGCGGCACAAAGTCCCCGAACAGCTCCCCGAGTGAGGGGGTGACCCGCTCCGTGACCAGCCGCGCCGTGTAGACGTTGACCACCGCAGGCGCGGCGCGTTCGACCGCGGCGGCGTAGGTGACGCGCGCGGCTGCGGGGAGCGTGCCCGCCGGGGGTGCGCTCGCCAGCAGCGGCGCTGGCTGTGCGGCCCCCCGGATCAGATCAGGTCGCAGCGCGACGATGAGAAAGGCCAGCGCGAGTCCGCCGATGACGGACCCGAAGATAAAGGTCAAACCGCGGCCCAGGCTGTCGAGCATCACTTAACTGTAGGGGAAAATCCGCGCCGTGCACGCGCCCAGGCGCGCCTCAGGAGGGGGGGTCGTTTGTGTATAATGCGCCGCCCCCGGCAAAGTACGAAACCGCACCGTGCGCACACACCGTTCGCGCGGAACGCGAATGAAGGTGCGGCGGGCGTGTAGTCATGCGGGAGAGCGGCCAGATGGCGGATAGCGCAATCACCGCCGACGACGGGGTCGACCTGAGTCGGCGCAAGTTCCTCACCCAGGCGACCATCGCCACCGGGGCGGTCGGCGCGGTGTTCGCCGCCGTGCCGTTTATCGAGTCCTGGAGCCCTTCCGAGCGCGCCCGCGCCCAGGGCGCGCCCGTGGAGATGGATGTCTCGAAGATCGACGCCGGCCAGATGGCAATCACCGTGTGGCGCAGGTCGCCGATCTATGTCGTCCGGCGCACCCCCGATATGGTGGCGCGCATCTCCGGCCATGACGATCAGCTGAAGGACAAGGACTCCCGGTACTCCGACCAGCCCGCGTACGCCAAGAACACGCTGCGCTCGCGTAGCGCGGAGTTGCTGGTGCTGGTTGGCGTCTGCACGCACCTGGGGTGCCTGCCGAAGCAGAAATTTGATGCCGGCGAGATTTATCCCAGCTGGCCGGGCGGGTTTTTCTGCCCCTGCCACGGATCGCGGTTCGATCTTGCCGGGCGTGTCTTCGATGGTTCGCCGGCCTCGATCAACCTGCGCGTGCCGCCGTACTCGTATCCGAACCCGCGCACGCTGCTGGTGGGTGCCGATGAGAAGGGAGCCGCCTGATGGCCGTGAAGACCGCGAGCGGCGCACCCGCCCGGCTGCCGGATGCCGCGCCCGCGAAGCGCGGGCTGTGGGCCTGGGTGAACAAGCGCATGCCCATCGATGAGTTCATCTCCAGCCAGCTGACCGGCTACTACGCGCCGAAGAATTTCAATATCTGGTACTTCTTCGGGTCACTGGCGCTCGTGGTGCTGGTGTTGCAGCTCGTGACCGGCATTTTCCTGACGATGTTCTACAAGCCCGGCGAGCTGACCTCGTTCGACTCGGTCGAATACATCATGCGCGAGGTGCACTGGGGCTGGCTGATCCGCTACCTGCACTCCACCGGCGCCTCGGCGTTCTTCATCGTCGTGTACCTGCACATGTTCCGGGCGTTGCTGTACGGCTCCTACAAGGCGCCACGCGAACTCCTGTGGCTCATGGGCATGCTGGTGTACCTGGCGCTCATGGCGGAGGCCTTCATGGGTTACGTGCTGCCCTGGGGCAACATGTCGTACTGGGGCGCACAGGTGATCGTGAACCTGTTCGGCACCATTCCCGGCATCGGGCCGGGGCTCGTGGAATGGATCCGCGGCGACTACGGGATCGCGGACGCGACGCTCAATCGCTTCTTCGCGCTGCACGTGGCAGCGGTGCCGCTGGGACTGCTGCTGCTGGTGATGCTGCATCTGGTGGCACTGCATCAGACCGGCTCGAACAACCCCGACGGCATCGAGATCAAGGAGAAGATCGGCTCGGACGGCAAGCCTCTCGATGGCATTCCTTTCCATCCGTACTACACGGTGAAGGACACGTTTGGCGTGGGCGTCTTCTTCGTGCTGTTCGCGCTCATCGTGTTCTTCGTGCCCACCTTCGGCGGGCTGTTCCTCGAGTCGCCGAACTTCGAAGTGGCGAACCCCGTGTCGACGCCCGCAGATATCACGCCCGTGTGGTACTTCACCCCGTACTACGCAATCCTGCGAGCAGTGCCGGATCAGCGCATGGGAGCGCTGCTCATGGGGCTCGCGGTGCTGTCATTCCTGTTCCTGCCGTGGCTGGATCGCTCGCCGGTGAAATCCATGCGCTACCGCGGCTGGATCTCGCGCACGGCGCTGGCGCTGTTCGCGGTGTCCTTCGTCGCGCTCGGCTACCTCGGCATGCAACCCGCCGAAGCCCGCTACGTGATAGCGGCGCGCATTTTCGCCGTCGTTTACTTCGCGTTCTTCTGGCTGATGCCGTTCTACACCCGCATCGATCCGGTCAAGCCGGTGCCTGAAAGGGTGACCTACCATGCGCACTGACATGCCGCGGGCGCAAAGGTTGCTGCTCCCGGCGCTGGCGTGGCTGGCCGTCAGCTGCGTTCCGCCGGGCGCGTGGGCCGCGCAGGAGAGCGCCGCAGGGGCCGAGGACTCCGGCAAGAGCGGCGCCGACTGGCAGAGCTGGCGAGCGGACAACGTCGTCTCGGACCGTGCCTCGCTGCAGCGCGGCGCGCGCAATTTCACGAGCTACTGTCTCGGGTGCCATTCGCTGAAGTACGAGCGCTGGTCGCGGCTCGGGGATGATCTCGCCATTCCCGGGAACCTGCTGCAGAAGGACCTGATGCCCCCCGGGGACAAGGCCACCGAGTACATCACGACCAGCATGCCAGCCAAGGATGCGGAGACCTGGTTCGGCAAGACGCCGCCGGACTTGTCGCTCATGGCGCGCGCGCGCGGGCGCGATTACCTGTACCAGTTTCTGAAGACCTTTTACGTGGACTCGACGCGCCAGACTGGCGCCGACAACCTGCGCCTGCCCTCGACCTCCATGCCGCATGTGCTGTCGGAGCTCGAAGGACTGAAGAAGGCCGTCTACAAGGGCGTCGGCCACGAACAGGTGTTCGACCATTTCGAGCAGATCGCCCCCGGACGCCTGAGTCCNNCTGTTCCTGCTGGTGTTCACGTGGCTTGCGTGGCTCGTGAAGCGCGAATACTGGAAAGACGTTAACTGATCGTCACACGCGGGCGCGGCCGAATCTTCGCCTGCAGCCCTATCCGCCACGGTGGCGGCGCCCGGGAGCGGTAATTTGTCGAGCCGACGATCCATCATGACCCTGTTCTCGGCGCCCGATGACCCGTGGAGCCACCGCACGCGCATCGTGCTGGCGGAGAAGGGCATCAGCATCGATATCGTGAGCGTCGAGCCCGGGCGTTTCCCGGAAGACCTGCTGGACCTCAATCCGTACCACAGCGTGCCGACGCTCGTGGACCGCGACCTGGTGCTGTACGACTCGCGCGTGATCATCGAGTACCTCGATGAGCGCTTCCCGCATCCGCCCCTCATGCCGGTTGACCCGGTGTCGCGCGCGCAGTTCCGCCTCGCGCTCTATCGCATCGAGCGCGACTGGTACAGCCTCGCGCGCCAGATCGACCAGGAGCCGGACAAGAAGCAGACGGTGAAGCTCAAGAAGATCCTGCGCGACACGATCCTGCAGAGCACGGAGCTTTTCAAGGTCAAGCCGTACTTCCTGTCGGACGAGTTCTCGCTGGTCGATGCGACCATCGCGCCGATACTGTGGCGCCTGCCGCACTACGAAATCGAGCTGCCGCCGCAGGCGCAGGCGATCGACAAGTACGCGCATGTGGTGTTCGCGCGTGCGGCATTCCGCGAAGCCCTCTCGGAGCGCGAGCAGGAGATGCGGCTCAAGCCATGAACAAGGTGTTGCCAAAGCGGCCGTACCTGCTGCGTGCCATGCACGAATGGATCTCGGAGAGCGGCAATACCCCGCACGTCATCGTCGACGCCGGCAACCCCGACGCGGAGGTGCCGCGTGCCTATATCAAGGAAGGCAAGATTGTCCTGAATTTAAGCGAGGGTGCGACGCAACGTCTGCGCCTGGGCAACGACGAGATCGAGTTCGACGCGCGCTTCGCGGGTGTGATCCACCACGTGCGCTTTCCGGTGGGCGCGGTACTCGGTATTTACGCGCGTGAGACGGGCGAGGGTATGGTGTTCTCGGAAGCTGACTTAGGTCCCGAGCCGCCCACACGCCCAACCCAGACAGAAGAGGGCGGCACGCGCCGCCCGCAACTGAAAGTCGTCAAGTAGCCCGATCACATAAAAAGGAGTCGGCCTGTAAGCCGGGTTCTGTCGAGGGCAATCATTCCTCTGGGATTCACGTCACCGTGAACCTCTAGCGGCCTACCCGGAAGCGCGCGCGGATCAGCGCTGCCTCCCGCCCTTGCGGACGGAGGCTACTTCCCTATTTGGCCTTGCTCCAGGTGGGGTTTACCGTGCCGTCGCGTGTTGCCACCGACGCGGTGCGCTCTTACCGCACCGTTTCACCCTTGCCGGTCCCGTGAGGGACTTAGGCGGTCTGCTCTCTGTTGCACTTTCCGTGGGCTCACGCCCCCCAGGCGTTACCTGGCANNCCCCAAAGCAGCGATTGCCCGGCCGACTCTCGCGGGCACGATACGGGGGCGGTGGCCGAAGTCAAATCTACGACGCGGAGTCCTCTTCAGATTCCGCTGCAACCGCGCCGCGGGTCGCAAGGGCATATGCCGCGGCGCGCGAGGCGCCGGTGAGCGC
>PLEC01000092.1 GCA_003136935.1 Gammaproteobacteria bacterium
TCGGTCGGCGAAGTGATGGCGATCGGCCGCACCTTTCAGGAGTCGTTGCAGAAGGCGCTGCGGGGGCTGGAGACCGGCCTCGACGGGTTGTCGCCGATTCTGGCGATGCCCCTGACGGATGAGAGCCAGGACAAGCTCGCCTACGAATTGCGCGCGCCGGGTGCCGACCGCCTGCTGTACGTGGCGGATGCCTTTCGCGCCGGCTGGACGCTGGCGCGCATCGGGGAGCTCACCCGCATTGATCCGTGGTTTCTCGCGCAGGTCGAGGATCTGGTGCGCGAGGAGGCGCAGGTGCGCGATGAGGGCCTGGGGGCGCTCACTGCGGAACGTCTGCGTTTTCTCAAGCGCAAGGGCTTCTCCGACAGCCGTCTTGCGAAGCTCGTCGACATGCCGGAGAAGGCGATCCGCGACAAGCGTCACGAGCTTGGTATCGTGCCGGTCTACAAGCGTGTCGACACCTGCGCCGCGGAATTTGCCACCTCGACCGCCTACCTCTACTCCACCTACGAGGAGGAGTGCGAGGCCGCGCCCACCGAGCGCCGCAAGATCATGATCCTGGGCGGCGGCCCCAACCGCATTGGCCAGGGCATCGAGTTTGATTACTGCTGCGTGCACGCTGCGCTGCAGCTGCGCGAGGACGGCTTCGAGACCATCATGGTCAACTGCAACCCGGAGACNNCCGGAGACCGTCTCGACCGACTATGACACCTCGGACCGCCTGTATTTCGAGCCCCTGACGCTCGAGGACGTGCTGGAAGTGCTCGCCAAGGAAAAACCCGAAGGCGTCATCGTGCAGTTTGGCGGGCAGACCCCGCTGAAGCTCTCACGGGCGCTGGAAGCCGCGGGCGCACCGATTATCGGCACCTCCCCGGACTCGATCGATGTCGCGGAGGATCGCGAGCGCTTCCAGGCGCTCGTGAAGGAGATTGGACTCAAGCAACCGGCGAACGCCACGGCGCGCACCGAGGACCAGGCGGTGCACCTGGCGCGGGAAGTCGGCTTCCCGCTGATCGTGCGCCCCTCGTACGTGCTCGGCGGCCGCGCCATGGAAGTGGTGTTTACCGAAGAGGATCTGCGCACCTACATGACGCACGCGGTGCAGGTGTCGAATGACAGCCCGGTGCTCCTCGACCGGTTTCTCGACGTCGCTATCGAGGTCGACGTGGATGCCGTGTGCGACGGCGAGGACGTACTCATCGGCGGCATCATGGAGCACATCGAGCAGGCCGGGGTGCACTCGGGTGACTCGGGTTGCTCGCTGCCGCCCAACAGCCTCACGCGCGAGATGCAGGCGGAGCTGCGCGAGCAGACGCGCAAGCTGGCGCGCGCGCTGAAGGTGGTGGGACTCATGAACGTGCAGTTCGCCATCCAGAGCGGCGTGATCTACGTGCTCGAGGTGAACCCGCGCGCCTCGCGCACCGTGCCTTTTGTCTCCAAGGCCACCGGACTGCCGCTCGCCAAGATCGCGGCGCGCGTCATGACCGGGCGCAAGTTAAAGCAGCTGGTGGGCGCGGTGGAGCGCGTGCCGGCGTACTTCTGCGTCAAGGAGGCGGTATTCCCGTTCGTGAAGTTCCCGGAAGCCGATCCGATCCTGGGGCCGGAAATGAAATCCACCGGCGAAGTGATGGGCACCGGGCGCACTTTCGGTGAGGCCTATGCCAAGGCGCAAAGCGCCTCGGGCGTCACCCTGCCACGCAAGGGCGTGTGCTTCATCAGCGTGCGCGACCGCGACAAGGGCGGCGCGGTGCAGCTTGCGAAGAACCTCATCGAGCGTGGTTTCGAGGTGCTCGCGACCGCGGGCACCGCCGCCGCGCTTACCGAGGCGGGCGTCGCCTGCCGCCGCGTGAACAAGGTGCGCGAGGGGCGCCCGCACATCGTCGACATGATCAAGAACGACGAGATCGATCTTATCGTCAACACGACCGAGGGCAAGCAGGCCATTCGCGAGTCGAACTCGATTCGCCGCGAAGCGGTGCATCGGCGGGTCACCTACTACACGACGCTCGCCGCGGGACTTGCGACCTGCGAGGCCCTGGACCATCTCGATGAGGTCGAGGTCAACCGGCTGCAGGACCTGCATCGCGAGGCGCTGAGGATATGAAGCGCACGCCCATGACCCTGCTTGGCGCCGAGGCGCTGCGTGCGGAATTGAAGCGCCTGAAGTCCGAGGCGCGCCCGAACGTCATCAAGGCGATTGCGGAGGCGCGTGGACACGGGGATCTGTCCGAGAACGCCGAGTATCACGCCGCGCGCGAGCAGCAGGGATTCATTGAAGGGCGCATCAAGGAAATCGAGCACAAGCTCGCGAGCGCCGAGGTGATTGATCCGACCCAGCTCACCCCCAACGGCCGGGTGGTGTTCGGCGCGGTCGTGGAGCTCGAGGACCAGGCGGATGGGGCGCGCGTGACCTATCAGATCGTCGGCGAGGATGAGGCGGATATCCGCCAGGGACGCATCTCGGTGACCGCGCCCATCGCGCGGGCGGTGGTCGGCAAGCGCGAGGGTGACGTGGCGGAGGTGGCGGCCCCCGGCGGCACGCGCTCCTACGAGATCCTCGCGGTGCGCCTCGGCTAGTCCATTGGCCGAAATCGCTTGGAAGCGATTTCGGCGGATAGTAGTTGCGTTGCCGCCGGCCAAAGGCGTGACTTTGGCCGGCTGCGGCGGTCACGGCAGGTCGGGTTCGGCTGTGTTAGCGCGCGCTAGGTGTCGGGGATCACGATGCGGGACAGGTCCGCACGGGCACGGTAAAAGACTGCGACGTTGCCGATGCGGTGTACGAGCGCACTGTGGGTGCTGCCGGCAAGCGCGGTGAACAAGGCGTCGCGCGCCTCGCGGTCCCCGCCAGGGCCCTTCACCTTGATGAGCTCGTGGTCATGCAGCGCACGCTCGGTCTCGAGGGCCACACCGTCCGTGAGGCCGGCGTTGCCGAACCGCACGATGGGCTTGAGCGGGTGCGCGAGCCCGCGCAGGTACCGGCGCTGACGTTCCGAGAGCCCGGTGGCGGCGGCAGCGGCAGCGGACTTTTCCATCGACTCATTGTAAGAGGAACACGCCCGGCTTAGGGCACGTTGAAGCAATGGCACGGCGTACCAAAAGCAGTGATCGATGGCTGAAGGAGCACTTTGCCGACCCTTTCGTGCAGCGCGCGCAGGCGCAAGGCTGGCGCTCCCGTGCGGTGTTCAAGCTCGAGGAGATCGACCGCCGCGAGCGGCTGCTGAAGCCCGGCGGGATCGTCCTTGACCTGGGCGCGGCTCCCGGCGCGTGGAGCCAGTACGCGCAGCGCCGGGTGGGGCGCACGGGCAGGGTGGTGGCGAGCGATATCCTGGCGATGCCTGAGATCCCTGGCGTGGAGTTCGCGCCGGGGGATTTTCGCGAGGAGGCCGTCTTCGAGCAGATACTGAAGCTGCTGCCGGCAGGGCAGGTGGATTTAGTGCTTTCGGATATGGCGCCGAACTTAAGCGGCGTGGACGTCATCGACCAGCCCCGGGCGATGTACCTGGCGGAACTGGCGCTCGGGATGGCGGAACGCGTCTTGAAGCCTAATGGGCACGCCCTGATCAAGGTGTTCCAGGGAACCGGGTTCCAGGAACTGGTGCAGGCGGCGCGGGGGAAATTTATCCGCGTGAAACTGGTCAAACCCCTTGCATCCAGGGCCCGCAGCCCTGAGNNGGGGCAGCCCCAGGAGATCGCGTACTCCCAATTCCTGGATGATGTTAAGGCGAATCGGGTTGAGTCCGTGGTGCTGCAGGCCGAGATGATCTACGGCGTGCACAAGGACAAGTCGCAATTCAAGGCCTACAACCCGGAGACGGACTTCACCGCGCTCATCGGCACGCTGGAGAAGGCGAACGTGGTGATCGAGGGACGGCCGCCGAAACAGCCGAGCGTCTTCTGGCAGCTGGTGCTGCAGATGGCGCCGGCGCTGGTGTTGATCCTGGTGTTCCTCTACATGTTGCGCCAGATGCAGGGCGCATCCGGCGGCCGCGGAGCCATGTCTTTCGGCAAGAGCCGCGCGCGCCTGCTGGGCGAGGACCAGGTGAATGTCACCTTCGCGGACGTCGCCGGCGTCGATGAGGCGAAGCAGGAAGTGGGCGAGATCGTCGACTTCCTCAAGGACCCGGGCAAGTTCCAGAA
>PLEC01000141.1 GCA_003136935.1 Gammaproteobacteria bacterium
GGCTATAACTATGAAGGCGAATCGCTGGTCAACAAGAACGGCAATCGCTCGCAATTCCTCATTGCGCCGAACAACCTGTCGCAGACGGGCCTGGGCATCAAGGCCAAGGAAGAGTTTCTACAAGGCTGGTTTGTTGTGTTCAACGCTTCGACCGGCATCAATCCGCAGTCCGGTCAGCTCGCCAACATGGGAGCCACCAACACCCTCAACGCCGGCCTCCCCAGGGGCAGCTACTCGTTCATCGGCGACGGCTCGCGCGCGGGCCAGACCTTCAATGACGAATTGTTTGGTGGTATATCGTCCACGCATCTCGGCGCGCTGACCTTCGGTCGTCATCGCGCGCTCGGTACCGATGCGATGCTGGCTTACGATCCGGCCGCCGGCGCCTATTCCTTTTCGTTCATCGGCTATAACGGCCTGATGGCCGGCGGCGGCGACACCCAGGACACCCGTTGGGACAACGCCGTGAAATATCGCCTCAGCCATGGTCCGGTCCATTTCGGCGCGATGTACAAATTCGTCGACGGTTCTGGCGGCTGCTACTCCGCCTCCGCCGCCTGGACTGCCGCCACCTGTACGCCGGAAGAGTCGCATAACTCCGCCTATGGATTCGACCTCGGCGGAACCTACGACAAGTTCTCCGCCGACGTCGTCTACCAGCATGTCAACCAGGCGATCAGCGTAGTCAACCCCCTGCTGGGGCCTGAAAGTCTGACGCAGCCATATCAGTCAACGCTCAACAGCATCAATACAAACCCCATCAACGGCGCCAATGTGATCGGGACGACCAACACCGAATATGGCATCGTGACCGAAAACAGCGCCCTTATGGTCGCTGGCAAATATACCTGGGACCCGTTCAAGTTCTTTGGCGGCTACGAGCACATCCGGCAGACTAACCCGGCGGACCCCGTGGGCGTTGGTGCCATGGCCCAGGGTGGTTATCTCCTGAGCGGCGCCGAAGACAACAATCTGGATTCTCCAAAGATCGTGCAGGTCTACTGGACGGGCGTGAGATACGCCTTCGACAGCGAAACCGACATCACTTTGTCCTACTACCATGAGCAGCAGAACGACTTCCGTGTTCCGTCGACCTGCTCGCCCACCGCCGGTTTCCGCAGTTCCTGCGCGGGCACCCTCAACGAGGTTTCGCTCTATACGGATCATCACTTTACCAAGCGTTTCGACGCTTATGCCGGCATTGCGTATTCCAACGTCAGCGGCGGTCTGGCCATCGCCATTCCTCACGGCCCCGGCGTCCCCTACTACTACAACAACAACATTGCTCCGACGGTTGGTATGCGTTTCAGCTTCTAAGCGTTTCCCGCGGCCGCAACTGAGTTCATGGGGTTGCATCGAAGTACTGGCCCGGATTCGACGGTGAGTCGGAGGTGCGCCCGATGTTCGAGCCGGGTGTGGGGCCGTAGCCCCAGCAAACAGCATGGAGCGCAGCAGGACTGCGTGAAGGATGCGGGAGCGCGGACCTCCCGCTGGCGCGATGTAAAAGTGTCCCGGGCGGTACGGCGATGCGCCGCACCGCCCGGGCTCACAGGTAACGGTTACTTCGCTGCCTTGGACGATTCCACGGCCTCATGCAGCTCTTTTTCTGCCTGGCGGAGCAGGTCTTCGGCCTTCGCGCCATGGCCGGCCATGTCGTAATGGTTCGCAGCGCGCGCGCGTTCCAATTCGTGGATCGCTTCCTGAACGTGGCTATGAACCTTCTCAAGATCGTGCCAGTCCTTAACGGGCGCGGCAAAAGCCAGTCCGGCTGTAAGTACGGCGCCGGCGGCGATAGCGAGCAATGCCTTCTTCATAAACTGACCCCTCTGTGATTGCGCGTCCCGCGGAATCGCGGGATTGGCGCCGACGAAGTCTAGACAGTCGCAGGCAACTGTCAACGCGTCGTCTGTATGATTATCAGCCTGGCGGCTGAACGGTCGATTAACTCTACCTGACATGACAATGCAACATCGCAAACTCCCCGATTACGCACCCTGCTGCGGCATGCGTCACTGTCCTGGAGCCGGGAATATGGGCAGCCCCTATCGCCAGGAATATCCAGCATGCAGCCAGATCATGCGTGCCGGCAGCAGGTAGAAACTCTGACTGCCGAACTCGCTCGCCGTGACCGGCGGGCGTTGATTGCTGAGGTTTGTGCCTTCGAATGACACGCTGGTTGCGCCGAACGAGTAGCCGAGAGTCGCATCCTCGGTAACGTAGCCACCCACCGGGGCGGTGTCCTCTTCATCGAGATAGCGGCGGCCGGCATAACGGGCTACGGCAGTGGCGGTAATGCCGTGCTGCGGCGTATAGAGAATGCCCGCCGCGGCGAGCACGTGCGGCGACAACGGCAGTTCGCGCCCTGCGACTTCGACGTTCGAGGTGCCGTCGAAAAACAGATAGTTCGCGTAGGTCGCGTCGTGCCGGGCCGCGCTCGCTGCAAGCGCCAGGTCCGGCGCAATCCTGTAGCGCACCTCCGCTTCGATGCCAGCCAGCCTTTCTCCGGCAGCGTTGGCCAGTGCCCCGGAGGCGGTTGCCACCACGAGGTTGGTGAAGTTCAGCCGAAACAACTCCGCCTGATAGCTCACGCGAGCATCGTCTGCGCTACCCTTCAGACCCATCTCATAGCTCTGCGCTTCTTCCGGGCGCAGCAGGTCCGGTGTGTAGTCGGGTCCAAAATCGATCGCGGCGGGCTTGAACGCGTCGCGGTAGTCGGCGTAGACCACGGTCTCGTCCTTGCCTGCCGCCCAGATCCGATAGCTGGTACCGATGGTTTCAGTGAGCCGCGTTATCGTCTTGCTGGTGTCCTCGGAGGCCAACGGCGGTGGTGACAGAATCAGGTCACTCGAGTCCTTGTGCTCGTAGGCCTCGTTCAGACGCACTCCGGCGAGAACGTCCCAGCGCGCATCGGGTTGCCAGTCCAGCTGTGCGTACTGCCCGGTGAAAAGCCGCTTGTCATCCAGGGTGCCGATCTCATTGACGGGCAACGCCCACGTCGGCGGCGGCAGCACCGAACCGTTCAGCGGCACGGTGTACGCGCTGTTACCGTTCAGGGTTGTCTGTGCACCGTGCCCGTATAAGGCATCCGCACCGACGACCACTGTCAGCTCGCGATGCGGCGTATTCGTCAGATGGCTGTCCAGATAGCCGTCCCCGATGTAGCGGCGCTGATTCTGCGTGTCGGCAGTACCGCTTAAATCCGGGTGCAGAAACGCCCGTATGTCCGTGACCGTGGAGGTGGCGTACGACGCCTGCGTATCCCATGCGCCCCATGCGGTCGGTTGTGAATAGCCGACGGCGAGGTGGTATTTGTCCTCGTCGATGCGTGCGTCAGCCGGATTGAAATTCGCGTTAATCGGCGTGAGCGTCGTCAACGAAGTGCCACTGCGGATCACCGGACTCGCAGGCGTGTCGCGGACGACATTCGCGTCCGCATCGACGCGCCAAGTACCCGAGCCCACATCCAGCGCACCCCGGTAGAGGGCGCGTCCGTTGGCAACGTGCTCACGGCCGTCGGCGAATCCCAGGTTCTGACCATCGATCGCCAGGGACTGCCGGTATCCAGCGAGCCCCGGCAGCGCCAGCGAGGCGGATCCGCGCAGCGAGCCGTAAGTGCCGAATGCGACATCAGCTTCGTCGGCGGCCTCGCCCGCCGGGTAATGCATGACGTTCACGACGCCGACAAACGAGGTCGCCCCATACAACACGGGAGCCGCGCCCTTCAGGACCTCGACTCGCTGGGTATCGGTGAAATCCAGCGTCGTGATCGCAGGATTGAAAGCACCGCCCCAGGGCACGCCGTCCACCACCAGGAGGAAGGCATCGAATTCATGCAGGCCCCAGAACGACGGCACGGCGCTCGAGGGCCCGGCGTCGCCGCCGGCCGGCGCCTCGACTCCCGGCACGAGGCTTAAGGCCGTCGCCATGTCAGAGGCGCCGCGGGCGCGCAGTTCGCTCCCGGAAACCACCGATATAGCAGCCGGCACCCGGTCGGCCGGTTCCGGAACGCGGGTCGCGGTGACGACAATAGTGCTCAGGGGCCCGCTGACGGGCGTGTCCTGCGACACAAGTTCCGCGCCGCTGCCCGTCGCGGCGTGACAGGCGCCACACCCGCAAAGCCATGCAATTGCGACCTTGCTGGCAGGCAGACGCCTCATTTAAAGAGGTTCTGCAGTTTGTCCTGCAGCTGCTGCTTGAGCTGGTCCTTGTGCTTGTCGAGCTCCTGCTGCACACGCGCCTTGGCCATGCCTCCAAGGTCCGGACTCACCTTGGGACTCGACAGGGTGCCGGTGATCGTCACGGGAATCTCTGCCAGGGTGCCGGCGTTCGCGCCCGACGGACCCTTGTAGAGCGTCGCCCGCAACTGGTAGTCGATCGCCTCGGTGACCAGGTTCGAGGTGCCCTGCCCGGTCACATGCAGGTTCTGCGACGCGATGTCCAGGTCCCTGGTCGTGGCGACTCCATTGTTCAGATCCGCGGAGGCCTTGAAGGTGTCGAATTTTGTACGGCCACTGCTGCTGCCGCTGGGTAGTGTTTGTTTCTGGATCAGCGACATGGCGCGATTGATTTCAAACCACAGATCGATACCTTCGACCGCGCCATTGGCGAGATTGGCATCAACATGCCCGTTAAGGGATTTCAGAATCGCATCGCTGTCAGCACCGCGCGCGGTCAGGTTGCTCACGACGGTGCCACGCCCCGACAGCCGCCGTGACTTGGCGAGATCGTTGAGCAGCTGCCCCACGTCAATGCCGTTCATGCGCTGATTGAGCTGCAGCGCCGGCGCCGCGCCACGACTATCAAGCGTGATGTCGCCCGCGTAATCGCCGCCATAGAGCTGCGCCTTCACCGGCGCGAGGTGCGCCACGCCGTCTTTGGCATCCAGGTTGAAAAGCACCTGGCGCAGGCTGATCCCCGCGACAGTTGCGCTGCCGATGCACAAAATACCGCGCAGCAGCAGCGCTTTGAGGCCAGTGGTTGGGACTTCAGTGGGCTTGGTGTCGGCCTTCACCTGTGCCTTCGGCCGGGCCGGCGCGGGACTCAGGTACCGGTCAACATCGATGCGATCAACCGCAAGATCAAAGCTGATTGCCTTGGTGTCGAGATTAGTGATGGCAGCTTTGCCAGTCAGTGTTGAATCATCGAGCTGCACGTTGAGTTTGTCGGCGCTCAGGGCATTCCCCCCATAGGAAAACTCCCCGCTCGCGCCGATGCGCGCCAGCACCTTCGGATCGCGTGTCACCGGGGCCGTCATGCCGACCCGGGCCATGAGGTCGCGAGCCGATAGCGGGTCAAGCTTGAAGCTGCCGGCGAGCGCGGGCGCATCNNTCCGGGGCAGAGAATTTCCACGACACAGGAGCGCTGCCTGCGGCGGGCGTCAGGGTGCCCGCGAGGTCCAGGTTTGCGAAGCGGTACTGCTTGCTGGCGGCATTTGCTGTGAGTTCGAGCTTGCCGGCAACCGTGATCGGCTGCGCGCCTGCGCCTGAAGTGAGGTCAAGCTTCAGATCGACCGGTACCGCGACACCGGAAGCGAGGTGTCCGACGTCGAGATTGATGTGATCAGCGAGCATGTCCTGAAGGCTGACACGGCTGTCCTTGATGATGAGTCCGGCGAGATCAGGCAGGGTCGCAGGGCCGGTCGAGGTGGCGGAGCTCGGTGCGGCCGTGTCCTTGCCGCCAAAGTCCTCCCAGTTGCCATGACCCGCAGCGTTCTTGACCAGACGCAGGTCGAGCCCGTCAATTTCGACCCGGCCGATCTGCAACTGCTTGCGCAGCAGCGGCAGCAGTTTCACCCGCACGGCCACGTGTTTGACCGTGGCCAACGGCACCTGCTCGAACCCCGGTGGATTTCCGAGGCTCGCCGCGCCGAGATCGAGTGCCACCCAGGGGAATACGGCGAGCTTGATGTCTCCCGCAAGGGTGAGCTCGCGACCCGTTGAGTGTTTGACGGCCTGGGTGATGCGCGCTTTGTAGTCGTTCGGATTGACGAACAACTTCACTGCCAGGAGCAGGCATGCAATCAGGGCAACCAGGCTCCCGAGCGCGAGCCCAAGAATTTTAAGAGGTTGCACTGCTCGACTCAACGACCTGCGGGCCTGGAATTCTAATTCAAATCCTGNNCTGCAGACGCGCCTCACCAACTGGTACATCGACACCACGGGTGTACCACCGACCGCACGCGACCCGCGCGGTGCCGCGGTACTCGACCGGGCACCGCAGCTTAAGAACGTCCCGACGCCCGAGAGTCTGCTCGATCACTGAGTAAGCGGCGCGAGCGCGCCGCGACCGCGGGGTCACTCACGCCTCAGCGCAGCTCACGGGTGAGCCGCACGACGCCGGCCGCGTTGCGCGCCACGCGGATGTCCATGCGCTGGCCGCGAAAAATGACATTGCGCAGCGTCAAGGACTTCCAGCCGTCCGGGAGCACCGGCGGATACGCATCCACCAGCCCCTGCTCGCGGATGCGCAGTCCCGTGAAGCCGTAGATCAGACTCTGGATGAATCCCCCGGAGCCCGTCATGAAGTATCCGACGTTGTTGTCGGCCGTCTCGGTGCGCACGTTGAAGGGCGGCTTGAAGGTACCACCGCTGAGATTGCCGGCGAACCAGGTGGCGGCATCCGCGGCACTGCCCAACTCGTCCGCCGCGGTGAGACGCGCCACCGTGTTCATGCTGCCACCGCTCACACGCGCGACCGGCGCCGGCCGGATGCCATAGTCGTAGTCGCCGCTGCGCAGCTTCGGGCTCATCTGCAGATCGAGCGAGGGCAGGAACAGCAGCGAGAGCGGGCCGCCGCCGAAATCAGCGGCGTTGCGCACCGGTACGCTCGGGTCGAAGGCGAGGTGATGCTCCCCGCCCGGCGCCATCGGTATGTAGAGCTGCTTCGCCACCCGCTCCCAGAGCGGATCGGGCTTCTCGCCGAGGACCTTGGCGGCCTCGATAGCAATGGACAGCGCCTTGACGGCCGAAACGTTGGTGAACGTGTCGTTCTTGATGTCGTTGTACGACTCCGCCACCGAGGTCAGGTGCGCGATGTCGTAGTGGTGTGCGCTGGCGTCATAGGTGGCGCGGCTCGCCCAGAAGCGCGCGACCTCGCGCAGCACCGGCCACGCGTGCTCGCGCAGCCAGTCACGATCGTGCGTGGCCTGGTAGTACTGCCACTGCGCGATCGCGACGTCCGCAGTGACGTGAATCTCGGTATCCGCAAGCACCACGGCCGAGTGGGGCGTCTGGTCGCTGCCGTTCTCCGGATCCGACTCCCACGGGTACATGGCGCCCTGGAACCCGTGCTGGCGGGCGCGCTGCTGCGCAGCCTCGACGGTGCGATCGCGGAATGCCACGAAGGACTTGGCGCGCTCGGGATGCAGCAGCAGCAGCGCCGGAAACATCCAGGTATCGCTGTCCCAGAAGGCGTGACCCGAGTAGCAGGGGGTCAGGCCGCACGGGCCGAGCCCCCATGAGGTATCGGGCGCCGAGCTCGCCATCAGGTAGTAGAGNNGGCGTTGCCTCCCCAGCCGCTGCGCGACAGGGCGACGTACTTGGTGAAGGCGTAGGACTTGCCGCGCTCCACCTTGATGCTGACGTCGAGCGCCAGCCGATACCGATCGCGGTGCACCGTCACGGCGTCGGCGCTCACCCCCTCGGGCAGGGCGACCGCTGCCGCCATCGCCATCGACAGGCCCTGCTCGGCCTTGCCGTCGAGCCACAGTGTGAGAGAACCGCTGTCGCCGTCGCTCGCGAGCACCTGCGTGTAGCCCGGATACCAGATCGCCGCGCGGTCAGCTGTCGCGGGCGGCTGCGCGTTGAGTGTCAGGTCGTTGGCCGCGACGGCCTCCTCCATCTCGGGACCGGTCATCTGCCCGAGCGGGAACCGCGGCGCGTGCTCGGCCCAGAGGGTGAGCGGGAACGACAGCTCCACGGTGCCGTCGTACTGCGGAGTGATCCTGAATTGCGTCGCCGCGATATGCGGCGAAGCCTCGCTCACCAGAGTGGTGACTTCGACGCCGGTCTCCCGGCCGCGATCAAGATAGGTGTAGCGGGTCGTGAGCGTCCCCTCGTGNNCGGTGGTAGTCGCTGAAATGCCGGGGGTTGAGCGCTGCGCGGTTGAGCCACACCTGTCCCGGTCCGGGCGGTGTGGAACTGAAGTCGATCCCGGTCCAGCCCGGGACTGCCGCGGGCCGGGAAATGTCGCCCGCGGCGTAGTCCATGAACCCCACCAGGTAACTTTGCGTCGCTTCGGTGCCGCGCGGCGCGCTCAGCGTCGAGATGTAGCCGTTGGCGAGATAGGCCGGGAAGTATGCCGGCAGATCGGCAGCTGCGGCGCTGAGGAGAAAGCTCGGGTCGGTCTCGGCCCGCGCGCCCCCCGCCGCCAGCAGCCACAGGGCAAACAACAGCGAGGGCGCATATCGAATGCAGTTCATGGCACTACCTCATGGGGCGGCCTCACGGCCAGGTACACGGTGCTCCACAGCTGCGCCGCGTTGGACTCATCGGCGTCCGCGGCAGCCGCGCCGAAGGGCGCGACGCGGTAATGGCCGTCGGCGAACGACCACGACCACAGTTCCGAATTGTTCATCGACCGCGTTGCCTCGATCGCCGACCACAACAGCTGCTGCGCCTTCACGAGGTGCTCGCGCACTGCGGGCGGGAGATCCTGGCGCTCGAGCTGCCGGGCGAGCCCGGCCGCGAACAGCGCCTGCTGCCACGACCAGACGACCGTGCCGTGATAGGCGTTGCGGCTGAAGGACGCCTGGAGCGCGGGCGCACAGTAGGCGGGATTTGCAACCACCATACCGACTTGGGTCATGAGGCCCGCGGGAAACGGGCGCATCAGCGCCGTGACGGCGCGGTCAAGCGTGTCCGGTGGAGGCTCGGCGAACAGCATCGCGAAGCCCTCGTCCGAATGCATGACCGGAATCGGATCCCCCGAGGCCCCGAGTGCAATCGCATGAAAGCGCAGCTCGCCCTGCCCGAGCGCCGCGAGCGCGGGACCCGGGGGAATGCCCTGTGCGGCGGCGTAGTGCTCGACGGCGCTACTCGCCTGCCGGTGCGGGATGACGATATCGAAGGGCCGCGGCGCCATCGTGCGCCACACCTCCGCCATGCGCGCCGCACGCGCGAAGCGCGCACGATCGTCGGCACCGAGGTAGGGGGTCAGAAGGCCGCTGGCGTCGAGCTCGGCCGCGGCTTTGACCGCCGCCGGCACGAGCACGGCGTTGACGTCATAGGGATAGCGACCGCCCCCGATGCCGGTCTCGCTGTCGCGCCATTCACCCACGGTGTACCCGGATTTGAGGCCGATGAGATGCGAGGCAACCGGGTCCGCGGCAAACGCTGATGCGCTCTCGAGCACGAGGCGCAGATTCATGAGCAATGCCGCACCGCGGCTCGTGCGCCGCCCGTCCGGACCCTCGACGGAGGCCGCGAGAAAGCTGCTCGCCGCGGCCCGCCCGCGAGGATCGTGCAGCAGCCAGGCACTCACGACCGGCGCCAGAAGATAGTCGCTGTCGATCATCTTGTAGTCGTACACCGGGGCTGCCGAGCGCGAGCCGTCGCGCTTCAGGTGATCGAGCACTGCCTGCTCGCCGATGTCCTCCTCGTGCGCCACCTCGCCCGTCGGTGAGAGGCGCGCCAGCACCGAGGAGAGCGCCGCCTCGATCGCAGTCGGACTCAATGCCGGCATCAGCAGCCGCACACTCATGAGCGTGTCGCGGCCGAAGTAGGTGTCGAAGCGCCAGGATCCGGCGAGGAGCTTCTCGCGATACGCGAGGAAGGTCAGCGTGTCGCGGGCCGCGGAGTCCGACCCCGCTGCATCGCTCAGGAGCTTCCCGCCGAAGAGCGGCGTGAGCGGCGTCTCGCCCGAAAGCGCCGTGATCGTGAGGCCGATCCGTCCGTCGCGGCCGGCGCGGATCTCGCCCTCGCGCAGCTGCCCGTCGGTGACTTCCAGAGTCAGCCGGTAGCCGGCCGCGCCGTCGAGCCGGTCGCGGGACCAGCGGATCGTCCGACCGGTCATGGTCGACTTCGCCGCAACCCCGGGCGGCACCGGGCTGTGCAGCTGGTAGTCGCGCAGCACGCGAATGCTCGAGAGCACCGCTTCGTGGATCCTGAGCACCGGGGCGTCGAGGCTGGCCTCCGCCGCGATCCCGTACAGCGCGCGCCCCCGGCTGTCGGCTTCACGCACCGCGCGCGGCGCGCCCTTCAGCGTCCAGCTGCCCCCGCCCGAGCGCTGCTCGAACCAGACGCCCACCCCGCTGTTGCCCGCGGGAAATGCGACCAGGATCCGGGGCTGCGCGCCCGCGCGCAGCAGCAGATGCGCCGCGACCGGCCCTTCACGAAAGAGACGGTTGAGGTTGAGGCCTTCCTGGACCTGGAAGTCGAGCGGCGGCGTCGCGCCGCCCGGCCCGGGGTCGGCCGTTGTCGCGCCGAGCCACGTCGAGGCGAGGACCATGACCGAGGCACGCTGCAACACGGCCATTGTCTTCACGTACGGGCCGACTCCTCGAAGCGCCTGAACCGATGTGCGGCGAATATACCTGAGTCGCTGCCAATCCGAAGCGGTGCGCGACTTGCTTACCCCGCATGGGTCGCGCGAGCATGAGCCGCATGAGAATCACGCGCCGCGACTTCGTGAGCCTCTCGGCGAGCGCCGCAGCGCTGGTGGCGGGCTTGCCGCGCAGCCTGGGTGCAGCTCTGCCGCGCAATGCGGCCGCGCCCACGCTCGCGGAATTCGGCTACGGCGACGTCAGCGTCACGAGCGCGCTGCACCGTGCGCAGCTCGAGAACACGCACGACGTGCTGATGAATCTCGACGAGGACAGTCTCCTCAAGCCCTTTCGGCAGATGGCGGGACAGCCGGCCCCTGGGGCAGACCTCGGCGGCTGGTACAACTACGATCCGGACTACGACTGGCACAAGGATGATGCGGGCTTTGCCCCCGGCGCCACCTTCGGCCAGTGGGTCTCGGCGCTCGCGCGCTATCACGCGATCACCGGCTCCCAGGCGACGCGCGATAAGGTGCTGCGGCTCAATCGTCTGTATGGCGCCACGATCGGCGGGGGGTTCTACGACAAGAACCGCTTCCCGACCTACTGCTACGACAAGCTGGTGCTCGGGCTCATCGACTCGCATACGCTCGCCGCCGACACGGACGCGTTCGCCCTGCTCGAGCGCACCACCCGCGCGGCCGTGCCGCACCTGCCGGTCGCGGCGGTCGATCGTGAGCTCCCCTGGCGGCCCGGGAAGGATCAGTCGTACCGCTGGGATGAGTCCTACACGCTGCCCGAGAATCTCTTTCTCGCCTATCAGCGCGGCGCCGGGCGGCGGTATCGCGATCTCGCCGTCCGCTATCTCGACGATGCGACGTGGTTCGATCCCCTCGCGCGGGGCGAGAACGTGCTCGCCGGCAAGCACGCCTACAGCTACGTCAATTCCTTAAGCTCCGCGATGCAGGCGTATCTCACCCTCGGCAGTAGCAAGCACCTGCGGGCCGCCAGCAACGCCTTCGGGATGCTCGCCGCGCAGAGCTACGCCACGGGCGGCTGGGGACCGGATGAGAAACTGGTCGCGCCGGGCGCTGAGACGCTCGATGCGAGCCTCACGGCTACGCACAACAGCTTCGAGACTCCCTGCGGCGCGTACGCGCACTTCAAGCTCACCCGCTACCTGCTGCGAGTCACCGGCGACTCGCGCTACGGCGACAGCATGGAGCGCGTCATGTACAACACGGTGCTCGGAGCCAGGCCGCTGAGCGCGGACGGGCGCGCGTTCTATTACTCGGACTACAACGTCTCCGGCCGCAAGGTCTACTCGAACCACCGCTTCCCGTGCTGCTCGGGCACGCTGCCGCAGGTTGCGGCCGACTACGGCATCAACGCCTGGCTGCGCGACGCGCGCGGCGTGTACGTGAATCTCTACCTGCCCTCGATCGTGCGCTGGGTGCGGGACGGCGCGCGCTGCTCACTCGAGCAGAGCGGTGACTACCCATTCGCGGACACGACGTCGATCCGCGTCGGAACGTCCCGGCCGACGCAGTTCGTCGTGCGCCTGCGGATTCCCGAGTGGGCGGCCGGCGCACGCATCGAGGTGAACGGTGAACGCTGGAGCGGCGCGGTCGAGCCCGGGCGCTTCGCCGCCATCAGGCGCGCCTGGCACGACGGCGATCGCATCGACCTCGAGCTGCCCAGGCGGTTGCGCCTCGAGCCGCTCGATTCACGCCATCCGCAGGTGATGGCGCTTATGAGTGGCCCACTGGTGCTCTTTCCGATCGACGGCGCGGGCGAGCGAGCGCCGCCACAACGTGCCGAGCTCCTCTTAGCACGACAGGTGGCGCCCCGCCGCTGGGAGGCGCAGGTCGGCCCGGCGCCGCTGACCTTCCTGCCGTTCGTTGCGATCGACGAGGAGCCGTACTCCACGTACCTGACACTGGGCTGAGCGTCAGCCCCGCACCGGTCAGCGCCACTGCAGGTGCAGTGCTTCGCTGATCGGCTGCCGCGGCACTTCGATCACCGCCCTGGCGCGCGCCGCATCCCATCGCCACCCTGTCACGGGCCGGCCGTTGACTGTCACCGAGTGAGGGCGGCTGCCGCAGTAGAGGCGCACCTCGTAGGAGCGTGCCTGCGGCTGTCCGCGGTAGCTCCCCTGCGTCGGCGCCACGGTGAGGCTCTCGACCCCATCGCTCGCGACGCTGTGCGTCATCGGCGTGCGCGAGCGTTCGCGCTCGTAGTCAAGCGAGCTGCCATCGTCCTCGTAGAGCTCGAAGCTGCCATCGCCGGACCCGTACACGTTGAGGACCAGGGAATCGAGCGGCTTTGCGTCCGAGTACTCGCTCACCGGCTGCTCGGGGATGATCGCGCCGGCGCGCACGAACACCGGCGTCGCGTCGAGCGCGTAGCGGGCGCTGAAGGTGCGGCCGCCCGAGTAGGCCTTGCCGCTGAAGAAGTCGCGCCACTCACCCGGCGGCAGGTACACCGCGTGCTCCTCGCCCGGGGCGAGCACCGGCGCCACCAGCATGGCATCTCCCAGGAAGTACTCGTACGAGTGGCGGTAGGCCTCCTCGAGCTCGGGATATTCGAGATACAGCGGCCGCAGCAGCGGCACCGAGGTGGTGTGCGCCAGCCAGGTGTACGTATAGAGGTACGGGATCAGCTGCGTGCGCAGCGTGAAGTACTTCTTCATCAGCGCCAGGCCCTGCGCGCCGTACACCCAGGGCATGCGCAGGTTGCCCTCACGCGGGTTCTCGTGCGCGCTGTGCATGCGCAGGATGGCGCTGAAGGTGCCGAACTCGATCCAGCGCGCGTACAGATCGAAGTCGATCTTCTTGCCGTGGAACCCACCGATGTCGTGGCTGATGTAGGGAATGAGCACGTTGCCGCCGCGGGCGGAGAATGCCACCTCGTAGGCGAGCACCGGCCACTCCGAATAGGCATCGCCGGTGAAGAACCCGGGATAGCGCTCGCTGCCCCAGTCACCGTAGCGCCCGAGGATGAACGCGCGCCTGCCGCTCTGCTGCTGGCTGTAGTCGTAGAACACCTTGTTGGTCCACAGCTGCTTGTTGAGCCCCGGCATATCCACCGAGCCGCTGCCGCCGTCCACCCACCACACGTCCACGCCCTGCCGCATCAGCGGCCCGTGCAGATAGCGCATGAAGACATCGGCCTGCTTCTCGTTCGACAGATCGAAATAGATCCGCTCGGGAGGCTTCACGTCGCGGATCGCCGTGGGCCCGAGCACGATACCGCCGCGCTGTCTGCCCGGCTGCTGCGTCTCGGGCTCGACGCGCAGCACGATCTCGTTGTCCCCGCCCGGCACGATGAAAGGCGTGATGTCGGTGTAGGTGAGCCGCTGCGGCCAATGAATCTGGCTGTGAATGGCCTCCTTGCCGTTCACAAACAGCTGGTAGCTCCTGAGCACTTCACCCAGGTAGAGATAGAGCGCCGGCGGGACTTGCGCCGGCAGGTGCACGCGCGCGCGGTACCAGCCCGTGCCCCCATAGTCCGGGTGCCCCTGCTCCTGCCACGGCAGACCGACGCGCACGCCCTGCCACGGCCCGTGCGGATCGGTGGCAAAGCTCCACTGCCCGGAGAGGTCCAGGTCGAAGCCGGCCTTGCGCGGCGGCTCGCGCCCGAGCGCGGCCAGCACCGCGGGCGCGTGGCTGTCGCTGAAGGAGAGGATGCTTTCGCCGGTGTTGATGTATCCCGGGTGGTCGTTGAGGCTGAGCTTCACGCCCTGCTGGTGCAGCCAGTGCATCAGCTCCTGCGGGTGCGGAAACAGCGGACTCCAGTCGTAACCACCGTCCCAGCCGTAGTTGTGCCACGCGAAATCCAGCACCAGCGTGTCGAAGGGGATGTGCGCGCGGCGCAGGCGCGTCACCTCGGCCATCAGGTACTGCTGGTTGTAGCGCTGGAAGTCCGGTCGCGCGGCCTCGGCCGAGCCGGGGAAGTACTCGAAGTTGAAATCGGTGATCCAGGGACCGAGCACGAAGCGCGGCACCATGGGAATCGGACCGCACAGCTGCGCATATTCGCTGAGCACCTGCCGATAGTCGCGGCCGTACGCGAACAGATACCAGTCCTGGCCGGGCGGCGCGGCGCGCGGCTCGATCCAGGTGCGCTGCGCGTTCATCACCGGAGTCTGGCTGTCGTCGATGAACGCGTAGCCGCTGCGGCTCAGGAGCCCCGGCTGCGCCTTCGGCAGCACCAGGTCGATGCCGGGGATGGAGTCATCCACGGGGCTGCCGAGGTCCATCTGGCCCTGCGGGAGATTCGCTTTCGCAATGTTGTCGAGCGAGTAGTTGAGGCCACCCAGGTTGCCGGCATCGACGTCGCCCGGATGCCACTGGTGCTGCGCGCCGGCGGCATCCTTCCAGCTCACCGCGAGATTGGCAGCCGTGAAGGCGCCGGAGTTCAGGCGGTAGCGCACGCTCAGCGCAGCGCTGCTGGCAATCAGCCAGCCATCCTGCTCGCGTTGCTCCACGGCCACGGCGGGCCAGTCGCGCTTCTGCACCACCGCGCTGGGTGCATCGACGAAGCTGCCGGACGGGGAATACTCCATCCGCAGGAGCGACGCGGTGAGGAACGAAAAGCGCGCGTTGCCCGCGACGAGCGTGGCACCCTGCGGCGTCACCGCCCCGCACAGGAGCGCGAGCACCCCCGCACCGAGCAGTCCTTGCGCGATGGCGCCGACGGCGCGGGTCAGGCGCATGCGCGAGGCTCTCGAGCCTGCCCTACCGCGATGCGCTCTTCGGCACCGCGTCCCGATCGGGGACCAGCACGTCCGCCTTCAGCCGCGTGCCGCCGATCAGCGGCTTATTCGCCGCGCAGGCGGCGCTGTAGTCGATGTGCCGGGGCGCAAACAGGGGCAGCACATCCCGGTTGAGCTGCGCGATGAGCTCACAGTCGAGCGCTGCGTCGACGGGATTGCGGTCGGCCAGCACGTCGACGGTCTTCCAGTGTGCCGCCACGGTCTCTCCGGCTGTGCCGCTCGCCGGCTGCAGCACCTGCATAACAATGCGGACACCAGGAGTCGTCTCGGGCGCGTTGACTCGCATGCAGCCGTAGCGCTCCACCTTGAGGTCATCACGCGCGCCGAGCTGCAGCAGGATGCGTCGCATCTTGGCCTGCAATCCGTCGCAGGTGTACTTGGTGGTAAATCCCACGTACACGAAGTTGACCTCTTTCGGCACCCACGCGGCCGCCACATCCGCGGAGTCCGCGGCAGCCGGCGCCGAACCTGCCGCGGCGCACAGGGATACCACCAGGAGCACCGCCGTGAACGGTGCATTCCGTCGGGCAGCCGTAACCCTTCCGCCATTCCCGTCGAGCATACGCACCTCCACACGCCTGCCGGCGCACGGCCGACGATACTCCGGTCCCCAGGCTCGGTCATCCGCACCCGGGTCTGTGCGATGATCGGCGCGCATGGGCCGCCTCCACAGGTCAGCCGCGGTGCTCGTCTTCGGACTCACCTCAATGGTGGCAGCGGCGGCGCAGGGCACGAATCCTGAAACGGCCGTGCTGTCGACGTCCGACACGAGGCTCGCCGTCGAGGCGGGCGCTCGGGCCCCGCGAGTCGCCGCGCTCGGCGGGCGTGGCGGGTGGCTGCTGAAGAGCCACTCGGCGCAGACTCTGCCCGACCATGCCGAGGTGGGCGGCGCAGTGCAAGCGCTCAAATGGCGGCTGGACCGGGCGGCGAGCCACAGCGACTCAAAAGAGATCGCGCTCGTGTACCTGAGCGACGCGCCGGCGCTGCGCCTCGTGTGGCGCTGGCGCGCACGCGCGCCGTTCGGGCCCATCGAGCACAGCCTCGAGATCCACAATCCCGGCCATGAAACACTCTGGCTGCCGCTGCAGCCGAGCCTGACATTCGACTGGGCCGTTGATCCCGCCACCCGGCTGCAACGCCTGTGGATCGAGAAAGGTGCCGACACCCCGTCCGCCGCGGGCACCCATCTTGATGAGCTGCGCGACGGCGAGCGCTGGCAGGGAACCTCCAGCACCTACGCGCGCCCGATTCCCGGTGAGCCGCGCGAGATGATCCCCTGGGTGCTGGTAGAGGCAGCGGGCGGCCTGCGACGCGGCTGGTACCTCGGCATCGAGTTCAGCGGTCGCACGCACATCACGCTCGAGCGCCTCGGGGGGTCTGTGCGCGGCGAAGCCGGACTCAATGCCTCGCCGGGCCCCTATCGCACGCGCTTGCCGCCGGGAGGGACCTTCACGACGCCCACGATCTTCATCGGCGGCTTCAGCGGTGGCGCCGATGGCGCGGGCAACGTGCTGCGCCGCTGGGTACGCGCGGTGCTCGACCATCGGCAAACGCTGCGCGACCCGTCCTACCCGCTGATGGTGAGCAACAGCTGGGGCAGCGGCATGGCGGTCGACGAGGCTCTGGCGCATCGCATGATCGAGGACGCAGCCTCGCTCGGGCTGGAGATGTTCCACCTCGACGCGGGGTGGTTTCGCGGTGTCGGCGACTGGCGGGCGGATCCGGCGAAGTTTCCCGCCGGCATCGCGGCGCTCGCGGACTTTGCCCATCACAAGGGGCTGCGGTTCGGCCTGTGGGTCAGCTGGGCGCAGGCCGGCACGTCGAACGCGCCGGGCGCACTCAATATCTACGATCCGGCGATGCGTAACTGGCTCATCGCCGACCCGCCCGCGGACTGGCGGGCGCGCGAACCGTTCAAGGGCATCACCGTGGATCTGGGGGTGCCCGCGGCCGCATCCTGGGCGGAGCGGGAGCTCGAGCGGATCGTCGATGACTATCACCTCGACATGCTCGAGCATGACGGCTATCTCGTCGCGCAGGGGAGTTCCCGGGCCGATCACCCGGCCGCGCCGCCGGAGCCGGGAACGCTGCGCGTCGGTGAAGACTCCGGGTACCTGTGGGTCGAGGGGTCGAACTCGACCGACGTCAGTGACTACGCCACCCGGGCGTACTACCGGATCTACGAGCGGCTGCGGGCGCGCCACCCGAAGCTCTTGTTGGAGTTATGCAACGACGGTGGCCGGATGGTCGACTTCGGCAGCGCCGCTCACGGCGACTACTTTTCCGTGACCGACACCTATGATCCGCTCGCCAACCGGCGCGCTTTCTTCGACGCAAGCCACGTCCTGCCGCCGGCCATGCTGGAAAGCTACGTAGCGGACTGGCCGACGCCGCGTCTGGAGAATTTCCGCTACCTGCTGCGCAGCGGCATGCTCGGCTGGTTCTCACTGATGCTCGACACGCGCCGCTGGAGCGCCGCGCAGCGTGCCGACGCGCGCGTGCAGTTTGCGCTCTACGCCTCGGCGCTGCGCCCGCTAATCCGCTCCGCGGATCTCTATCACGTGTCGGAGCGTCCCGACGGGGTGCACTGGGACGGCCTTGAATACGTTTCACCTGCCCTGCACCGCGGCGTGCTCTACGCCTTCCGAGGCTCCGCGCCCGATGAGCCCGCGCATCGATTTCGTCTCGCGGGACTCAACACCGGCGCCCGCTACGCGCTCACCTTCCAGGATCGCGGCCCGGCCTCACGCCGTGAAGAAAGCGGTCGCGCCTTGATGCGGCAAGGCCTCGAGGTGGCTCTGCCCATCCCGCTGTCCTCCGAGCTGGTGTTCTTCGAGGAGCTCCCCGCGCACCGGACCGTGCCGACGAAAGTTGTTGTATATTTACGACAAGCGCTTGTCATTGCTAACCGACGGCCGTAGAGTGCGGCGAAGGTACAGTAGCCTGCTTCACTTTCCACCGCTTGCGTCAACGATCGGGAGGGGGACCGTCCATGAGAGGAAAAAACAACAAAGCACTCCGCCGGAGTGCTCAGTCGGCAAATGCATTCGTTTCAGCCGCCACGCCTAAGCCGGGACGGCGCATTGGCACCACCAGTGTGGCCGCCGCAGTCGCCGGAATTCTCTACGCGTCTGTCGCGGGTCTCGCCTATGCGGACGACCAGCCCGCGGCCGCGAACACGGCTCCGGCCAGCGGTGAATCACTGCAGGAGGTT
This sequence comes from Gammaproteobacteria bacterium, assembly GCA_003136935.1. GTDB lineage: Bacteria > Pseudomonadota > Gammaproteobacteria > Steroidobacterales > Steroidobacteraceae > 13-2-20CM-66-19. The sequence continues at coordinate 18,472 of PLEC01000141.1, forward strand.
GTGGTCACTGCGTCAGCTCAATCTGTGAAGAAGCTGGACGCGAGCTACAACATCGTATCGGTGAGCGCCGCGGATATCGCAATGGCGGACCCCGGGAGTGCAGCCGAAATTTACAAACTCTCGCCTGGCATTTGGCCGGAAGCATCCGGCGGACAAACAGGCGTCAACATCGACGTGGCCGGCTTTCCCAACGGCGGCGGCGATTCTCCGTATTTCACGACCATGATCCAGGGTTCGCCCCTCTACGGTGCCCCCTACTTGTCCTTCATGGATAACAGCTCCCTGGTACGCATGGACGACACGGTAGAGCGCGTCGAGATTGTCCAGGGCGGAACCAGCGCAATCTTCGGCCCAGGCCAGGCGGGTGCAACGGGAAACTTCATCCTGAGGACCGGCTCGGACAAGACTTCAGGGTCGGTGAGCGCCACTTACGGATTTGAGGGAATGGAACGTATCGATGCGTTCCTCAGCGGCAAGATCACTGACGGATGGTACGGAAGCATCGGTGGCTTTTACCGCGATTCCGATGGCGTGCGAAATCCACAATATCCGTCCGACATCGGCGGGCAGCTGACGGCCACGTTAAAGCATGATCTGGATAATGGCTCGGTCATGTTCTGGGCCAGAACCCTGCACGACAAGAATGCGTGGGTCGCCGATTTTCCTTACACCGTTTCCAACGGCACAATTTCGACGTATCCGGGCTTCAATCAGCTCAACTCCACCTACAACAGCAGGCAACTGGAGAATTTCCAGATTCCGAATCCGGCCTGCAATTGCTTTACGAACGACGACATCAGCGATGGTCGTGGCGCTGACCTGAACTATGTCGGTTCGGAGCTCAAGCAGGCATTCGGCAACGGCTGGTCAATCAGCAACAACTTCCTGTTTGACGGCGGGTACGTGAATACGCACGCGATGATCAACAACGGCAACCCCACGACGCTGGGGACCTTCATGGCGGGTCTGACGTTGCCCGCCGCATTGCCCCTGGCCGACGTCCAGGCCACCTATGCAAACGGCGTGGCCGCGAATCCCAACCAGAGCGTGGTCACGCAGCAGGTCTGGGAGGTGCAGAAAAAGATCATGAACATCACGGATGAATTCCGGCTAAACATGGACTTCGGCAACGGCAATATCCTGACCGCTGGTGTCTATGGAGCGTATTACACGATGAACGACAACTGGTCGTTGAGCTCCAACGCGCTGATCACCAATGTGCCCAACGCCCAACCGATCATCCTGACGGGCAACGCAGGTGGGAATATCTACCAGGTGAGCAGTCCGCAGGGCATCGTGAATGCCAATGGGGGCTACTACATCCTCCAGAACGGCCGCGCCACGAATATTGCCGGCTACCTTTCCGACTCATGGAAGATCGATCGTTGGTTGCTGGACGCCTCGGTTCGTCTCGAGCACATCAACCTGAGTCAAGAGACAAGCAACACCTCGAACGTTCAGATGGGGACGCCGTTCGATCTGTGGGACAACGCAGTCAACTTGCCCAACGGCACGTACTCGCACGGTCATGAACACAACACCATGCCGACGTTCTCGGTGGGCGCAAACTACGAGTTCACTGACAATATGAGCGCCTACGTGCGCGTCAACAACGGCGTGTATTTGGAGAACTTCGACGCAGTCCGTTGCAACGTCAGTAACGGCGGCAACGGTTGCCCGGGTAGAACGCCCATTACAACCGTGCGGAACTACGAAGCCGGTTTCAAGGTTCAGAATCGCTACACGTACATCGACGCATCGGTTTACAACAAGATCTTCAAGGGGTTGTCGGATACACCCGTGGATGTCAATGGCGTGCAGATCGGCCCGACTATCGCCTATGGATCGACATCCCTTGGACTGCGACTCGTCGGCAGCGTGAATCCCTTTGCGGAGAGTGACACGCAGCCCCTGAGCGCCTTCAAGATCACGGTTAATGGCAATTACGAAAATGCTCACTACCAGAACTTCGCCGGCTGCTACACGTACCAAAACATCCTAGGTCAGACTGTCTGCGGCACGATCAACGGCAACCAGCTCGCGCGTCTGCCGAAGTATCAGGCCCGGGTGACACCGAGCGACACGCAGGTCTTTGGCTGGGGCACGGTGAGCGAGCAAGTGACGTACGAGCGCATTGGTAAAGGCTTCCAGGACTCCGGGGGTTTGACGCCGTTGCCCGCTTATTACGACCTGGGAGCAGGCATCGATGTCAGGGTCGGGGAGAACTGGGAGTACCGGCTGCTCGGCTCAAACCTCACCAACCAGATCGGTTTGACCGAGGGTAATGCCCGATTTGGCGGCAACACGGTGCAAAACAACGTGGGTTTCGGCCGCTCGATCCTTGGCCGTGAAATCAACATCACAGCCAAGTACTCGTTCTAGCAAGTAGCGCGGCAGACTCTCTCCCCTCACGGCGACGTGAGGGGAGAGAGCGGACTCCGTCCCTCGCGGGCCAGTCGTTGCCGCTCGGAGGCCATCCGGTTCACTCCACTGAAGTCAGTGCCGCGCCGGCCGTGTCGCCCTTCACGGGCGACCAGGGGAGGCAGGTCGAGCTCCTCGGGCTTCCAGTGCGCGGCGAGAAAATCCTCCGCAACCCAGGTGACCGTCGTTGCGGCGCCCGGCGTCGCGCGCTGGCGTGCCGTGATGAGCTCACCCATGGTGAACGCACCGGGGGGCGAATCCGCGTTGAAGTAACCGCTGGTGCGCGACTCGACCAGGTTCATCATCCAGACCGTGAGATCGCGCACGTCGATGACCTGCACGGGATCGCGCGGCGTGCCCGGCGCAAGCATCTCGCCGCCCTTCGAGGCGCGCACCGGCCAGTACGTGAAGCGGCCGCTGCGGTCGAGCGGCCCCCGATGTAGCCGGGCCGCACGACGCTGATGCGTCCCTTGAAAGCTGCTGCGGAGTACTGCTCGCACAGCGCCTTCATAGGCCCGTAGCTATCGTTGGTGATCTCCTCGAGACCGCGGTTCGACACAGTGCCGATGGGCGAGTGCTCGTCGTTGGGCCTGGCGAAGCTCGCATAGACGGAAATGCTCGAGATGTACAGGCAGTAGCCGATGCCCGGAGCCAGCAGCTCGGCGGACATCTTCACGTATTTCGGAATGAAGCCGGTGTCGTCGACCAACACATCCCAGCTGCGCCCGCGCAGCGCATCGAGCTGACCCTTGCGATCGCCGATCAGCGTTTCGACACCGGGAACGCCGTCCGCGGCGGTCTTGCCGCGGTTGAAATGCGTCACCCTCCAGCCGCGGCGCAGCGCCTCCCGCGTCAGGTGCGGGCCGATGAAGCCGGTGCCGCCGAGGATCAACAGCGTCCCCGGCCGGGCCGCGGCCCGGGCGGCCGGCAGCGCTGCGCTCGTCGAGAGCCACGCGGCCATCTGCAAAACGTCACGGCGGGATCTCATGGGGGGCTGTCTCCCGTGCAGCGAAAGCGGGCTGATTCCAAGGGCCTGGAAGCTTTGTCGAATGACGTTAGCCTGTACGATTACACCGGTTCGGGCAATATCGCGACGATGGGGCCACCCGGTGCTGGTCGCAGGGTTTGACACGACCGGGCGCGGCTGAGGACAATGCGCGCCCTTTCGTGGAAAGGTAGCTCAGCTGGTTAGAGCACGGCACTCATAATGCCGGGGTCGAGGGTTCGAGTCTCTCCCTTTCCACCAGAATTCAATTACTTGCTGTCTATTTCACCGCTCTCATTTTTTCTATGCCGGTTTTTTGTGCGGCGCTCTCGGGAGTGTCAAGAGCTGTGAGCCAGATCGCTCCTGCCGATGCGCCCCTGCTCGTTACGCAGAATGCGAACCAGCTCGCTCGCGGCATTCATCCGGTGCGCAGCAGTCACTGCGCCGAGCCCGCCCTACGGTTTTTCTTCGAGGTGTCGTGATGCCGAACGCCAGGCAGCGCTTTCTCAAAATTCTGCAAGTCGATGCGACGGCGGTCTTCTTCCTTTGTTCATTTTCCCCGCCGGCCGATAATCAGGCTGCTTCGCAGAAAGTCTCGCGACCAATCGTGGACGTACAGCTCGGGGCGCCGATTTACTACGACCACGGAGGCGATTCCTGGGACCCCACCTGGGCGCAAGACGATCGACTCTACGCCGCGGTCAACGATGGCCCCGGCTTTGGAACGGTGAGACGAAATATCGGGTTCAACCAGATATCGGGAAGCGATCCGCTGACGCTGACCGGACAATTGCAAAACCTCATGGATGACTATGGCGAAATGAACGCGCCGGTCGCGACCGATGGCCGCAACTGGAAAAGCGGCGGCAGTATTTCCATCGATGGCGTGCTGTACATGTCGGTCGGCATGGATCGGTATGTCGACCCCAACTATGGCGGAAGGCAGACCCGGATTAACGCCAGCATCATCAAATCCAGCGACCATGGTCTGCACTGGACTCGCGCGATGCAGGCCAACCTCGACCGCCCGATGTTTCCGGGCATGCGGTTTGCCACGCCGTTTTTTATTCATTACGGCAAGGAATATGCAGCAGCGACAGTCGACAACGCGGGTCGCTATGTTTATGCGACGTCCAACAACGGGTTTTGGGATAACGGCGACAACTACATTCTGGGACGCGTCTTGAGATCGAAAATCGGCGCGCTGAAGGCGGAGGACTGGACCTTCTACCAAGGTGGTAACGGGATGCTCGATTCGAGTTGGAGCGCAGATATGACCAAGGCCGCCATCCTCATCGAGGCGCCTGGACAATGCGGCGAGACCGGGGTGACGTATCTGCCCGCTCTCAAACGATATGTCATGGTGGCCTGGTCCTATCCGATCGGCAACGGTCATGCCGGCAAAATCGAGGCGACCGAGTTCGCGTTTTATGAATCCGCGAAGCCCTGGGGACCATGGAAAAAGATCAAGACCATTCTGATCCAGCCACAGGGCTGGTATATCCCGAGAGTGTTGGCCAAATTTCAATCGCCGGCAGGTGCGGACCTTCAGGCTTTTATCGCCGTCGCTGGAGACTGGCGAAATCCCACGTATTATCGGTACACCATGGTACCGGTTAAATTTTTTACCACGGCCCCTTTCCGCGTAGGAAGCCTTTCACCAACTCCGAGGAATCCAAACAAGTCGTTCCGGCGTCAAATTCTGGCCGAGACCGGCTGGTAGCGGAAGTTCTTCAGACAGGTTTCGCTGTTCGGAAGGTGTGACCAGGCGAACCGCTCGATTCGGCCGAGCGGCCTCCTGGATCCCGCCAAGTTTGCGCATCGACTCGGAGATGCGATGCGCGGCGCGGCGGAAAAGCAGGGCTCGATCGGATCACGGCCGTAAGTCGAGGCCGCTAATGATATAGAGCAAACCCAACCAGCGGCTGCAACTCGCCTCCCGAACCTGCCCAATTAACCCGCAGCGTCGCCCCACCCTGCGACTGGAAATACCTTAACTTAAACTTGTGAACGCCCTGCCGCAGAGGAATGTGGCCTGTGACCACTCGGCTCCCGTGGATTCCGTCGTTGTCAACGACGACTTCATCGTCGATCTCCAAGACTGATCCGTCGTCCGATTCCACGGCAAACTCGTAGAAGTCATCCGACTGGACGGTGAGGTATCCATCAAAGCTGATCCCGTAGTCGAACACCCGGCTAAACTGTTGCAGGTCGAACGAGCTTGTAATCCCTCTCACTGCCGGCGTGCCCAACTCGATGCTTTGCGCGCTCGTGAACTTCCCTTCATATAGCGCGAATGTCAGCCCAGGCTGTTTGGCGTCGAAGCGGATCGCGTCTCGATACGAGCGCCGCTGAAACGTGGCCCCATAAACGACGCTGCGCCGGCCTCCCGGCGCAATCACAACAAGATTCAAGGTGGTTTTCTGCTCCGGCTGAAGCGGAATTTGCAAGGGCGATTGATAACGTGACGAGTTATCCGTCGGTTGGCTGCCATCGAGCGTGTAGTAAATCCGGGCGGCCGGAACCAGAGAGCTGAGTTCGACGCGCGCATGATCGTCCGTCGTCGTGTAGAAATCCTTCAGTCCATCGGGCTCAGGAATCCGGTAGTGGACATCCTGCTTGTCCAGGCGAGCGAATTGATAAGGCAGCCGTCGCCGAAAATCGTCGTAGTCATTGCCCTCTATGGGCGACCAAACCGCTTCGGAAAACGCCAGCAAACGTGGGAACAGCATGTACTCGAGGTATTCGGGCGTAGCTATATATTCCGTCCACACATTGGCTTGTGCGCCAAGTACGTAGTCCCTCTCCTTCCCCTGCAACTCCTTCGGGATTGGATCATAGCCATAGGCCTTTTCGAGTGGGATAAAGCCGCCGATACTTGCAGGTTCGCGCTGCGGATCGCCCTGGTTGTAATCGAAATAGCAATAGTCGGACGGAGTCATTATGACTTTGTGCTTTTGTCGCGCGGCCTCGATGCCGCCGCCCTCCCCGCGCCACGACATCACAATCGCATTCGGAGCCAGGCCTCCTTCCAGAATCTCGTCCCATCCGATGGTCAGTTTTCCCTTGGTCGTCAGAAATCGCTCTATGCGCCGCACGAAGTAACTCTGCAGCTGATCCTCGTCTTTCAAGCCCTCGCGCTTCATGATGGCTTGTGTCTCGGCACTTTGTCTCCAGCTGTCTTTCTGCACCTCGTCCCCGCCGATGTGCACGTAACGACCCGGAAACAGCGCAGCGACCTCGCTGAGTACGTTCTGCAGGAATGTGAAGGTTTCTTCCTTGGGGCAGAGGACATTGCCAAGCGCGCTGTGCGTACATGCCAATTGCGGGTATGCCGTCACCGCGGCCCCCGAGTGTCCTGGCATTTCGATCTCGGGAACCACTGTGATGAAACGTGCCTGGGCGTAGGCCACGATGTCCTTGATTTGCTCTTGCGTGTAGTACTCCCCGTGGGGAGCCTCGTCACCCAAGGCGAGAGAACCGTGCGCCGTAGTTGGATCCTTTGGATACGAACTCACGTCAGTGAGCCTCGGGTATTTCTTGATCTCGATGCGCCATCCTTCATCGTCAGTGAGGTGCCAGTGAAATCTATTAATTTTGTATTGCGCCGCGAGGTCGAGCAACTTCTTGAGGTACGTGACCGAGAAGAAGTGTCGACCGACATCGAGCAATACTCCGCGATAGCCGAAACGAGGATAGTCTGTGATGTCCAGACCAGGCAGTTCTATCGTCGGCTGGAGGCCCAAAGGCAACAGTTGCGTCAGGGTCTGCATACCATAGAACAACCCAGCAGGTTGCCCGATGATACGGATGCTTTTTGCACCAATTACCAAGCGGTAACCTTCCTCCGGTAAAGCCCGGCTGTCGACCTGGCTGAACAAGATGAAGTTTTCACGCTTCGGCCGATTGACGGTGATGCGTAGATGCAAGCCGTCCTGTTTGAGCAGGAAATCGTTGAATAAGCCAGCGATCTTACGGGACTCTCGGTCGACAGCCACGATTCGCGTCTGACCGTTGAGCACGAAGGTACCGGCCAATAACTTTACCGCCACTGGCCGGGGCACGACGCTCACGCTTGGGAACACAGAATTTTCCGCACGAACGAGCGCCGCAGCTGGCAGCAGGAACAAAATCCAGACGGCGCGACTACTGGTCTTCATTCAACAGATGCCTCTTCCCAATTTCACACACCGATGGCCGAATGCATCGATCGATTAACGCCTACCCGACATTCCAAGGTACCCGTCCGTCTTGTGCGTGACTGTCGCGGCTGATTCAGGATCGACCGGCGCGCGTGTCCGGGACGGCGTCGAAAGCCACCGTCAGGCGCGGGTGGTCGCTGTGAAAAGGCAGTGTGCCGTGCCAGAAGTACGACGGGAAAAGCACCAGTAGGCCAACCTCGGGGGCAACCGACAGCTCTGCGGGCAGCGACGGTGTCGTGAGCATGCCCGGCGCGCCAAAGCTGAGAATCCCCTCGGCCGTGTGTCCCGCTTGCATGGAATCGGGCAGCTGAACGTAGCACGCCGAGGAAATCCATCCCCGCGGATGCACGTGGCTCGTGTGGTAGCCGTCGCGGTGCAGACGTACCGACCAACCGCCGTTGAACCGCGTCGTACCGTGATTACGACGCCGCAGGGCGTCTTGCCCCTGGCCGATGTGATCACGGTAGCGTGCGATCGGTGCGGCAAAGACCCGAAACAGCGCCTGAATGACGGGATCCTGACTGCGCGAAAGATCTTGAGTGGTCTCGGTGCCCTGACGCAACGATTGGTAGAGGAGTCGATGGCCGTGCGGATTGTGCAGGGCGTTCAAGTGCGCGGTGAGTTCTGTCAGGAAGCTGGTGAGATCAGACCACCTGGGAGGTGTTTCGAGGGACGTTGACAGCACCATGTTGTCGTAGTCGCAGAGCGCCTCGTAGCGGGGATCGTTCAATAGCCGCAGCGCGGTGGTTTGCATGGCAATGAGGTATTGATCGTCCGGCGTGGCCTCAAGCAACGTGGCGCACTCGGTCAGCGCCCTGGCCCCCTCCCCCACACCCAGATAGGCCCCGCAGAG
>PLEC01000048.1 GCA_003136935.1 Gammaproteobacteria bacterium
CTTCGACCGTCACTTTGTCGGTCTCAATCTCGATCAGCGGCTCATTCTCGATGACGGCGTCGCCCGGCTGCTTCAGCCAGCGCAGGAGCTGCGAACGGGTCCCTTCGGTCTGCTCGGCCGGCGCTCTGACTTCAATGGGTGTACTCATAAGCGACCTATACACTGGCCAGCTGCTGGATGACACGCGTGATGCGCGCCACGTCCGGGACCGCGGCCTTGAGCAGCAGCGGGCTGTGGGGACTGGGAATGTCAGGCATGGCGAGCCGTTCGATCGGCGCCTCGAGGCTGAAAAAAATCTCCTGCGCGAGCGTCGCGGCGATCTCCGCGCCGAAGCCCGCCGTGAGGTTGTCTTCGTGCACGATCAGGCAACGGTGGGTCTTTTGCACCGAGGCCAGCACCGCGGCACGATCCCAGGGCGACAAAGTGCGCAGATCAAGGACCTCCGCCTCCACATGGGAGTGCGCGGCGGCGAGCTCGCAGCGCTCGACCATAGCTCCCCAGGTCACGATCGTAAGTTCCGCACCTGCGCGCACCACGCGTGCCTTGCCGAACGGTACGACAAACTCATTCCCCGGATAGGGGCGTCGTGCCCAGGCGCCATCGAGCATCGCGCGATGCTCGAAGAAAATCACCGGATCGTTGCCGCGCAGTGCCGCGCGCAGGAGACCGACCGCATCCTCGGCATTCGAGGGCACCGCAACGTGCCAGCCGATGCCGTGCACCCAGGCCACTTCATTTGTCTGGCTGTGCCACGGATCACCGCATTTGAAGAACCCGCCGGGCATGCGCACCACGATCGGGGCGGCAAAACGATTATGGGTGCGCCAGCGCAGCGTGCCGCAGTCGTTCAACTGTTCGGCCGCGGGATCCGCGTACTTGCGAAACTGAATTTCCGCCACCGGCAGGAGGCCCGCGAGCGCCATGCCGACCGCGCGGCCGATGATGCCTTCCTCGGAGAGGCTGGTATCGAATACGCGTGCGACGCCGTACTTGTCCTGCAGCCCAAGCGTCGCGCCATGCACACCACCCTTGGGTCCCACGTCCTGACCGAACACCACCATGCGCGGGTTGGCGGCGAGTTCCACGTCCAGTGTCCGCCGGATGGCGGTGAGCATGTTGATGCGCGTCGCTTCCGGCTGTGCGCGGGGACTCGACCCCGCGAAGCTGTAACCCTCGGGCAGAAGCCCACCCTGTTCCTGCAGCGCCTGGCTGCCATCCGGTTCCCGCCAGAAGACATGCCGCGTCAGCTCCTGAGGATCAGGCTGCGCGCGTGCGAGTGCGCCCGCCACGGCTGCCTCGACGTCGCGGCGCGCGTCGGCTGCCAGAGCTGACCACTCGGCTTGCGGCATGACGCGCGGCACGAGAAAGGCATGCAGGCTGGTCAAGGGATCGCGCGCCGTTTCCTCCTGCACGGTCTCGCGCGACTTATAGGCCTGGGTGTCCTGCCCCGAATGCCCGGAAAGGCGCGGCACCGTCAGTCGCAGCATAACCGGCGCGCGTTGCATGCGTACCAGGGCGACGGCATGCTGCGTCAGGTCTGCGGCCTGGGCAGGATTACTGCCATCCCCCTCCAGAATCGTGAGCCCCGTGAACGAGCGCAGGTTGGCAGCGATGTTGCCGCCGGGGGTCTGCAACACCGACGGCACGGAAATGCCAAAGCCGTTGTCCTCGATATAGAACAACATCGGCAGCTTCAGCGTGGTGGCAATGTTCAAGGCGGACCAGAAGCCATTGGTGGCCGTGGAGGCATCCCCGCCCAGCACCACCGCGATGCTGCGCGCGTAACTTGGGTCCTTGAGCGCCTCGTGCCGGTAACGGATCGCCTGCGCCCAGCCGGCAGCCGGTGTGTACTGCGCGCCGACGCCGCCGCACGCGGGCAGCACGCTCGGGCCGCCACGCCCGGGGAGATTGAAGACCACGCCGATGTCGCGGCCACCGCTGAAGGAGCCGGCGCGCGCGAGCGGACCGGCGGCGGCATCTTCCAGACTCACCCCGAGCGCGAGCATCATGGGTCGCGAGCGGTAGTAGACCGTCACGGCGTCGTGCGCATCGGTGAGCTGCAGACCCAGCAGGATCTGCGCAAAATCATGGCCGCGCGCCGAGAACTGGTAGAGCACCTTGCGTTCGGGCACCAGCCGCGTCTCCTCGATCTCATCGAGCTCACGCGAGGCGTGCAGCAGCGACGCGACGCGCTTCCAGTCCGGTTGGGCCGCCACGGCACGCTCAGTCAAGATGGGCCCCGGGCTGCACTGCCGCCACGCGCTGACATTCGCAGCTCAGCGTGTCGGGGCCCGCGAACCAGAAGGCGGATCCGGGCAGGCGGATATCGGCGTGCGTCCATGCAGCCGCGTACTGGCGCGCGAAGAGCGCCGCCCCATGCGACTTGCCTTGCGCTTTGAGCGCCAGGGACATGCCATAGAGCGACCAGCCGTTATTCGGGTTGCGCTTCAGGTCCTCGCGGTACACCTGCTGCGCCGCGGCGGGCTGTCCTGACAGCAACAGCTCGGCACCCAACAGCTGTCTGACGGGGAAGAACCAGTCCGCCGGTTCGTCGTAGGCAAGCTTGTCTTCCGCGGCAACCGCCTGCCTGAGGGAGGCGACTGCGTCGGCGTCGCGGCGCTCGGAGGCGGCAATGCGGGCCGCCACGACCGGCTCGGCCACGCTGATGATGTCGCGCAGGCTGTCGAGTCCCGCCATGGCGTCCGCTGGCCCTGCAGCGCCCAGTTTGTGCAGTTCGGCGAGCGCGGCCTTTGCGTCCGCGAGCCGCCCCCGTGCCGCGAGCGCCACGCCCCGGCCGTACAGGTAGCCTGCATGGAGGCCCTGCGCCCTGGGATCCGGTGCCGCAATTGCAAGCAATTCGTCCCACAGACCAAAGCGCACGAGGGCCGCGTACTGCTGCGTCAGCGCCCAGCCCGAATCCCCCATCGCCAGCAACATCCCAAGCGGCAGCACGCTCCTGAGGCTTTGCACTGCGCTCAGGGTCTCGGCCTTGCGCCCTTCCATGGCGGCGGAATACGCAAGGAACGCGTAGTTGTGGGCGAGATACATCGCGTAGTAGTCCGGAGCTGCGGTGCTCGCGAAATACGCCTGGTCTGCCGCCACGCCCCGGCGATTCGCCTCGGCCGCCTCCTCGTAACGCCCCACGCGTTGCATGATGTGCGCGGGCATGTGCTCGAGATGTCCTGCCGCCGGCATCATGCCGCGCAGTCGCTCCGCCGCAGCGACTGCCTTCGCGGGCGTCGGTGAAGCCTCCATGACGTGCACGTAGTAGTGGTTTGCACCCGGATGGTCCGGATCACGCTGCAACACGGATTCAAGACGCGCTTCGATCTCAGGCGTGCCGGCGACCGGCTCACCCTGCGCCGTCCACAGCTTCCACGCGTGCACGTTCATTTGCGCTTCTGCACACAAGACCTGCACGTCGAGGTCGTCAGGAAAATGATCCGCCACGCTACGCATCGCCGTGGCGTAGGCCTTCAGGATCGCGGCGGCGTTGGCCGCTGCGGGTGGCTCGGGCGTGGGGTAGCGCGCGCCGAGAGCCGCGATGAGTGCCTGCTCAACGGCCGACGCGTGCGCCGCGTGCTCCTGGGCCTTGTGCAAGGCGTCCCAGGCGAGGCGCGCCCGCGCCGCCTCCATGGCCGGGACGTTGTAGTTGGGACCGACGGTGAGTGCCACGCCCCAGTAGCAGGCCGCGCACGCAGGATCGAGCTGTGCAGCCTTCGCAAACGAGCGGGTCGACTCATCGTGATTAAAGGCCCACAGCAGCCGCATGCCCTGGTCGAAGTACCGCTGCGCCAGCGGTGAGGTCGTGCCGATCGGACGGTGAAAATTCCCCAGTCCTTCAAACAGACGTGCACCGTGCGCCCAGTCCGACACGGTCGTCGGCACATGTGTCATGGCATGCGGGTCGGCCGGCGACGCATCCGCGCGCGCGAGGCCCGCCAGAGCGAGCAGCGCCGCCAGGGCCGCGGCCGTGCCCACGGGCTGCACCAGCTCGCCCTTCAAGCGCTCCAGCCCTGCCCGGAAGTGGCGAGGCGCTCGAGCAGTGCCGCCGGTGCCCAGCGCGCACCGTGCGTGAGCGTGAGCCGGCGCATGGTTTCGACCACGCGGGTCAGTCCCGCGTGCTGCGCCCAGTACATCGGTCCGCCGCGCCAGGCAGGGAACCCGTAGCCGTTGACATAGACGACGTCGATGTCGCCGGCGCGTGCCGCGATGCCCTCCTCCACAATGCGCGCGCCCTCATTGACCAGCGGGTGCAGCAGCCGGTCGAGGATTTCCTGGTCCGCGATCTGGCGACGCTGGATCTTAAGATCGCGCGCGACGCCCTCGATCAGGGTCGTCACTTCCGGATCAGGAATCCGCGTGCGCCCTTCATAGCGATAGAATCCCTTGCCGGTCTTCTGACCCAGACGCCCTTGCGCGACCAGCCGCTCGAGGATTGGCGAGTAGCGCTCATCGGCGGGCAGCTTGCGGCTTTTACGGATCATGAAGCCGATGTCGTTGCCGGCAAGATCGCGCACCGCGAGCGGCCCCATGGCAAATCCGAAGCCCTCGATCACGCGATCGATCTGCCCCGGGGTGGCGCCCTCCTCCAGGAGAAATTCCGCTTCCAGGCCATAAAACCCCAGCATGCGGTTGCCGATGAAGCCGTCGCAGTTGCCCGCGAGTACCGCAACCTTTCCAAGGGTCTTGGCAAGCCCCATGACCGTCGCGAGCGTTTGCGGGGAGCTCTTCGCGCCGCGCACGTTCTCGAGCAGCTTCATGACATTCGCGGGACTGAAAAAATGCGTGCCCACAACCTGCTGCGGCCGCGACGTGGCAGCGGCGATCGCATCGATGTCGAGGGTAGAGGTGTTGGTGGCGAGGATCGCGTGCGCCGCGGCTACTTTATCCAGGCGGCCGAAGACCTCCTGCTTCACCTTCAGGTCCTCGAAGACCGCCTCGATGAGGATATCCGCAGCCTGCAGTTCGTCGTAACTCGTCACACCGCGTACCAGCGACAGCGCGCGATCGGCGCGCTCCTGGGTGAAGCTGCCGCGCGCGACCGAGGTCGCGTAGTTCTTGCGCACCAGCGCGAGTCCACGCTCCAGCGCCTCTCCCGACAGTTCCAACAGCGTCACCGGGATGCCGGCGTTCGCGAAGTTCATCGCGATGCCCCCGCCCATGGTGCCCGCGCCGATGACGGCGGCGCTGCGGATTGGCAGCGGTTTCACGTCGGCGGGGAGCCCGGCGATCCGCCGCGCCTCGCGCTCGGCGAAGAACACGTGTACCAGCGCCTTGCGCTGTGCGCTGTCGCGGCACTCCATGAAGTACTGCCGTTCGAGCCGCAGGGCTGCGACCTTGGTCTCCACGCAGGCCGCCTCGATACTGTCCACGATGCGAAATGGGGCAAGCTGGCCGCGCGCCCTGGTCTCGAGCTTCGTGCGGAACTCGGCAAAAACGGCCGGATTCACCTCACGGATGCGTTCATGCAACTCGCTCGCAATGCGCAGCGGTTGCTTTCCCACGGCCAAGCGCTGCGCGAGTCCCACGGCGGCAGTCAGCGCGTCGTCGGCAACCTCATCGACGAGACCCAGCTCACGGGCGCGCGCAGCGGGAATCTGCACGCCACTCGTGATGGCTTCCAGCGCAGCCACGGGCCCTGCGAGTCTGGTGAAGCGCACGGTGCCACCGGCGCCGGGAATCAACCCCAGTTTCACTTCCGGAAGCCCGACCTTGGCCGAAGGCGCCATGGTGCGAGCGTGGCAGGTGAGTGCGATCTCGAAGCCGCCACCCAGGGCGATACCGGCAATCGCGGCGACGATCGGCTTCACGCTGGCCTCGATCTGCGCCTGCACCTCGGCAATCATCGGCGACTTCAACGCCGCGCCCGAGGCGATTTCGTTGATATCCGCGCCGCCGCAGAATGTGCCGCCCGAGCCGCTCACCACCAGCGCTTCGATCTGCGCGTCCTGCGCACCGGCGACCAATGCCGCCGTCAGCCCTTCCCGCACGGCCAGGCTCAGCGCGTTGACCGGCGGGTTGTGCATTTCCACTATGAGCACCCCGCGCTCCCGGCGGGTGCTCACGGCCGCTGCGACTGGCGAGGGCTGCACGGTAAGCTGACTCGCTTTGGACGGTCAGCCGCCGCGCACAGCCTCCACCTGGATGGCGAGCTTCACTTCCATTTTGAAGCCGTACTTGTCGCCGTAGCTGATGCCGTAGTCGGCGCGGTTAAAGCTGCCCGAGGCGTCAGCGCCGCAGTGTTCCTTCTTATCCGGATAGGTCATGCACTTGAACTGCCGGATGGTGAGGGTCAGCGGGCGGGTGACGCCGTGCAGGGTGAAGTGCCCTTCGATCTGGGTCGGCGCACCGTCCTTGAAGCTGACCAAGGTCCCCTTGTAGGTCGCGGTCGGATACTTCGCCACCTCGAGCATCTCGGCGGACTGGGTGTGCTCGTTGAGTTTCGGCATGCCGAAGTCGATCGAAGTCGCATCCACGGTCACATCCACGGTGCCCGTGCGCTTGTCCTTGTCGAGGACGATGGTGCCGGAAGTGTGGTCGAACTTGCCGCGCCACACCGACATGCCAGCGAAGTGATCCGCTTCGAAGCTCGGATAGGTGTGGGCCGGGTCGATCTGGTAGGTCACCGGATCGGCGACTGCGTAACCTGCCACGAGGGCAAGCGTTACTGCCGCCAGCGCAGTCTTCATCATGGGGAGGCTCCTTGGAGTGTTGATTCTCGGGGCGAGTAGCGTAGCGGCACCCGGGGGTCCTGAGCCACCCCCTTTATGGGGAGCGCGCTACCAGCCGTATGTGACGAGCGCCGCCTAACCTCGCTGCGCCGTGGCGGCCGCCGCGCGGCCCCGCTCCTGTGCCCTTCCCAGGGCCAACGCCAGCACCACCCACAGCGCCGAGATCAGCGCGCCGTACCAGCCGATGGCCGAGGGCCCGGCCCCGAGACTCGTCGTGAGCGCCTTGTAGACCGAGGCGCTGGTCGCATCGCCGCCGCGGTACACGAAGGTATCGATCAGGCTCTTCGCCTTGTATTTCTCCTCGCGCGTCACGACCGTGAACAGCGAGTCGCGACACGGCCGCGTGATCGCGTACTCGCCCACGCGCCGCACGGCGAGCACCCCGACCAGTACCGCGAACACGGGAACCAGGGCAAAGAGGGCGTAGCCCGCCGTCATGAGGATGGGCACCGATACCAGCATCACCCTGAACCCCACCCACTTGAACAAACGCGCGAATACAAACAGCTGCGCCACGAGCGACACCGCCTGCACCCAGAAGTCGACTCGCGCGAAGAAGCGTGTGCTCTGATCGCGGGTGGCAAAGATCCTCGCGACGTAAGCGAGCTGCTCGAGGTACAGGAACGTCGAAACCCAGGTTACGAGGAACACGAAGAGCGCGATCCCCAGCAGGTACGGCGAACGCACCACCTGCTGAAACGCGGCAAACATACTGCCGCCGAGTGCACGATCGGTGTCCTCCGCACGCACCCCCGCGGCCACCCCCTGCGCGCGCTGCCAGAGAATGACCCGCCGCATGAACACGAGCGACAATGCCAGCAGCCCTGCCGAAATCGGCAACAGGTTGATGGTGCCGAGGGGCATGGCCAGGTACTGCGCCACGGCGGGTCCGACAAGGCCCCCGCTACTGGCCCCGGCGGCGATGAAGCCGAACATTCGTCCGGCCTGCTCGCGCGTAAATACATCCGCCATCAGGCTCCAGAAGGTCGCGACCACGAACAGGTTGAAGACACTCACCCACACAAAGTAAATGCGCGCGATGAGCGTGTGGTCCTGCACGAGCAGGAACCAGAGGTAGAAGGCGAGCAGGTTGGCGGTGAAAAAGCCGTAGACCCACGGCAGGAACACGGTGCGCGGGAAACGCGAGGTCAGCCAGCCGTACACCGGCTGCAGTCCCAGCATGACAAAGAAGGTGCCCCAGAACAGCAGCGGCACTTTGTCGAGCCCGGAGCTGATGCCCATGGTGTCGCGCACCGGGCGCAGCATGGTGTAGCTCGCGAACATGCAGAACAGAGTTGCGAAGGAGGCCAGCAGCGCCGGCGCTTCACCGGGCTGCAGGACGACCAGGCGCCGCAGGAATTGGTTCATGACAGACCACTTCGATGTTATGAGCGTCGAAATCGAGCACGATGCGTAGCAGCGCCTCAAGTCCGCGGCGGCGCGCTAGTGTGCCATAGCCGCGTTGCAGCAACCGTCGCCTTGACGATGCGCAGTTTGCGGGAGCAGCCTCGGTGGGCCACAGGAGCGCATAAGATGCGGCGACGTTACAAAATTCTAGGCGGGGTCCTGGCGTTCGGGGTAGCGACAGGCTGCGCGCTCGCACTTTATGTTAGCCACGATTCCGTGTGCCGCGCGCCGCCGGCACTTCCTGCCGGCGTGCAGCGGATGAAAGCGATCGTTTATCGCTGCTACGGCGGGCCCGAGGTGCTCAGGTTCGACGACGTCGCAAAGCCGACGCTGGCGGACAATACAGTTCTGATCGAGGTGCATGCAGCGTCGGTGAACCCGCTCGACTGGCACTACATGAGAGGCCTGCCATACATCATGCGAATAGTGGCTGGCGTGGGCGCGCCCAAAGACATCAGCATGGGCGTCGACTTTTCGGGAATCGTCGAAGCGGTCGGTAAAAACGTCAAGCGGTTCAAACCGGGCGACGCAGTCTTTGGCGCGCAACACGGCGCTTTCGGAGAATACGTAAGCATGCCCGAGGATGACTCGCTAACGCTCAATCCGCGTGGCATGACGTTTGAGCAGGCTGCGGCCGTGCCCATTGCCGGCATTACCGCTCTGCAAGCATTACGCGATAAGGGAAAGATCCAGCGGGGGCAAAGCGTGTTGATCAATGGCGCATCGGGCGGCGTCGGCACGTTCGGGGTGCAAATCGCCAAGTCGTTTGGTGCCGATGTGACCGGTGTGTGCAGTACGCGAAATGTGCAGATGGTTCACTCCATTGGCGCCGATCACGTCATCGACTACACGCGAGAAGATTTCACGCAAAGCCCACAACGCTACGACCTGATTATTGACACCGTCGGGAACCACTCGTTGTCGCAGCTCCGGCACGTTCTGTCTACCACGGGTACTGTCGTCATTGTCGGCGGACCCAGCGACGGAAAATGGATCGCGCCGCTGCCGCGGCTGATCAAGGCGAAGCTGTATTCAAAGTTCGTAAGACAGAAGTTTTTATTCTTTGTGGCCGATGTGACTCAGAAGGATCTGAATGTCCTGCGTGAGCTGCTGCAGTCCGGCAAGCTGACGCCGGTGATTGACAGGCGGTATTCGCTAAGTGAGGTGCCGGCCGCGATTGCGTACCTGGAAAAGGGGCACGCTCGAGGAAAAGTAGTCATAAGTCTGGAATAGAACCGCTCCGATGCGTCTCAATAGCCGCGTTCGACGTCCACGACCGCGAGCATCGGCTCACCCGCGGCATAGCGGCGCAGATTCTCCCGCAACAGCGCCCTGCCCTGTTCCGCCGTCACCGAGGTATCGGCCGAAACGTGCGGCGTGATCAGCACGCCCGGTAGATGCCACAGGGGGCTGTCCGCGGGCAGCGGCTCCGGGTCCACTACATCAAGTCCGGCGCCGGCGATCTTGTGCTCGCTCAGCGCCGTAATCAGGTCCGCGGTGACCACGCTCTTGCCGCGCCCGACATTCAGGAAATAGGCGCTCGGTTTCAGCGTCGCAAAGAATCCCCGGTCGAACATGCCGGTCGTCTGCGGCGTGAGCGGCGTGCAGTTCACGACGAAATCAGCGTCTGTGGCGAGTTTGAGCAGTTCATCCGGCAGGCCGACGTAGCTCACGTAGTCAGGCCCGGTGCGCCCGCTGGCACGGGTGGCGATGACCTTCATGCCGAGCGCGTGCGCGCGCTTGGCCACTTCGGTGCCGATGCCGCCGAGTCCGACCACCAGCACGGTCTTGCCCTCAAGATCGGCGAGCACGGGGTTCTCGTCCGCCCAGTGAGCCTGTGATTGTTCCTTGAAGAAGTAGTCCAAGTGGCGGCTCAAGGCCAGCATCAGGCCGAGCACGTGCTCGGCGATGCTCGGACCGGCTATGCGCTGCGCATTGGTGAGGAGCAGGTGCCGCTCGCGCACCAGTGGCTGCTTCACGCAACGTTCAACGCCGGCGCCCAGCCACTGAATCCACACTACCCGGGTGGCCTTGGTGAGGACGTCCTCCGCGCACACGCCCAGCGTGGCATCTGCAGCGGCGACATCGCGCGCCGTGGCATGCGTCATCTCGATGAGCTTCACCCCCGGCACGACAGCTTGCAGCTGCGTCAGTCGATCGTGCAGGTAGGGGGAGACCAGGATCAGCTTTGGTGCGCGCCAGCCGGCGCGCTCGCGCACGGGCTGTGCGGCCGGCTGCAGGCCGAGTTTCTCCACGGTCTCGAGGTCCGAAGGCGGCACAGCCCCGTGGGAGCCGCCCGCGGCGAAAACCATGAGGGCACCGCCCGCCAGGCGCCCGAGAACCGATGAAAACCTCACCATGAAGGCTCTCCTCCGCGCGTGCCTGGTACCCGCTTACGCCGCCGGCGCGCGCGGCGCTTCAGCCGACGGTCGTCATTTCCGCTGGCGTTAGTTTCAGCTGTGCAGCGGCGACGTTTTCATTGAGATGCTCCACCGAGGAGGTGCCGGGAATCGGCAGCATCGCCGGCGATTTCGCCAGCAGCCACGCGAGCGCGAGCTGCAGCACGCTCACCCCGCGAGCCTTCGCCACCGCTTCAAGTCTCTCACCGCTCGCGTCGCGTTCGAGCCTATCCGATGAACCGCGTGCGATCGGCGCCCAGGGGATGAACGCCAGCCCGTCGCGCGCGCACACCGCAAGTACGTCCTCCGAGGCGCGGTCCGCGACGTTATAGCGGTTCTGCACCGAGACCACCGTCACGACTTTACGCGCGCGTGCGAGTTCCTCGACGTTGAAGTTCGAGACCCCGACGTGGCGGATTTTGCCTTCCTTCTGCAGTCGTGCGAACTCCCCGAGCGACTCCTCCAGCGGCACTTTGGGATCGATGCGGTGAAACTGGTAAAGGTCGATGCGCTCGAGCCGCAGACGCTTGAGGCTCGCCTCGCACGCTTCACGCAGGTGCGCGGGTCGTCCGTCAGGGGTCCACTCGGAGGCGCTTGGCCGTACCTGGCCACCCTTGGTGGCGATCACCAGTCCGCGCGGATACGGATACAGCGTGTCGGCGATCAACAGTTCACTGACATTCGGACCGTAGGCATCCGCGGTGTCGATGAAGTTCACGCCCAGGTCAAGGGCGCGGTGCAGCACGCGGCGTGCTTCCACCGGATCCTTCGGCGCGCCCCAGATGTCGGGTCCGGTGATGCGCATCGCACCAAAGCCTAGGCGATTCACCAGGAGATCGCCGCCGATGCTGACCGTTCCGGAAGCGGACGCGGGCGTCGCGCTCGCCCCCGCGACTTCCCAGGGTGTCAGCAAGGCGCTGACGCTGGCGACACCCCCCGCCAGTACTTGTCTGCGACTCAGGGGTGGAGTGTTCATAGCAACATGCTAGCGCCGCGCACGCATGAACACCATTGAGGAGATGGACCGAAGGCCGAGTGCCGCTCAAGCGGCGACCGGGTACGCCTTCAATCCCAACGCCTTCGCGACCACCTCGTGCGTGATCTGCCCGGCATGGACATTGAGTCCCGCCGCGAGCCCCGGATCGCGCTTGCACGCGCCCTGCCAGCCAAGATCAGCCAGCGCGCGCACGTACCGTAGTGTTGCGTTGGTGAGCGCCAGCGTGGAGGTACGGGGCACGGCGCCGGGCATGTTGGCGACGCAGTAGTGGATGACGCCGTCCACGACGAAGGTCGGCTCGGCGTGCGTCGTCGGGCGGCTGGTTTCGAAGCAGCCGCCCTGGTCAATGGAGATATCCACCAGCACGGCACCGGGCTTCATGGTGGCAATGGTGGCGCGTGTCAGGAGCCTGGGCGCCGCGGCGCCAGCTACAAGCACCGCGCCGATCACGAGGTCCGCATCCTTCACCAGCAGCTCGATGGTTTCGGTGGTCGAGTAAGCCGTGCGGATCGAGGAACCGAAAATGCTCGACAGCTCGCGCAGCCGCTCCACGGAGCGATCGACCACAGTGACGTCGGCGCGCAGCCCGACGGCCATCTCGGCCGCATGGGTACCGGAGACGCCTCCGCCGAGAATAATCACCTTGGCCGGCGGCACGCCCGGGACTCCGCCAAGGAGAATGCCAAAGCCACCGTTGGCCTTCTGCAGGCTGGCCGCCCCCACCTGGATCGACATGCGGCCGGCGACTTCGCTCATGGGCGTGAGCAGCGGCAGCGAGCCGTTGGGTGCGGTCACGGTCTCGTAGGCGATGGCGGTCGCGCCGGATTTCATCAGGCCCTGCGCCTGCGCGGGGTCGGCCGCGAGGTGCAGGTAGGTGAAGAGCACCTGATCCTTGCGCAGCATCTGACACTCGACGGCTTGTGGCTCCTTGACCTTCACCACCATGTCGGCGCGCGCAAAGAGATCCGCAGCGCGCGGCGCGATGCTGGCGCCGGCGGCGCGATATTGCGCATCGTCCACGCCGATGCCATTGCCGGCGCTGGTTTCCACCAGCACCTCATGACCGGCCGCCACCAGCTCGCGCACGCCCGCCGGCACCAGGCCGACGCGATATTCATGCACCTTGATTTCCCGCGGAACGCCGATGCGCATACGAGATCCCTCCGGTAAGAATGCCTTCTTCTAGCGCGATCGGGCGTAGGCCGGCAAGCCCTGTGCGAATTCCCGTAGTGCGCCGATGCCGCTCTGCTCCGCACGGCTGCACCATTCGCGCAGCTGCGCGAGCCCCCGCGCGGGACTGGCGGATGAGCCGTCCCACAGCTGCTGCAGCGTGTCGCGGTACTCGACCACGCGGCGCAGCACCTCGTACTCGGCCAGCAACTCGCGCAGCTTGCGCCGCGCTTCCTCCGCCAGCAGCGTCGGGTGGCGGATCAGGAGTTTCGGGGTGATCCCGGGCACGGCACCCTGCGGCTCGTGGCGCGCGAGATCGCGGCACACGGGCAGCACCACGCGGCGCGAATAGGCGCGCAGCACGTGCATGCGGTTGCTGAACAGCGCCTTGACGGTGTCGTCGTCCAGCTCGTGACGGCGGCGCTCCAGGCGGGGGCGCGGAGCGACCCAGCGCACCTTGGCAAGCCTGAGCGCGCTGAACAGGCGGATCCACAGCCAGCCGATGTCCAGCTCCCAACGCTGCACGGCAAAGCGTGCGGAACGCGGAAAGGCGTGATGGTTGTTGTGCAGCTCTTCGCCGCCGAGGAACAACCCCCAGGGAACGAGGTTGGTCGCGGTTGAGGGCATCTCGAAGCTGCGATAGCCGACCGCGTGCCCGAGACCATTGATGACACCGCCGGCGAAGAACGGCTGCGCCACCAGGTGTACGGCGAGCATGATGATGCCAACAGCACCGAACAGTATGAGATGCGCCGCGATGAACAGCACAATCCCGAGAAACGGATAAGCGCTGTAAACACGCCGCTCGAGCCAGTCATCGGGTGTGCCGCGACCGTAATTCTTCAGCAGCTGCGGATCGCGGCTGGCGTCGCGGTACAACTCGAAGCCCTCGAACAGTACGCGCTGCAGTCCGAATACGACCGGGCTGTGCGGATCGCCCGCCTGGTCGG
>PLEC01000041.1 GCA_003136935.1 Gammaproteobacteria bacterium
CGCGCCGGGCGAGCTCGGCATCGACGAGGTGTACCTCGTGGCCGCTGCCGGTGGTTCCAAGCCCCAGCGGCTGCTCTCGACGTGGTCGCCCAACAAGCAGCGGCTCGAATGGAGTCCCGACGGCACGCTCATCGGCTTTTTGCAGGGCAACGAGCTGAAGTACAACGCCTACATCATGGACACGCTGGCGGTAGCGGAGGTGAAGTCGGGCGGCGTGCGCGCCCTGACCGGCAGCCTCGACCGTGCAGTCCTCTCCCCCACGTTCAGCTCCGACGGCCGTTCGATACTGTTCGCGGTCGAGGACGACGGTACCCAGTACCCGGCGCAGGTCACACTCGCCACCGGTGCGATCGAGCGCCTTGCTGCTCCCATGGTGGTGCACGAGCTCGCTGCGGCGGCCGGCCATACGGCGGTGCTGGTCTCGAGCGATCAGACACCGGTGGAGGCCTATGCCCTTGAGGAGGGGCGACTGCGTCCCTTAAGCGCTCACAACCGGACGCTGTTCGCGGAACTTGCGCTCGGCGCGGTGCAAGACATCGTCTTCAGCAGCCGCGATGGAACGCAGATACACGGGCAGATCGTGAAGCCGCCGGGCTTTGTTTCCGGACGTCGCTACCCGACGATTGTGTGGATCCACGGCGGACCCAACGGCCAGGACGATCACTCGCTGCAACTCGAGGGCTACGGGCCGCCACTCGAGCGGCAGCTGTTCGCGACTCACGGTTACGTCGTGCTTGCCATTAACTATCGCGGCGGCANNGCAGCCATCAGCGGCGCCGGCAGCGGCAATCAGCTCTCGACCTACGGCACAGATGAATACATCGTGCAGTACAACGCTGAGCTCGGACCACCCTGGCGCAGCACGGCGCTGTGGCTCAAGGTGTCTTACCCGTTCTTCCACGCGGATCGGATCCGCACGCCCACACTGTTCCTCGGTGGTGACAAGGACTTCAACGTGCCCGTTGCCGGCGGTGAACAGATGTACCAGGCCCTGCGCACCCTGGGGGTTCCGGCGCAACTCATCGTCTATCCGGGCGAATATCACGTGCTGACCCGGCCGAGCTTTCTCGTTGACCGCTTCGAGCGTTACCTCGGCTGGATGGAAAGGTACCTCGGGGACAAGTCCAAGCCGGCGGCGCAGCTGCCGCAGCAATGACTCAGCGGTGCGCCGACCCATGGGCGCCAGCGCCTATTCGAGGCGTTCATACTCGGCCCGGGCATCACTGAGCTTCTGTAGCACACCGGCCTTCTCTGCGGCCGAGTTCCAGTCCGGATAAGCGGCGGTGGTCGCGAGCAGATGATCAATCCAGGCCTCGAAGTAGCGCGCATCCTCAGGTGAACGCGGCTTCTCAGCGCGCACCGACACATAGACCGGGCTCGTGGTCGCGTAGACGAAGTTGTCGAGCACCGGGTATTCCGCCCTGGCGGTGAACGCCCGCAGCACGCACCAGCCGCTCGAGCTGATCGGCAACGTGCCGCTCACCGCCAACTCGTCGCGATGAGTGCCGAGGGCCAGTTCGCGGACGATGCGGCCGTTACAGATGACCTGCGCATGATCGACGGGCACGATGGAGCGCAGGCGCGCCGTAAAGGGCACAGCTTGCTCACGCTCGAGCCGTAACGTCGCGCCGATGGGACTGCCGGCGAGAGAGAAATCGAGCAGCGGTCCGTTAGTGGCGAACGTACGACCCTGTCGCAGCGCCTCGAGCCAGGCCCCGCTGTCGAGCGGCCCGTTCGCCAGCGAGGCGTAGACGCGGTTCAGGCCGACGGGCCCGCGCAGGGTCGCGTAGTTGGCCATTGCATCGGTGCCACCGGCAGCCGGGATTCTGAATCCGAGATTGAGCAGGCGGTACCACACCGAAGCCACCGCCTGATGATCGGCGAACGAGACGATTTCAAGATAATCGACCTTGCCCAAGGCAACATCGACCGGCAGTTCGTCGGCGTCGGTGTGGGCCGGTTTGGTGAGGGGCTGTGGTTCCTCCTCGAACGGATGCACAAACCCGACCAATGCGCCCTGCGCGTGCGCCAGGTCCGCGACATCCGCATTCATCGGATAGAGGCTGGCGGCTGCCGTGTTGGGGTAGCCGGCATAACCGGGCAGCAGGATTCCGCCACGCATGCCGAGCAGGCCGAGGTGGCCCCAGTAGCTGGTATGGAATTCCTGCCCGTGAACCACGAGCGTGCCGGGCTTCGATGCCGGGTCAATCCCGCGCCCGCTATAGAGGATGTCGGGTATCGGCTGCTCCTTGTTCACGATCAGGTTCTCGACAATATCCAGATCCTCTGCCTGCGCCTGCAAGACCAGGTGCTCGGGTGTGTTGCGGTAGTGTCCACCGTAGTTCATGTGCACGTGCACGTCGGCGCTCACCCAGCGCCGGTCGGCTCCGTCAAGCCACGGCCGCGCGGGCAACACCACCGACACTTCTGCGGTTGCTCCCGCGGCCACCTGCACCTTGCGGCGCTCGGGCGTGCGTGCAAACCCCTTCATCACCTCGACGCTCACGGTGCCCGCGGGCACCTCGATGACGTCGTCGCCGGAGCTGTGAAAGTAGCGCGCCTCGAACGGGTGCTTGTTGCGGTCGAATTCCGCGTGATGCATCCAGGCTCGCGCGGGTGCGTAGAACCGCCCCGCCGCATCTGTCACCACCGCGCGGGCTGGCGTCGGCAACCCCTGCTCATCGCGCACCGACAGATGCAGGCTGCCGCGCGGACGCAGCCAGCGGCGCTGCGTAACCTCAAGTACCCGTGAGCTGCCACCGGGGAAGCGCAGCAAACGCAATTGCGTGTCGCCCTCGCGATTTGAAATGAAGGCGATGTGCTGCCCGTCCGGTGACCATCGCGGGCTGGTCTCGTCCCAGTCCCCATAGGTAAGCGCCAACGGCTCCCCGCCGCTCGCGGGCAGCAGCCACAGTTGCAGCCAGCTGCGTCCCAGGTAGGAGCTGTAGACGATCCGCTGTCCGTCCGGGGAAAAGTCCGGCCGCGCCCGCCAGTTGGTCTCCTCGTAATGCAACTCGACCGCTGTCGCACCCGCAACTGCTCGCATGAGCCACAATCCGCCCGTGCCGTAGATGCGGCCACGATTGGAGATGAAGAGGACCGACTGCCCGTCGCGTGTCCAGGTCGGATTGATCTCATGGTCGTAGGCGCTGTAGTAGTAGCGCGGCAGCGGGCTCTTGTTTTCGCCGGTGAGGCGCAGCGGCTCACTCAGGTGTGTGTCGCTTAGCTCGGCGACGAACACGTGAAAATGCTGATGGTAGGCCGTTGATACGAACAGGATCCGCCGCCCGTCCGGAGACCAGCGCGGCTCGAGGTTGACCGCCCCGCCGTGGGTGAGCTGCGCTGTCTGGCCTGAATGCAAATCCAGCAGCCACAATTCGATTGCCGCCCCCGAACTTGCCACGTAGACGATGAAGCGCCCGTCGGGCGACCAGTCCGGCTGATAGTCATAGCCGGCACCCTCAGTCAGCTGCTCGGCGACGGTCGAATCGATCTTCTGGCGCCACAGGGATCCGGCCATCGAGTAGACGACTTCGCGCGCATCCGGTGACCAGGCAACACTGCTCGGGCCGCTCGTCAGCTGTGGCAGGTACATCTCGTTGTAGTAGTACGAATGCGGCAGATCGATCGCGGCCGCGGCGGGCCGCGGCTGCGCGACGAGCCAGCCACTCGCGAGCGAGCCGAGCAGCAGTAAGCTGAGTTGCAAGCGCACTACCATGCGCCGTCTAATGTAATTCGCAGAACGAATTGATGTTCGATAATAGCACTGGCGGGGAATGCACTGATGAGTTTCAAGCTCACCTACGCCACGATGTTCAACCCTCCCGAGGAGCTGCATGCCCGCTTCGACGCCGGCATGGCGCGCATCCTGGCCACGCTGGGCGGGCGCCACCGGCTGCATGTCGCGGGCGAAGACCGGCCGGCGCAGCAGGTGATGCGCACGCACAATCCCGCCAACCACGAGCAGCAGCTGGGTGAATTCGCGGCGGCCAGCCCGGCGGACGCAGATCTGGCGCTGCGTGCCGCGCACGCTGCGTGGCCCGCATGGAAGCAAACCCCAGTGGCGACCCGCGCGCGACTGCTGCGCGGCGTTGGTCGGCTCATCGAGGAGCGCGTTTACGACATTGCCGCGGCGCTGACTCTGGAAGTCGGCAAGAACCGCATGGAAGCCCTCGGGGAAGCGCAGGAGGCGGCCGACTTCTTCTACACCTATTGTGACGATTTCGAGCGCGCGCAAGGCTTCGATCGCGCACTGCCCGATGATCCTTTGACCAGCCACGTGTCACGCAACCGCAGCGTGCTGAAGCCCTACGGTGCGTGGGCGGTGATCACGCCGTTCAACTTTCCGGTGGCGCTCGCGGCCGGCCCGGTGGCTGCGGCGCTGATCACCGGCAATACCGTGGTTTTGAAAGGCGCCACCGCGACCCCCTGGGCGGGGCGGCTGCTCGCGGACTGTATCCGCGATGCCGGTCTGCCAACCGGCGTATTCAACTACCTGAGCGGCTCGAGCGCCGCGATCGGCGCTACCCTCGTGGATCATCCGCTCACCGCGGGCGTGACATTCACCGGCTCCTACGATGTCGGCCGACAGATCGCGCTCAAGCTGCAGTCCGGTCGGTATCCGCGACCTTGTATTGCAGAGATGGGCGGCAAGAACGCCTGCATCGTCACCGCCAGCGCCGATCTGGAGCGCGCCGCCGCGGGAATCGTCCGCTCCGCCTTCGGCATGGGGGGGCAGAAGTGCTCCGCCCTCTCGCGACTCTACGTCCATCGTCAGGTAGCCGATGCCCTCATCGAGAGGCTGCTGCAGCAATGCACGGCGCTGACCATCGGCGACCCGGCGCGCCGCGAGAACTGGCTCGGTCCGGTCGCGACGCGCTCCGGCTACGATGACTACGCGCGCTACGCGGCGCTGCTGCGCGCCGACNNCCCGAGCACGGGCTGTGGCAGGTTGAGATGTTTCTGCCCATCCTGATGCTCCACCGGGTGGCTTCGAACGATGAAGCCATGCGCCTCGCCAACGCCTCACCGCTGGGATTGACGGCGGGTTTCTACGGTGCCGGTGACGAGATCGGCTGGTTTCAACAGCACATTGAGGCCGGCGTGACCTACGCCAATCGCCCGCAGGGCGCGACGACCGGTGCCTGGCCCGGGTACCAGCCGTTCGGCGGCTGGAAAGGCTCGGGTACGACCGGCAAGGCCATCGCCTCTTTCTACTATCTGCCTCAGTACCTGCGCGAGCAGTCGCAGACGGTCGTCGAGTGAGCCTATGAAAGTGCTACCGCTGGCCGAGGCAATCGCGACTCACGTGCGCGACGGCCAGAGCATCGCACTGGAAGGGTTCACACACCTGATTCCCTTTGCCGCCGGCCACGAGATCATCCGCCAGCAGCGACGTAACCTGCATCTGATACGCATGACGCCCGACCTCATCTACGACCAGTTGATCGGCATGGGNNTCCTGGGGCGGCAATCCGGGTGTTGGTTCGCTGCATCGTTTGCGCGACGCCGTCGAGAGACAGTGGCCGCTGCCACTGGCCTTGTCTGAGTTCACGCATGCGCAGATGGCGGTCGCTTATCAGGCCGGCGCCAGCGGCCTGCCGTGCGGACTAGTGCGGCATTACACCGCGACGGATGTGCCGCGCGTGCCGGCGGCGAGCGTGCGGACGGTGCG